>JANXRY010000070.1 GCA_025356635.1 Gammaproteobacteria bacterium
ACCTATCAGGACCCGTCGCCCATCCCGGGAGCGTATTTGCTCTCATCGATTACCGGTCCGGGTTCTCCAGGGCGCTTTACTTATGGTGACCCATCACACCCTGGTGCGCTGACGAGCACGAGTCGAAATGGCACTGATCTCGATTCGGTATTTTCGTATGACGCAAATGGTCGTGCCGTCAGCACCGAGCGTCGAATTGGTACCGCGTCCGTGGAGAAATTCACGTTCAGCTACGCGACTCCAGATGCGAATACCCTGACTGTCCTTGAGACCAATCCGCTCGGCAAGCAGGCGTCGTATCGTTTTGTGAAGGGGAAGCTGGAGTCGGTTACGGGTTTGCCCTCGGTGTCATGCCCGGCGTCGCTGTATACGAGGACGAGCGACGTCAACGGATTTACGGACAAGGTGACCGACTACAACAATAAAGTCACCGATCTGGACTACGACGCTTCCGGGCGAGTCCTGAAGGAAGTCCATGGTGTTGGCGCGACGAATGCCACCGTCGTCAACTACACATGGGACTCGGCCAAGAATCGCCTGATCAGTCGACGAGTGGAGAGCGATAACGAAACCAGCTACACCTACGATGCGAACGGGCGTATCGCAACAGAGACGGTAAAAAACCTTTCTGCAAATGGAGTGGCCAACCAGACTCGCGTCACGACCTACAGCTACACACTGCAGGCAAACGGACTTCCGGTCTCGACGACGATAGACGGCCCGATACCCGGTACGGGGGATGCAGTCACGCGTACCTTTGGTTCGACGGGCGATCTCTTGACTGTCCAGACATCCATCGGGACGCTGTTGACGTACAGCGGTTACAACAGTTTTGGCTTGCCTTCGCATGTCGTCGACATCAACGGCGTGGCCTACGACTATGTGTACAATCTTAGAGGACGGGTTTCGTCGGTGACGCGCACCGTCGGCACTACCGCTGCAGCGAGAACGTTTTCATACCTGAGAAACCATATCGCATCGGTTACGGAGCCTGATGGAAGCTCTGTCACCTACGATTACGATCAAGCGGACCGCCTGATCACCATCACGAGACCGGAAACCGTCTACGATCCGTCGGATGATGGCGGCACGGTACGATCCCAGAATTCGGTCTGGAACTTCCTGTATGACGCGAACAGCTCGTTGATGCAGACTACGGTCAACCGAAACCAGAAACGTTCGAAGCGCGATCCTGTCACTGGTGTCGTCACACGTTATACCGTCACCTACGACGATGTGACGTCCTATATCGACTACGACGAACTGGGCAGGCCAAAGGCGCGGCGTGGCAATCATGGTCAGAACCTCCGCTACGCGTACGACGAGAGCGGCTACGTCACCTCGATTACCGACTCTCTCGGGCGAGTCTCGTCCTTGGCCTACGACAGTCAGAATCGGGTAATAACGGCGACCGACCCTCGTGGTGGCGTAACCCGCTTTACCTACGATGCGGGTGGGCGGATCACAAGCGTGACCGACCCCAGGGGTCTGGTTACCCAATACAGTTACGACGGTTTCGGGCAACTGTGGAGACTGAGTAGCCCCGATACGAAAGTGACCACGTTTGCCTACGACGCTTACGGCCGGCGCACGTCCATGGTACGGGGAGATTTGTCCACCACGACCTACGGATACAATGGCGTAGGCCGTGTGACGAGTTTGGCGATCGGGACCAAGCAGCAGACGTTTCTGTACGACACTTGCACCAACGGCAAAGGCCGTCTTTGCCAGATCACCGATCCGACGGGATACACGTCGTTTACTTATACGCCGACCGGTAAACGAGCGACGCAGGTCAACAAGATTTCCACGTCTATCTACACGACGACTTTCGGCTACGACAACCTCGATCGGCTGACCAATCTGACCTACCCGGACGGCAAGGTCACAAGCTACACATATGGTGATGGTCGTATCCGCTCGATCTCCGCGACGTTCAACGGAGCGACTCAAGTCGTGGCCGATACCCTGCTCTACGAACCATCGGGCGATCGCTTGAGTGTTCATTATGGCAACGGTTTCTATCGGGACCTGGACTACGACAGCGATGGCCGCCTGGCCTCTATTGTCGGTACCGACCCAACGACAGGTGCCGTCCAGCAATCACTCACCTATGGTCGGGATGCCAACGACCAGATTACGGCCCTGGCCAATGGGCGCGACGGCACGGCTACTCAGAACTACGGGTATGACGAACTTTCACGTCTGACCAGCGCGGCGCGTGGAGACGGAGTCACCGAAGGATTCGCCTACGATCCGGTCGGCAACCGGACGAGCTACACCAGGTCCGGTGCAGCGAGTACGGCGTTCAGCTATGACACGCAAAGCAACCGGCTGTTGAGCAGCTTGTCAGGTGCCGCATCCCGCGCTTGGACCTATGATGCGAACGGCAATAGCAACGGCTTCACCGGGGCCGATGGCGTGGCCGTGGGCTTGCATTACGACGCCTTTGGGCGAATCGACAGCAGCAGCCGATCAAGCGTGACGACAAGCTACCAGGTCAACGGCTTCGGCCAGCGGGTGAGCAAGTCGGGGCCGAATGGCACGACAAATTTCATCTATGCCTCCGATGGCAGTCTGCTGGCGGAGTTCAAGGTCGGGGGCAGCTGGACGGACTACGTTCGTGGCGATGGCGAGTTGCTGGGGTTGGTTCGCGGCAATACCCTGTACTACATCGAGAACGACCACCTGGGCCGGCCGGAGGTGGTCACCAATGCCGCCAAAGCGACGGTCTGGGCGGCGAGCAACTACGCCTTCGACCGCACCGTAACCACGGACACCATCGGCGGCCTGAACATCGGCTTCCCGGGGCAGTACTACGACGCCGAAACCGGTACTTGGTACAACATTTTTAGGGACTATGACGCGAGCATCGGGCGCTATTTGCGTAGTGATCCGATCGGACTTAACGCGGGATTGAATTCCTATGCCTATGTGGGCGGGAATCCGATCAGCCGCTACGACCCGCGTGGACTGGCATACCAGATAGTTGTGGGGATAAACGGAGCAGTCATCGCGCCCGGGGGCGGCGCTAGTGCAAGCATTGGCTATGGCTACAATCTCGATGGATGGAATTCGACAGTTTATTATCAAGCTCAATTAAACGTCGGGGCAGGCGGTGGTGGCTTCGCAGGTTATGGGCTAGGTCTAACGAATGGACACACAGCAAGCGGGCCTTCGACTGGTTTTGATTCGCAAAAGTACGCAGAAGCCGACGTGGGTTGGGGATTGGATGTTGGCGGAAGCATGACGGAGAACGAATGCCATGCACCCGACTATGGTTTTTCAAAAGGCATATTCGGCAAAAAATTTGGCGAAGGTGGGGGAGCAGGAGCGTTTGCAGGTCAAGCATATACAGCGACCGTAGCCTCTCCATCACCCGCATCCATTGGGCAAGCTATCGTGAATGCCGCTGAAGGCCTCTGGAATTCAGGAGCGCTTGACTGGTGAATGGTTTGAGGTCGGATGTGGTAGCCGACGCGTGCCGGTTCATTGAAAGAGTTGGACTTCTGCGCCGTCGTTTTTGGCTGACGTTCCTCGTCTGGTGGGTCGGCATTGTAGTTCTGGCTTCCCTGTTTATGATGTTGCATGGAGATGTCCCTGATTCTGTAGAAACGGGGATATCTATAAGCTTTTTTGTAGTCGGACTCTTTTCAATTCACAACGTGCGTAGCGTCAAGTGCCCTTATTGCCAACGGCCTGCGGGCGCTTCCGCATTCTCTGCAAGCCAGCATTTGCGCTGCAAATCGTGCAACAGGCACATCGAGTGCGCGAAAGAAATGAAGACGCCTGAGTAAATATTTTGTATGAAGAAATCTATCTTTCTCATAGCAGCTATCTGGGTCTATTTCGTTGGCGGCGGGCTTGTGCAGGGCTTCACCCTTCCAACATCCCAGCTTGCTCGTGACTGGATATTTCCTTGGCAATTCGTCGTTTTTATTCCCTTGGTGGTGATTGTTGGCGCTTTTTTTCGTGGTGACCTTCCCGGAAAGTCCTTTATCCGAAATCTCGTCGATCAGAGATTTGGCCCAGACACATACCGCACCTTCATGAAGTCATTGAAGTTGGAGTTGCTTTTTTCAAGCATGTGCTTTGGGATCGGGATCGTCGGATTTGCAAGAACGATGCAGCTAGGCGGGCCGAACGGAGCGCTTGCCATTAGCGGGTTCTTTGCAAGCGGAGGCGTGGCTTTTTTGGCCGCTTACTTCATTGGTCGTTGGCACAGGTCGAAGCAGGACTAAAGAATGCTATCGCTTAGGCGATGCGCCATTCCGTTTTCCCCAACACCAAGCAGATGGATCGCCCGAGCCCCGCCTTCACAGCGGGGCTTCTTCGTTTAGCGGCTAGCGCGTTGCGCCGGCTTCTTGATCTTGCGATCGATCGCAGCGGTCGCATGGCCGCGTGTGCGCAGCAGAGACTGGTTAGCTTGGTGCTTGAGAATGAGACCTTCGAGTACGGCCTGCGCGGTCTGGCGTTCGTCGTCGTCGAACTGTTGTAGTGCCTCGAACTGCAGGCGCAGGGCCTCGTCGGGGCCGCGCTCGTCTTCGACAAAGACCAGATTGTCCAAACTCACGCGCAGCGCCTTCGCCAGCCGAATCAGGGCCTCTAAGGTCGGCTGCGCCGTCCCCGCCTCGTAGCGACGAATCTGATTGACGTGCAGGGCTGCCGTCTCGGCCAGGTCTTGCTGGGTCAGGTCGGCGGCTTTGCGTAGCTGGATCAGGCGCACAGGGAAGTGCATGGGCAGAAGCCATTGGGTCAGCGATCCCATCACCGTATGTCTCCGTTCTCGATAGGTTTGACTTGTAAACAGCATGAGGTATATAAATAACACATTAAACGGGTATTGACACATTTTCCAGCGAAGGAGGCTTTGCATGGCCCGCATCCCCGATCACGAACTCGAACGGCTCAAAGCCGAGGTCAGCGTGCAGCGTCTGGTCGAAGCGCGAGGCGTGGCGCTTGCGCGCCACGGTGCCGACTGGCACGGGCGCTGCCCGTTCCACGATGACAAGACGCCCTCGCTGGTGGTCTCGCCCGCGAAAAACCTGTGGCACTGCCTGGGCGCGTGCCAGACCGGCGGCACGGCGATCGACTGGGTGATGCGTGCCGAGGGCGTGTCGTTCCGGCACGCGGTCGAATTGCTGCGCAACGATCTTCCTTTAGCCGCCGGCCCCATCGTGAAGCAATCGACGGTGCCCAGGTTGGCCACGCCGGTGACGCCCGACGCCAACGATGCGGCGCTGCTGGCGCAGGTGGTCGACTATTACCACGCGACGTTGAAGCAAAGCCCCGAAGCGCTGGCGTATCTGGCCTCGCGTGGGCTGGATCATCCAGAGATCATCGACCGCTTCCAGCTCGGGTTTGCCAATCGCACGCTCGGCCTGCGCCTGCCGGCAATGAATCGCAAGGCCGGTGCCGACGTGCGTACACGCCTGCAACGGTTGGGCGTATTGCGCGACTCGGGACACGAACACTTCAACGGCTCGCTGGTGATCCCGGTGCGCGATGCCGCCGGCCAGGTGTCCGAAGTCTACGGCCGCAAGATCACGCCGAACCTGCGCCCCGGCACGCCGCTGCACTTGTATCTGCCGGGGCCGCATCGTGGCGTGTGGAACGTCGAAGCGCTGTCCGCCTCGCAAGAAATCATCCTCACCGAATCCCTCATCGATGCCCTCACGTTCTGGAATGCCGGCTATCGCAACGTCACCGCCAGCTATGGCGTCGGCGGGTTCACCGACGAGCACCTGCAGGCGTTGCGCGATCACGGCACGCAGCGCGTGCTGATCGCCTACGACCGCGACGACGCCGGCGAGCAGGCAGCGACCGCGTTGGCCGCGAAGCTGATGGCCGAAGGCATCGAGTGCTATCGCATCCAGTTCCCCAAAGGCATGGACGCTAACGAGTACGCGCTGAAAGTGCAGCCGGCGGCGAAGTCGCTGGGCATCGTGATCCGCAAGGCGGAGTGGTTGGGGCAAGGCACACCAAAAGCGGTCATCAGGGAAACAGATGCGGCCGCATCGGCATCCGATCTTCCCTTAGCCGCTGCTGTGGATGCGGTTGGACGTGAAGCCAAAGCGGCGACTAAAACAAAAGCCGTTGCGGCGATCGAAGCCGCGTCCAATCCGGAGCCGTTGCCTGCATCGCCGCTGCCGACTGCACCACCGGCCGTGTCGGCCGAGGTCAGCGAACGCGAAGTGGTCTTGCAGTTGGGCGACCGCCGCTACCGCGTGCGCGGGTTGCCGAAGAATCTGGCTTACGACACGCTCAAGGTGAATCTGCTGGTCTCGCGTGAGAGCCGCTTCTACGTCGATACGCTGGACCTGTACGCAGCGCGTGCGCGGGCGAGCTATACCACGCAGGCGGCGGTCGAGTTGGGTGTAGCCGAACCCGTGATCCGCGCCGACCTCGGCGCGGTGCTGTTGCAACTGGAAGCATTGCAGGATGCGACGATCAAGCAAACGCTGACGCCGGCACCGAAAGAACCGACGTTGACGCCCGAACTCGAAGCAGCGGGTTTAGCGCTGCTGCGCGATCCGCATCTGGCGATGCGCATCGTGCGCGACGTGGCGGCGATCGGCGTGGTCGGCGAGGACAGCAATGCGCTGGTGGGTTATCTGGCGGCGGTCTCGCGCAAGCTCGACAAGCCGCTGGCGGTGCTGATCCAGTCCACCAGTGCGGCCGGAAAATCGACGCTGATGGAAGCGCTGTTGTCGCTCATGCCGGAACCCGAACGGGTTCATTACTCGGCGATGACCGGGCAGAGTTTGTTTTATCTCGGCGAAGGCGACCTCAAACACAAAATCCTCGCCATCGCCGAAGAGGAAGGCGTGCGCCAGGCGGCGTATGCGTTGAAGCTGCTGCAGTCGCAGGGCGAGCTGACGATTGCGAGCACCGGCAAGGATCCACAGACCGGCAAACTCGTCACCGAGGAATACCGGGTCGAAGGCCCAGTGATGTTGTTGCTGACCACGACCGCGATCGATCTTGACGAAGAATTATTGAATCGCTGCCTCGTGCTCACGATCAACGAATCGCGGGAACAAACCGCGGCAATCCATGCGCGGCAGCGTTCGGCCAGAACCTTGCAAGGCTTGCTCGCAGGCAAACAGGCCGAGGCGATCCGCGCCGTGCATCGTGCCGCGCAAACCCTGCTCAAACCCATCGCCGTGGTGAACCCGTATGCCGAGGCGTTGACGTTCCGCAGCGAGAGCACGCGCATGCGGCGCGACCATGCGAAATACCTGACCCTCATCGACGCGATTGCGTTCCTGCACCAGCACCAGCGGCCGCTGCAATCCGCGACGGTCGCCGGCCAGGTAATCGACTACGTCGAGGTCACGCGGGACGATATCGCGCTGGCCAACCGCCTGGCCGGCGAAGTGCTGGGGCGCAGTCTGGACGAGTTGCCGCCGCAGACGCGGCGGGTGCTGGCGCGGATCGTCGAGCTGGTCGCACAGCGGATGCAGGCGCATGCGATCGCACGCGATGGCGTGCGCTTCACCCGGCGCGAGGTGCGGGCGGTGGCCGGCATCACCGACACCGCGCTGCGCCTGCACGTGGAGCGCCTGGTCGAACTGGAATATCTGCTGGTGCATCGCGGCAGTACCGGCCAGCGCTTCGTCTACGAACTGCTGTTCGATGGCGATGTGGCGCTCGATGTACCGCAACTGATCGGCTTGCTGGATGTGGCGGCGCTGGACTGTGCGGGTACGACAACCCACCTCGCACCCCCGCCGGGCAACCTCGCACCCCCAACGACCCACCTCGCACCCACCTTGCACCCCGAAAACACCCCGCTTGCACCCACCTTGCAAGGCCAGCAAATCCCTCGTATCGCGAGCGCTGGCGCTGGTTCTTCTTCTTTAGTTGCTGCTGTTGAAGAAATCCCACACCTCGGGACGCCGCGTGAACTGCCCCGTCGTAGTCGTAACGGCGCCGCATCGGCGGTGGCCTGATGCCGCGTCGCGGCCAGCGGATCAAGAACCGCAAGCCGGCGCCGATCAAACCATCGATCCCCCGCGCCCGCCGCGACGATCCGCTCAGCAGCCACCCGCTCACGCGCTACATGCACGCGCACTTCGAGTGGCTGCTGACCCATGCCTACAGCGAGGACACGGTGCGGGCGCGGCGGATCGCACTGCGCCGCTTCATCGGCTGGTGCGCAGAGCGCGAACTGGGCGACCCGTGTGCGATCACCCAGCCGGTGCTGGAGCGCTACCAGCGCAGCCTGTTCTATTACCGCAAACCCGATGGCACGCCGTTGACGCTGGGCAGCCAGCACGGGTGTCTCGCGCCGTTGAAAACCTTCTTCAAGTGGCTCACGCGCGAGCACCACATCCCCTACAACCCGGCGGCCGAACTGGTATTGCCCAAACAACCCAAGCGCCTGCCACGCACGTTGCTGGCGGTGGCCGATATCGACGCGATCCTGCACGAGGCTGAGCCCGGCACGGCCGCAGGTTTGCGCGACCGGGCGATGCTGGAACTGCTGTATGCAACCGGGCTGCGGCGCATGGAAGTGCCGCACCTGGTGCGCTACGACGTCGACCTGAACCGGCGGCTGGTGTTCGTGCGTGAAGGCAAGGGCCGTAAAGACCGGGTGGTGCCGCTGGGCGAGCGTGCGGCGGCGTGGCTGGAAAAGTATCTGCTCGAAGCGCGGCCGCAATTGATCGCTGGTGAAACCGATGCGCTGTTCGTGACCGATTACGGCGAGCCGATCACGCCCGAATGGCTGGCCGACAAGGTCAAGCGCTACATGCAGTTCGCCGGCATCGACAAGCCCGGTGCGACGCATCTGTTCCGGCACGCCTGCGCGACGCACATGCTGGAGAACGGGGCGGACATCCGCTACATCCAGGAGATGCTCGGGCACGCGAATCTGGCGACGACCGAAATCTATACCCACGTCTCCATCGACAAGCTGCAGAAGATTCACGCCGCGACGCACCCAGCGGGAAAGCTCGAGCGTCGGGAGCGCGATGCGATAGACGCGGGCGACAACAGCTGATCATGGGCAAAGCGCGGCACGGTGTGCCGCCGAAAGGGAGTGCCTGCGCTCAGGGTGTAGCAGGCGCAGGCACGGGCACCCCTAACGACATAATGCGCGATTACGCCGCAGTGCCGGGGGCACTGTTCGCTCGCTGTGCTCGCCGCGTAATTCGCACTATGTCACCGGGTCGCTGGCGTTTTTTGGTGCCACGCTTGAAGCACGGCGTTGCCCAGCGGCCTGCAGGCTGCGCGCACGTCCGTGTGTGCGCTTTGCGGCCAGGCCATCGCCACGCGACGGCACACAGCCGACCAGAAATCTGACCATGCGGCGACGGGTTCAGTGACGAGGTTGTGGCACGCAACGTGACACGGCTGCGGCAGGCAAAACGCTGGAAGGGCCAGAGAACAGAAGTACGGCAAGATAAAAGTACGTGTAGTCGCGGGGTCTGAGAGCAAGGCGCAGCGGGCCTTTGACGATGTACACGCCCTTCGCTGTGTGTTGCTAATGACTACACCGTAAATCCGGGCCGCGAAGTGCACCAGCGGCGGCACCATCCGTGTGCCCAACTCGGGCATCCAGCCCTCGCCCGACCCTGCGGGCCGGGTGCGTTAGCAGGGGGAGTGGGCGGACTCTTTTGCTCCCCTGTTGAGCGCATGGACTGCCCGCTGTGGAGACGGTTCTGAGGGGATTGCACGCCACCGGCCGCTCGCCGCTGGCGAGCGGATGCGAGCGCTCTGGGGTGCGCCACCGAGTATCACAGCACCCGCAAACTGAATCCGACACAGGGCGGGGGAAGGGGCGAATGCGCGCACCGGAGTGGCGCTGTTCTGGCTTGGTATGGGGCGCGAGTTGACGCCCGGGCGAGCGAACGCAGCGCGCACGAGCGGCTACGGAAAAAGGTCTTGCCGCACGCCGCGTGGTCGCGTAGAAAAGCGTCTCAAGAGAATTTTTGGATCGGACAGAACCGCATCAATGTCATCCGCGCTCGCAAGCCCTTGCCGCATCAAGCGAAATCATCGTCGCCGCCGGAGGATCGCGTCGGGCCGTGCTGTTTATGGATATGTGCGTGGCGATCCGGTGTCGCGTTCAGATATTCTTGGATTGTCAGAGTGGCGAAATGGGTTGTACTACTGCGCACCGAACTGCACACCACCTGGCCCCGCTCTGGACGCGACTGTTAGGGATATTTCAAACAGCTATGCGCCACTCTTCTATGGACCAGCTGTAATAGGAGGAGGCGCGGCAGCAGCGGGATCAGCGGGAGCAGGCGAGGCCGTAGCGACTATATGCAGGAGTCCCGTTGCAAGGCGAGCTGTGCTCGTAACCTTCTCCATGTTTCAGAGTGAGCTGGCCCTCAATCCCGAAGTCGAAGACGAATTGGGCCCCGAAATGCAGATCGCAGAGGACCCGGAAAGGTTGGCGGAGATAGTTGAATTAGGTGGGGCAGAATTGACTAGGTGGTACCACATTATTTTCCCACTTAGTCAATGAACGACGCGGAGCTTTTTCGTCAGGGATCTAACTTGTTCGGTAGACGCCGAATGCGAGAAGCTATAGAAATTGCACACCGGCTAATTCAGAAAGATGTTGCATCAGGCTATTTGTTGGCTGGAAACGTCTATGAATTTGGCGGGGATGGGATAGAGCCTGATCTGGACAAAGCGTTATGTGCCTATGAGACGGCACTTATAAGGGGTCGATTCGCGGGTGCTCAGCTTGGTGCGGTAAGAGTTTTGCTTCGCAAAGGGGGTCGGCAAAATGTCGCCAAGGCGACCGACTATTGCGAAAAGCTCCTAACAGTCTCTAATCAGCCTATAGATTACCTAACACTTGGGAAAATATACGAAAAGCACTCCGACCCTACCGACATTCAGAAAGCCAAGCAGTTGTATTTGCAGTCAGGATTTAAGGGGCTGGCGTCGGGGTTTAATGAGTATGCGCGAATTCAATATACCTATCAGTCGAAACCATATGGTGTTTTCCTTTATTTCTTGGCGGCCATCGTCTCTCCCATAATGAAAATATTTATAGGTAAGAAGACTTTCAGAACAGAGTAATTGTTACGGTCAATGAGTCTGAACTAGCACATCGAAATATTTAACGCCCGTCAACGAGTGACTGCTTACGGTCACCATCACTGCTTCCCCTCTGAGATGAACCCCTCTCGAAAGCGCAAAAACCTTTTTATTTGAGTCTCTCAATGTCACTGTGCATTGGTACCAACCAGTCCCTCTATTTTGGCCAAAACCCAGTGATGGACTACAGTCTTGGACAACACCAGAGACGATACTTGTCTCGCTTGGAAAGTTGAGAATTATTGTGGTCAGAAGCAGAAGTGAAAAACTACACAAGATGGCTGCGACAACTTTATAGGCCTGCAACCTTCCTTTGAGCCTCGCCACTGAACTCGGCGGGTATAAGGTTTTCTCAGGGGCCGACTTTCGCGTGAGATCGTTTTGTGAGGAAGATGTAGCTTGCCTGTGGGGAGAGGTATCTGCCGGGAAGTTCTTCAGGTCACTCCCGTTTTCAATGCCATCGTCTAACAGGTCAATGGCATTCGTTTGTCTACGAATTAGTTCACGAATTTTTTCGTTGCCAGATGCCATCGCGAGATGTCTATCGCCTGAAGTGGTCACTACAGTGCTTACCTCGGTATGCTACGGACAAGCCTAGCCCTGTAGTCCCCGGGGAGCAATGAATGGCGATTGTTTGAAGGCGTTTACCCTAGGCGTCATTCGCGTTCCGGCAGGGTGTCGGTATAAGGCTGGGCGGTGGCGCCGGTCACGGTGCCGATTTTCGCGGTCTTGTGCACGAACAACTCGACATCGCGTTCGAAGCGCAGCTCGCCTTCGACCACCGCGTTCGGGCCGATTACGATGCGCGGCTTGCGCGACTTGCCCCAGCCCCAGTTCCAGCCGGAGTGGTTGGGCTTCTCGACCAGCAGGCCGCCGTGGACGACCGACTCGGCGCCGACCGTGATGTCGCCGGCGACGGTGTGGACCTTGCCGCCGACCTCGGTTTGCTGGATGGTGATGGCGCCGTTGACCGTGGTGAGATTGCCGCCAACATGGGAATGAAAGGTGATGCGGATGCCGCCATTGACCGTCTCGGCGCCGTCGGCGATGCGCGCGTTACGGCCGACATCGATGCCGCCGTTGACCGTTTCCAAGCTATGGACCTGGACATCGTCTTCGGCATCGATGCCACCGTTGACGGTTTCCACTTTGCCGACGACCGCGCCTTTCTCCAGGCTGATGCCGCCGTTGACCGTGTCCAGATCGCCATAATGTTGGCCCGCCTCGGCGGTGATGCCGCCATTGACGTGGCTGATGTCGCCACCGCTGTTGCTATTGTCGTCGCTGTCGTGGGCCTGGGCGGCGCTGAAGGCAAGGCAAAGGGCGAGGGCAAGCAGGTTGCGGCGCATGGTAAGTCTCCGTGGCAGGTGATGGTCGGATGCCGACCGCCCAGAAAGGGTTTAGTGCCTCCCTTGTAGCCCTGTCCGTTACACTTTCCCCGTGCTGAAAGTCAGGAGATGCCCGTGAGCCGCCCCAAGCCCTTGTTGCTGCTGATCCTGGACGGTTGGGGCCATAGAGTCGAAACCGCCGACAACGCCATCGCGCTTGCGGATATCCCGAATTGGCGCCGCCTGCTGGTCGAGTGCCCGCACACTTTGGTGCATACCGAGGGTCGCTACGTCGGCCTGCCGGACGGCCAGATGGGCAATTCTGAAGTCGGTCACATGAACATCGGTGCCGGCCGCATCGTCTATCAGGACCTGACCCGCATCGACGCCGCGATCGAGGACGGCAGCTTCTACGCGAATGCCGAATTGCTCGCTGCCTGCGACGGCGCGAAGAAATCCGATGGCACGCTGCATCTGTTCGGCTTGGTCTCGCCCGGCGGCGTGCATAGCCACGAGGCGCACATCTTCGCGATGATCGAACTGGCGCGTCGCGCCGCCGTGCCGCGCGTGGCCGTGCATGCCTTCCTCGATGGTCGCGATACGCCGCCGCGCTCGGCCAAAGCGAGCTTGCGCGCGCTGCAATCGGCCTGCGATTCCGCCGGCAATGCGCGCATAGCCACGGTGATCGGCCGCTACTATGCGATGGATCGCGATCAGCGCTGGGAACGGCTCGAGCCGGCCTATCGCGCGATCACCGAAGCGACGGCGGACTTCCACGCCGATTCCGCACTCGCCGCGCTCGAACAAGCCTATGCGCGCGGCGAGAACGACGAGTTCGTCAAGCCGACCGTGGTCGGCACGGGTGCCAAGTTCGTCGATGGCGATGCCGTGGTGTTCATGAATTTTCGCGCCGATCGCGCCCGTCAGCTCACGCGCGTGTTCGTACAGGACGACTTTGCCGGCTTCGTGCGGCCACGCCGGATCGCCTTGTCGCGCTTCGTCTGCCTGACCGAATACGATGCCAGCCTGTCGGCGCCGGTAGCGTTCCATTCGGACGATCTGCACCACGCGCTGTCGGAAGTATTGGCCGAACACCACCTGACGCAACTGCGGATCGCCGAAACCGAGAAGTACGCGCACGTCACCTTCTTCTTCAGCGGCGGTGTCGAGAAAGCCGAGCCGGGCGAAGATCGCGTTTTAATTCCCTCGCCCAAAGTCGCGACCTACGACCTGCAACCGGAAATGAGCTGCCCGGAATTGACCGCGAGATTGTGCGAGGACATCCGCGCCCACCGCCACGACGTGATCATTTGCAACATCGCCAACCCGGACATGGTCGGCCACTCCGGCATCCTTTCCGCCGCGATAGATGCCGCCGAAGCGGTGGACATTGCACTCGGCGAAATTCGCATGGCGATCAGCGAAGCTGGCGGCGAGATGATCGTCACCGCCGATCACGGCAACCTCGAACTGATGCGCGATCCCGAGACCGGCGAACCGCACACCGCGCACACGGTCGGCCCGGTGCCGCTGGTCTACGTCGGCCGCCCGGCACATGTGCGCGCCGGCGGCGCCCTGCGCGATATCGCGCCAACCTTGCTGTATTTGCTCGGTCTGCCCAAACCGATCGAGATGACCGGCCATTCGCTCGTGGAGCTCGTCTGAGTGCGCCCTCTGTTCGCCGTAGTGCTGCTGCTCATCGTTGCCGTCGCGGCGCATGCGGGCACGTCGACCGAATCGGCCGCGCAGCGAACCCAGCGCGAGGCCAGCGCACGACAGCAGCTGGAGCTGGTGCGCAAGCAGATCCAGTCGCTGAGCGACGAGCAGAAAAAAATCGAGGGCCAGAAAAGCCAGGCATCCAAAGACCTGCGCGCCGCCGATGCATCGGTGGCCGGTGCGCAAGGTCAATTGCGCGCAACCATGGCCAAGCTTACGGAATTGGAAGCACAGCTGGCGTCGCTCGAACAGCAACAAGCCGGGCTTGAGAAAAAATTATTGCACCAGCGTGAGGAACTGGCCGAGCTGGTTCGCTCGGCTTATGCGTTGGGACAAAACGAAGAATTGAAACTCCTGCTTGAACAAGATCGCGTCAGCGACCTGGCGCGCGTGCTGGCCTACCATCGCTACTTCAGTCAGGATCGGCAGCAGCGGATCACTACGCTGACCACTGAACTCGATGCGTTGGCGAAGGTCCAGGAGCAAATCAAAGCGCAGCAACCGCCGTTGCAAGCCGCGCGCGAACAGCAGCAGCAAGCGGTGGCGCAGCTGGCGCAACAACGCGCGCAACGCGGCAAGGTAGTTTCGCAACTCGATGCCAAGTATCGCGACCAGAAGACACGGTTGAACGCGCTCGGTCGCGACGAGAAGAACACTGCCGCCTTGCTTGAACGCCTGCGCAAGGCGATGGCGACGCTACCCCCTATGCGTCCTGCCGGTGCGACACCCGCACATCCGGTAACGCCGCTGGTGGCGTACAGCGGGCTGTCGTTGCCGGTCGCCGGCGCAGTGATCGCCGGCTTCGGCGGCACGTTGCCCGATGGCCACGCCAGCCAGGGCCTGCTGATCGCCGGTACGACTGGTGCCGATGTGCACGCGGCGGCGGCGGGGCGCGTGGCGTATGCCGATTGGTTGAAAGGCTACGGCCTGCTGGTGATCGTCGATCACGGTGACGGGCTGATGACGCTGTACGCCTACAACGACGCGCTGCTCAAGCGCGCGGGAGATACCGTCGCAGCCGGCGACGTGATCGCGCAACTTGGCAGCTCCGGCGGCCAGGGCCGACCCGCGCTGTATTTCGAACTGCGCCGCAACGGCCAACCGCAAGATCCGCGTGGTTGGTTGAAGAAATAGTCGAAATCAGTGCCCGGGCTTTGCCGGCATCGGGAACGGCGTGACCACGCGTTCGCCGGTGGCGGCGTCGCGGATGGCGAGTTGTCCTTTGCGGTCGACTTCCTCGATCCGCACGATGCTCTGCATCGGCAGGTGCAGCGTACGGGTATGCGCGAACTCGTCGCGCAATCGCTCTTCGGTCGGATCCACTACCAGGCCTTCGTTGACGTCGAACACCAGCTCGCTGATTTCGGTGAAGCCCCAGAGCGCACCCGAGCCGACCTGCCGCGCGTACAGCTCGTAGATCTTGCCGGCGTTGAAGAAGGTGACTTTGTAGAGTTTTTTGCTGGCCATGCGCTGATTATAGTGATTGCGATAGGCGGCGCATCATCAACCGCGTGATTGCCGGCGCAGCGAGGGCCGGAACAATACGGCCATCACCACGCCGACTGCGAAGCCGGTCAGGTGCGCGCTCCAGGCCATCGCACCGAAGGCCGGGCCGGCGTACGTGAAGGCCAGTTGCAGCAGGACCCACAAGCCGATCAGTGAAGCGGCCGGCAGCTTGATGAATTCCAGCCACAGCCCAAGCGGAACTACCACGCCCAATCGCGCCTTGGGAAAAAGTACGAGGTACGCGCCGACCAGTGCCGAAATGCCGCCGCTCGCGCCGATGATCACTCGCGCCGGTTCGCCGATCAGCAATGCGGCGACCAGATTGCCGGCGGCACCGCCCACCAGGAACAACGCCAGCAAGCGCCAGGGCCCGAGCGCGCGTTCGCTGGGTGCGCCGAAGATCAGCAGGAACAAGCCATTGCCGAGCAAATGCAGGAAGCTGGCGTGGATGAACAACGCGCTGAACAAGCGGACCACGCGACCATCGAGCCAGAGCGAGCGCCATTGCCCGGAACTGCCCGACACCGTGCCCCAGTGTTGCAGAACTTCACCGCGGGCAGTCGCACCCAACCCCCAGCGCAACCAGAGGAATACCGTCAGCGCGACCAGCGCGAGCAAGGCCGCGGCCCAGCGGTTGTGCGGGCGTTTTCGTGAGGGCAACGAGACAAACACCATCGGCTAGGGCCTCGGCAGCAAGTAGCGACGACCGTGCAGTTCGAGCACCACGCCGTCGCGGCGAATTTCCACCACGATACTCTCACCGATTGCCGAGCCTTCCATGACGCGTTGACCGTCGATGATCGCCAGTCGCGCATTCGGCGCTTCCGACCAGACATGCATACTCAACTTGAGCGGCGGTAATCCGGTGCGTTCGGCCTGATCGAGCGTAGCCAGTGTCGGCAACGACTCGAGTGGTGGTTCGGCGACGGGCGACGTATCAGCCGGCGCTAAGGTTGGCGCCACCGCAACCGGCGTTTCTTCCGGCGGTTGCTTCACGTCCGGTGCCGGTGCCGGCTTCGGCAACGCCACCACCACGACCGGTGGCGGTGCAGGCGTGGCCGGTGCCACGGGCGCAATCGTCGGCGTCGGGACTGACGACCTTGCGACTTCCGTCGGCGCGGTTGTTGCCGGCGCGAGATACCACCAAGCCACGGCGGCAAGCACTGCCAGTGCGACAACTACCGAGGCAATCCACGCCGGCCGGTTCGAGCGACGCTGGACAACGCGCGCGCCGGGCGTGGGCAATGCGCTGAACAAACCTGGCGCTTCGCCGCGCCGGCGCTCGGCTTCGGACTTGCGCAGTGCGTCAAGGATCAGCGACATCTCAGAATGCTCCCGAATGCCACAGCCAATCGGCTGCAAGCACGGCCAAGCTTGCTACGCTCACTGCGATCCAACGCCATCGGATGCGGCGACTGGACTCGGGCGCCAGCACTTCGGCGGCGGCTTGTTCGACCAGCGCAGCGTCGATGCGAGCCTTGCCGTGCACGTAACCGGCGAGCAGGGCGCGTTCGCCGAGCACGTTCAACAAGCGCGGCACGCCACCGGCCAGGGTGTGCAGGCGGCGCACCGCTGCCGGTTCAAATGGAAACACCGAGCCGCCGGCGATCATGAAGCGATGGCGCAAATAGGCATCAGTGTCCGGCAGATCCAGCGGCATCAAGTGGTAACGGGCGGTGATGCGCTGCGCAAGCTGGCGCATGGATGGGCGCGAAGTCATCTCGCGCAGTTCCGGTTGCCCGAGCAGCACGATCTGCAGCAATTTCTGGCTGGCGGTTTCGAGGTTGGTCAGCAATCGCACCTGTTCCAGGCATTCGCGCGACAGCTCCTGCGCCTCGTCCAGGATCAGCACCACGCGCAGACCTTCGCCGTAGGCCTGCAGCAGGTAGTGGCTGAGCACATCCACCTGCACTTTCATGCTGCGGCGCTTGCCCGGTAACTCGACGTGCAATTCTTCGCAAATGGTTTCCAGCAATTCCAGCGGCGTCTGCTTGGGATTGAGTACCAAGGCCACGTGCACGTTTTCCGGGAGTTGTTCCAGCACTAGGCGTGAAAGCGTGGTCTTGCCGGTGCCGACTTCGCCGGTGAGCTGCACGAAACCACCGCTGCCGCCCTGCCCGATGCCGTACATCAGGTGCGCGAGCGCATCCCGATGACGCTCGCTGAGAAAGACGAAGCGCGGGTCGGGGGTAATGGCGAACGGCGCTTCCGCCAGTCCGAAGTGGGCCAGGTACATTCGCCCAGAATAGGCCATCGCGGCTCGCTGCCGAAACCTGCCTAGCGCAAGGTCACGGCGATCGCGAGATGGTCGGAGCCGGCGGCAGGGTGCGCCTGGTAGTCGTCGACCTGGAATCCGGCGACCAGGATGTGGTCGAGGGCGCGATCCGGCGCCCAGCTGGGGAAGCTCGGCGGCCCGTCGACGGGTTCGGCCAAGCGCGTGCGCTGGTAAAGCACGCGCATCTCCGGCGCCGCCGCGGCGCAGTTGAAGTCGCCCATCAGTACCAAGCGGTGATCTTCTGCCAGCAGGTCAGCCACGAAAGCCAACTGCATCCGGCGCGAACGCATGCCCAGCGACAAATGGGTAATCGCCAGGCGCCAGGACGCGTCGCCAGTTCCGAATCGCGCCAGCAATACGCCGCGCCCGGCCACTCGACCCGGAAGAGCGTAGTCGAGGATCTCCAGCGGCTCGATCCGGCTCAGCAAGGCGTTGCCGGTGGTGGCGATGCGGCCGACCCTGCGGTTGGCCTGATGGCTGACAAACGGAAAGCGCGCACCTTCGGCCAGGGTATCGCTTTGCCGGTCGAAGCCGGACCGCAGGCTGCCCGGGTCGCTTTCCTGCAGGCCGACCACGTCGAAGGGCGCGAACAGCGTGGCCAGGGCGTCGAGGCTGGCGCGCTTGCCGCTGGGCAGCACGTGCGACCAACTGCGGGTCACGTAATCGCGGTAGGCACGGGTGCTGGAGCCGGCTTGGATGTTGCAGCTCAGCAATCGTAGCGGGGCGTGATCGTGGCTCAGGGTTTCTTGCTGCTGGCCGGGGCAGTGGTCTTGTTGATCGCTGCGTGTTCCTGCGCGATCAGGTAGTCGGCCGTAGCGAGCATGCCCGGGAAGCCGCGGTCGGCGGTAGCGGTGATCCGGTAACGGCCGTCAATCACGATCGTCGGAGTACCCTCGATGCCGGTGGTCAGCGCGAACTGGCGTGCCTGGCCCAGGCGTCGGGTGGTGACGGCGTTGTTCATTGCCGCGAGCAACTTGGCCGGGTCGACACCCAACTTGCCGTACAGGGCCGCCACTTCTTCCGGCGTGCCGCTGCCCGCCGCATGTTCTTCATGGACGGCGCGGAAAATCGCGGCATGGGTCTTGTCGACCACATGCAACTGTTCGGCGGCGAAATAGGCGCGGGCGAAGGTGTTCCAGACCGGGCCGAAATCGGCGGGTACGTATTCCCAGCGAACATCGGCGGGCTTGTGTTTCAGCCACGCATCCACGTACGGCTGGAAGTGCGAGCAGTGGATGCAGGCATAGCTGAACACCTCGGCAACTTCGACACCGCCCTGGCCGTAGGTCGGTGCCGGCAGCGGCATTACTTCGTAGTCGATGCCGAGTCGTGGTGTTCCGTCGCTCGCGGCGGCTGCCACGGGCGCCGGCGCTTGCACGGCGAGCGCCAGGGTCGGCAACAGGGCCAGCAGGGCGAACCGGAGCGGGCGCAGGGCGATCACGGTACCGAGGCGGTTGCGCTGGCGGCGCGTTCGCGGGCGATCAGGAAATCCACGGTCTTGAGCATGCCCTCGAAACCACGGTCGCGAGTCACGCTGACCCGATACTTGCCATTGAGGATGATGGTCGGGGTCGCAGTCACTCCGGTGCGCATCGCGAACTGGCGGGAGCGATTGAGCTTGGCGGTCACGCCGAAGCTCTGCATGGTTGCCAGGAAAGCATTCCGGTCGACGCCGAACTTGCCATACATGTCGGCGATTTCTTCCAGGCCACCGTTCTTGATCATCTGGTCCACGAACACGCCCTTGAACACCATGTCATGGGTGCGCTCACGCACGCCCATCACTTCGGCGGCGAAGAAGGCGCGGGCGAAATCGTCCCAGGAATCGCCGAAGGCAGCGGGGACGTATTCCCAGCGGACATCGGCCGGCATGGTTTTTTTCCAGGCGTTCACTGACGGCTGGAATTCAGCGCAATGCACGCAGCGGTAGCTGAAGACTTCGGCGATCTCGATCTTGCCCTGGGCATAGGTGGGCTGGGCTGTCGGCAACAGTTCGTAGTCAGTGCCCTCGCGCGGGGCATCGGCACTGACAGCCGCTGCGGCCGCGGGCGCGGCAGCGGGCGCGGCGCTGGCGGGAGTGGCGGCATCGCTGGCCGCTGCAACTGCCGGGGTTTCCGCGGGCGTGGCTACCGTTGCGACTGGCGCGGGAGTCGCGTCGGTAGGCGCAGCCGTTGCCGCAGCGCTGTCTGAAGACGGGGCGGGGCTGCAGGCCACCAGGGGCAGGATCAGTACAAGGCTGGACAGGGCCAGGCGGGCCAGAGTGCGGCGGATCATGCGAAATCTCCCTTACTTGTCGGACGGATGCAGGCCTTCGATGTAGCTGGCCAGGGATTGGATTTCCTGGTCGGAAAGACCATGGACAACGCCCGACATCACAGAGTTCGCGTCTTTGTCTTTGCCCCAAACACCACCGTCGCGGAAGAAGGTCAGTTTGGCGACGGTGTACGCCGCGTGCTGGCCAGCGAGCGAAGGGTACGCTGGACCCGGGTTGCCGCGCCCGGTCGGGCCATGGCAGGCCAAGCAGGCGGGCACGCCGCTGGCCGGCTTGCCGGAGCGGAAGATGTTCTCGCCGACCTGGTAGAACTTGGCGCCCTTGTTCGGGCCATCGGCGATCACGGTATCGTCGGCCACGCCCGGAATCGCGTGCTGGCTGGCGAAGTAGGCGCCGATGTCGCGCATGTCCTGCGGGCTCAAGCTGCCGGCCATACCCATCATGATCGAGTTGTCGCGGCCGCCGTTGTGGAACTGGGTCAGCATGCGCTGGATGTAGCGCTCGTGCTGGCCGGCCAGCTTCGGGTACTGGGCATCGGACGAATTGCCATCAAGGCCATGGCAGGCGGCGCAGGTGCCGGCCTTGGTTTGCCCGGCTTTGGCGTCGCCGGCGGTGGCCGGCCCGGACGGCGGCAGCGGCGTGACGGCGGCCGGTGCAACTTCCGGGCTGGGCTGTACCGTCGCCGGTTGTTGGGCCAGGGCGGTGGTCATGATCACGGCCGTAGCCAGGCCGATCAGGGGCAGCAACTTCATGGACGAGCTCCGGGGTGCGCGGGCGAGATTAAGTGAATCCGACAACGCGGGATTATCCCAGCCGCAGCCCGACATGGTCAACGAAAAGCGGGTCAACGAAAGTCGGGCCGGGCCGGCGCTGGCGTAACATGGTGGCATGGCTAATCCCTTCGCAACGGCTACCTACGTGCTGGCCGCGCACCTGCCGCGGCAATTGCCGGCCGATACCGTCCGTGAAGTCGCCTTCGCCGGCCGCTCCAATGCCGGCAAATCCACGGCGCTGAACGCCTTATGCCACCAGAACCGGCTGGCCAAGACGTCCAAAACGCCCGGGCGCACCCAGCAATTGGTGTATTTCGAGGTCAAACCGGGCAAGTACCTGGTGGATCTGCCCGGCTACGGCTACGCCAAGGTGCCCGAAGAACTGCGCGCGCACTGGCAACAGTTCATCAACAAGTATTTCGAAACCCGCGCATCGCTGGCCGGGCTGGTGATCGTGATGGACGTGCGCCACCCGCTGCGCGAATACGATCTGCAGATGCTGTCCTTCGCCAAGGCTCGTGGCCTGCCTGCGCATTGTCTGCTGACCAAATCCGACAAGCTCGGTCGCGGCGAGCAGGCCAAGATCCTGCTCGGTGTACGAAAACAGTTGCTTGCCGACTTTGGCGATGCCGTGAGCGCCCAAATTTACTCCGGCGATACCAAACTCGGCGTGGACGAAGCGCGCGCCGTGGTCGCGCGTTGGCTGGAACTCTGACCTTGCGCCGGTGCGGGCGCGCCCCCACCTAGCGAATTCGCTCCACGCATTCATTCCATGAGGGTCTGCCGTGTCCGGTCCGAGCAACGTCGAAGAGCTACCCCTCACCGAAAAGCGCCAGCTGGTCGAATTCCACGCCAGCGGCGGCCGCCCGATCGAGCAATGGACGATCGGCACCGAGCACGAGAAATTCGGTTTCCGCATGGACGACCTGCGCCCGCCGACCTACGAAGGCGAGCGCGGCATCGAGGCGATGCTGCGCGGCTTGACGCGGTTCGGCTGGCAACCGTTCGAGGAGCACGGAAAAGTCATCGCACTGCTGCGCGACGGCGCGTCGATCACGCTCGAGCCGGCCGGGCAATTCGAACTGTCAGGCGCGATGCTGGAGAACATCCACGACACCTGCTGCGAAACGATGGCGCATCTGAAAGAGGTCAAGACGGTCGCTGACGAAATCGGTCTGGGCTTTCTGGGCATGGGCTTCCAGCCGAAATGGCGGCGCGACGAGATGCCGTGGATGCCCAAGGGCCGCTACCAGATCATGCGCGACTACATGCCAAAGCGCGGCAAGCTCGGGCTCGACATGATGACGCGCACCTGCACGGTGCAGGTCAACCTCGACTTCGCCAATGAAGCCGACATGATCAAGAAATTCCGCGTCTCACTCGCCTTGCAGCCGATCGCCACGGCCTTGTTCGCCGATTCGCCCTTCACCGAAGGCCGACCTAACGGGTATTTGAGTTACAGATCGCATATCTGGACCGACACCGATCCGGATCGCACCGGCATGCTCGACTTCGTCTTCGAGGACGGCTTCGGATTCGAACGCTACGTCGACTACCTGCTCGACGTGCCGATGTACTTCACCTACCGCGATGGCGAATACATCGACTGCGCCGGGCTGAGCTTTCGCGACTTTATGGCCGGGAAGCTGCCGAACCTGCCGGGCGTGTTGCCGAATTTGAAAGACTGGGCCGACCACATGACCACGGCCTTCCCGGAGGTGCGGCTGAAGAAATACCTGGAGATGCGCGGCGCCGACGGCGGGCCGTGGAACCGGCTGTGCGCGCTGCCGGCTTTCTGGGTCGGCCTGCTCTACGACGACGCGGCGCTCGACGCGGCCTGGGATCTGGTCAAGGATTTTTCCATGGTCGAACGCAACGCCTTGCGCGATGGCGTACCCAAGCACGCACTGAAACTACCTTTCCGCGGCGCCACCGTGCGCGAACTGGCGTTGGAAGCACTGAAGATTTCCGGCCAGGGCCTGGCCCGCCGCAATCGCCTGAACAAGACCGGCGCCAGCGAAGCCGTCTTCCTCGAACCGCTGATCGAATTCGCCCTCGCCAACGAAACCCCGGCCGAGCGCAAGCTCAAGTTGTTCCATGGCGAGTGGAAGGGATCGGTGGATCCGGTGTTTCGAGAGTTTGCGTATTGAGCGCGACGGTCGCAGCGGCACGCCGCAGAACATTGCGAGCAGTGATGCATTGACCAGAAACAATTTGGGCTGCTACTTGTGCCCCAACAGTGTTGATGTCCATCCAGAACTGACCCACTTAGGGGTCTGAGGGGGTGCGGACCATTAGTTGGACTGCGCTGCCAAGGTGACTGCATGGCCGCAGCGTTCGGTCATCAGAATTTCGGCATCGATCGCCTGATCGGCGAGGGTGCGCTTGATCTTGGGAAGCAGTCCTCTGGCGCGACCGTTGCCCGCATGCGGATTGTAGATGAGCAGGAGTTTCATGGGCGTCGGGGCATGATACCTGCGGATCGAGAGGTAGGAGCGGCGTGAGCCGCGACCCAAAGCCCGGCAGTACTTTTGGTCGCGCCTAGCCCGCCGTCACGTCGCGCAACTGCCAGTGGCTACCGGCAAGCAGGCGCAAGCGGTGCTTGAACACGGCGCTGGGCAGGGACGTGGTGGCGAGCAAGTCCACATGCAGGTCGGTCTGTGTGCCGATCACGGTTGCGTCTGGGTCGATGGCAGCGAGCGAGGCATCGGCGTCGTCCGGATCTTCGAGCGTGGCCTGCCAGCGCGTGAACAAGGAGGCTGTGCGCAATGCGCTCTGGAATTCTTCCGCAAAACCTACGGCAGTGGTGCTGCAAAATGCCAATCTCGGGTCGCTGCCGCGCGCCAGAGTGGGTTCCGGCAGTCGCAGGTAATAGCGCGTTTTCGCCATGTCAGTGGTGGTTGTAGGCGGGCGGCAGGATTCCGGGGGGCGTCATGTAACGATCGCGCAGCTCGGTCTGACGTGACTGCATGGGCATGGCTTTTCCAGCCATCCACATTCTTTGCGCGAGGCTGGTGACTTCAAGCGGATCGCCATCCCAGAGCACGAGGTCGGCGACCATGCCCGGTTCTATTTTCCCGAGTTTGTCGCCCAGTCCCAGCGCCTGCGCCGGCACGCGGGTAATCGCGGCTAGGCCGTCTTCCCACGGCAGGCCGTTGGCGACGGCATTGCCAGCCGCCTGACGGATCTTGCGGGCGCCATGGGTGGGATCGGGCGAGAGCAAGCCGACATGCACGCCGGCCCGGTCGAGCAGGGCGGCGTTGTCGAGTCGTGCGCCGAGCATGTCGAAACTGTCCGGCAGGTTCTGCAAGGCATCGACGAATACGGTGGCGTTCGCGGCCTTGAGTTCGGCGGTCACCTGCCAGCCCTCGGCGGCGCCGGTGAGCAAGGGGTGAATGCCGTTGCGTCGGCAGAACGCGAGCAACTGGCGGATGTCGGCAGCGCGATTGACGTCGAACACGACATGGCCGGCAACCAGGTAACGCGCCAGTGTTTCGCGCCCGGTCGGTGTAAGCAGGGAATTGGGCGCGCCGTAGGGCGACAGACCGCGCGCTTCGCGCAGGGCCTGGTCAAGCAGCATGTATTGCGATGCCCGGCTGCCGCCGCCAACACCGTCGGCACCCGAGCCGAGCCGGATGTACAGCAAGTGCGGGCCGATCATGTCAGCGCGCGGATCGCCATCGAGCCGGACTGTCGCGCCCTGGCCGCCGATCAGGCTGGCGCTGTTGCTGGCGTTGAGTGCGATGAACGTCAGGCCGCCGAGCCGGGCGACCGGCAGCAGCATCGAGGCCGGGTTGTAGGCGAGGCTGACATCGAACTCGGGACGCATCTGCGGTGGCTGGTTGTTGCCGCCGAGCGCAACCGTACTGTCGACCGTGCTTGATTCCGCGGAGACTTCCTCCAGGCCGATATCGGAAAAGCCGCCGAACAATCCCGGCGTCAACGGTTGGCCCTTGGCATCGAACGCGGCCACGCCGGGCGCGGCCGGAAGATTGTGGCCGACCGCGCGAATGATGCCGCCCTGCACCAGCACATCGGCATCCTTCAGGCTGCCTTGGGTGCCGGCGGTATGCACGGTGGCGTGGCGGATCAGCACGTCTTGGGCGTGGGCGCCGGCGGCGGCCAGGGTGAACAACAAGATCAGGCGCTTCATGGCGTCACTCCCTGGCCGAGCAGGAAATCGGATATCGGTTGTCGCGAACGATCGCTGCGGTCGTACATCAACGCACCGTCGATGTAGACCTTTTCGGCATGCGCATAGACGCTGAACGGCGTGCCGTTCCAGAGCACAACATCGGCCATCTTGCCGGCCTGCAGCGAGCCGGTCTGGTTGTCGATGCCGAGCGCCTTGGCCGGATTGGAAGTCAGCCAGCGGATCGCGCGTTCGGGCGCGATGTCGATGCCGGCAGCGCGGGCATTGGCCATGGCCTTTGCTGCTTCCTGGTTGAGCCGCTGGATGCCTTCGGCGGAATCCGAATGCACGATCGCGCAACTGTTGGCCGGGCGGTCAACCATCGCGAGGTTGGCCTGGATGCCATCCAGTGCTTCCATCTTGAAGCCCCACCAGTCAGCCCAGAGCGCGCCGCAAACACCCTCGGCGGCGAGCCGGTCGGCGATCTTGTAAGCCTCCACGCCATGATGGAAAGCGGCGATGTGGAAACCGAATTCCTTGGCCAAGTCGAGCATGGTCGCCATTTCGTCGGCGCGGTAGCAATGGATGTGCACGCGGATGTCGCCCTTGAGCACACCCATCAGTGTTTCCTTGGCCAGATCCCGGCCAGGCGGATCGCCGACCTCGGGCCGGTCTTTGTCGCGGCCCTTGAAATTGGCGGCCGCCGCAACGGCGGCGTTGTATTTGTCCCAGGCGCGCGTGTAGTTCTGCGCCTCGATGAAGGCGGCGCGATAACCGGCGACATTGGCCATCCGGGTGGACGGTGAGCCGCCTTTGCTGCCGTAGACGCGCTTGGGGTTCTCGCCGCAGGCCATCTTCAGGCCCCAGGGCGCGCCGGGAAACTTCATGCCCTGGTAGGTCACCGATGCCACGTTCTTGACGGTGACGCCGCGGCCACCAATCAAATTGGCCGAGCCGGGCAGGATCTGCATTGATGTGACGCCGCCGGCGAGTGCCGTAGCAAAGCCCGGGTCCTGGGGCCAGATCGAATGCTCGGCCCAGACGTTGGGTGTGGTCGGGTTGGTTGCTTCGTTGCCATCCTCA
>JANXRY010000101.1 GCA_025356635.1 Gammaproteobacteria bacterium
GCTGCCGTTGAAGTCCGGCACATCCACCTTGACCTGCGCGACGCCGTGGGCGTCGAGCGCCACCGGACCGGAGAACAGGTCCACCGTCTGCACGCGGGCAGTCGGTCGCCGCGCCTGCGGCAAGGACTGCAAGGCCATGTCGCCACCGAATTTAAGGCGGGCACTGTCGCCTTCGAAACTCTCGATCACGCGGCCGTAGAGATCATAGGCATCGACACCGAGCCGGCGCTGTTCGAAGAAATGCGCGGCGGCATCCGGAATCGGGAACCGGGTGATGTTGAGGATGCCGACGTCGACCGCCGATACCGTCACCCAGGCTTTCTTGCCTGCCAATGCCGGCGCCTTGATCGTGACTGGCAAGGGCTGCTCGGGCTTGGCTTGTTGCGGCGCAGTCACGGTCACGTCGACACGGCGGCTGCGCCGGTCCATCGGCACATGTACTTCGCCGACCGCGCGCGCCGGAGTGATCTTTTCCACCGCCGAGCCGCCACGGAACACCAGAGCGGTGATGTAGACGTCGTGGCGTTCCCATTCCGCAGTCACTGGAATCTCGAACACTGCGCCCGGTTTGGCGTCGATCGCCTGCGTATGCAACAAGTGGTCGGTCTCGACCATCAGCACGCCGGGGCCCGAATGCGGCGCCGTGACCGTCACTCTCAATGTGTCGCCAGCGTGGTAGGCGGTCTTGTCGAGCGACAACTTGACCTTGTCCGGGCGCGCATCGAGGCCGCGATTGGCATTGTCTTCGCTCCAGCCGGCAATGAACGGGTAACGCGTCACCAGGCCGGTGGCCGGATCCTTGACTTCAATGCGGTAGCCACCCCAATCCACTGGGAAATCCACCCGGGTCGGGCCTTCGCTGCGCGCAGCGACATGGCGGGTCTCGACGACTTCGAAACGCGAGTTGTAGTCGTAGCCCCAATGGTCGTTGACATAACTCCAGCGATAATCACGACGCTCGCGTACCAGTGACACTTCCAGATTGGCGGCGGCCTGCAATCGTCCCTGGACATCGCTACGCACCAGTTCAAAACCAATCGTCGTGCCGTACGGTGCACCGTCCTTGGCATCGAACAAGGGGCGAATGCCGACCAGTACCGGTGCCGGCCAATAAGTACGCGACAGGCTGCGATTGACCGGACGACCACCGCTTTCGAAGACGCTGCCGTTGACGATCGCCGTTACCGGCGCGCCGCGCGTGGCTTCCTCGGGCAAGGGGATCGGCACCGACAGATGGCCCTTGTCATCCAGCTTGGCATCGACGATGTCGTCGGTCTGCTTGGGCAACGTGATGGTGGGGTCGCCGAAAAAGTGGTTCGGAAATTTTTCGACCGGATGCTGCTCCGCTGCCAATACCAATCGGGCAGTGAACCGATTGCCAGCTGCAGGCGCGCCATACAGATAGGCGCCATCGACATCCAGGCCTAGCGGTTCACCAGGCTTGATCGTGGCTTGATGCGAACTCAAGTCCAGTTTCATGCGCTCGGGCAGGAACTCTTCGATGCGCAGGGTCATGCCCTGCACCACTTCACCGCCGCCGGGCGCAGTACGGAATTCCACCTGCCAGCGGCCGGTCGGCGCATCGGCAGGCACGGTCTGTCGCCATTCGTAATAGCCGGCTTCACGAGCAGTCAATCGGGTTTCGACGAATACCTTGCCATCGGGCTGCTTGAGGCTGAGATAGAGCGGCTGTGGTTTGACCGGCCGGCCGTCGTAATCGCGCATCAAGGCCGACAAGCGCAACGTCTCGCCAGGGCGGTACAAATCACGACCGGACCAGGCGAAGACATCGAACCAGGAATGGCGGCGGCCGGCGACATCGAATTCGGACAAGTCGAGCGCCGGCTGGTTGAATGCCAGCATCGAGACATCCTTGCCGCGACGGGCGATCAGCACCTGGGTTGCGTCCAGGCGCCACGCCACCAAGGCATCGCCATTGGCATCGGTCGCCGCCTTCATGGTGATCTCGCCCTTGCGATCAAGCGCCGACAGGGCAACGTCACTGATGGCTTCGCCTGTACGCAGCGAAGCCGCATGCACATAGATGCGATCGCGGTAGGCGCGCACATGCAAGCCGATGTCACTGACGTAGAAAACCGAGGTTTCGTATTGGCCATCGAAGCGCCCGACCGGCTTCATCACGGCGAAATACAGGCCTGGCGATTGCAGCGGCACGATGTCCTGCAGGGGCAGATAGGTGACCCGGCGCTCGTTCTTGGCGCCGCCCAGGACAAAGCGGTTGAGATAGACCGATTCGGCATATTCGCGAATCGAGGCGCGGTACGGGCTGTCGTAGTCGCCTTGGTCGAGCTGCCAACCATCACGACGGCCGCCGCGCTGGAATTCAGCGAAGAACTTCGCGACTTCACTGTCGCGAACCCGAAAGAATTCGACATCCACCTCCGGCACGTTGACCGATACCACCGGCAGGCCGCGACTTTCGCGCGCAGGCAACACGCTGCCCTGCGAGGCGAATCCCACGGCCGGCGCCAGCGGCCCGGTGAAAACCTGCCGTTCCATGTCCTTGCCCAGGGTCTTGCCATCGGCCGCCATCAAGCCTGCGCGCAGCAACACGCTGTATGTCTGGCTGGCTTCGATGTAGGGAAAGCGCAGCTTGCGGCCGTCGTCGGACAGCACCCAACTACCGGACACCACTTCTCCCTTCGGACCCTTCACCACCAGCAACTGGTCGAACGGTTGTGCGTTCGCGAGCGGCTGGGTGAATTCAAGTTCGAGTGCAACCTCGTCGTCGCTATCGTTGCGCCCCGCCGACAGCAGCGCGAATCCGGTGACCTTGGCGCGCGCATCGATCGGCGCCATACCAGCCTGCAATGCCGGCACCTGATTGGGTTCGCGCTTGCACGAGAGCAGCGGTAAAGCCAAAAGACAGGCAATAAAAAACGCCGCTGCGCGACGTTGGGTCTTGGAATTGAACATTGCACACCTCCGGGGATTGCCCGAATTAACGCAGCTAGCCGACAGGACCGGCCGCACGCCAATAAAAGCATTTATCAAACGTTAATATTTCGTATATGAAAAACAAAATATTAAATAAAATCAATGAACTACTTGGCCAACAATCGGTAACCTCGCTGCCAGCCGGGTCGCCGCCGCTACTTTCTCGATCGGCGTCATCTGCAGGGCCTGGTCGGCCATGTCCAGGCCGAGCCCGGAGTTGCCATTGCGACCGCGCATCAACTTGCCGAAGTCCACATCGACGTAGCCGAGGGGATGGCCGTCAGCAGCGAACGCGACACCCGGCATGCCATCGACGAGCAGCAACTGGCGTGGCGTTTGAGTCTGGCCGAGTACCAATCCTGGATGAAACAAGGTCACGCCACCCCAATCGTCGGACGTGCGCATCAAGGTGAAAAACACCATGCCGGGTTCGGCATGTACGCCATCGTCCAGATTGACGAAGGTCAGCCCGATGGCAGGCGGATTGCGCAACCGCAACCAGGCGATGCCCAGTTGGCTATCGCGCGTCACCAGATCGGCTGGCAACCAGTCTTCGCTCCCGGCGAGGCGGACCCGGAATTCACTGGACTTCGCGACCGGGGCGGCGGCGCCTTGCCCCGGCGCTGTCTGCATGAGAGCCCCGAGGTCCAAGCTCACCGCCCGATCGGGCACGAGCAGCAAGCCATCCTTGCTTACCAGCAGTGCCTGGGTAGTGTCCTCGATACGTTCTTCCTTGCCGGAAGCCGCCAGGGACATCACGAATTTCACCGCGACAACAGCGGCACCATGCTGCGCGGACAGCGCCTGCGAGACGGAGCGGTAATCCTCGACCTGTTGTGCATTGACGATGCTCGGAGCCGTCAGCAGCAAACCCGCGAATGCAGCGGCGAAGTAACGAAAAGAAGTACGAATCATGGCAAATCCTTGCTGTCGGCCAGCAACCAGTAACGCTCAAGGTACAGGATACGGGTCTGGCTGCCGCGCATGACCTGAATGGGAATGGGGCGACCAGTGGGATTGGCAAGCACGGCAATCAGCGCGGCCGCGAGATCCTTGGGAGCCGCGACCGGCCGGCCATCGAGCGAGGTCACCACATCCCCCCGGCGCAAGTGCGCCAGGCCGGCCGCGCCGCCCGCTTCCACTCCCTCGATGAACACGCCGCGGGCGTCATCAGGCAGTTGGGCCGCAACCCGGTCGTAGAAACCCAGTTCGCGCAGTTGCGCGCGCAAGCGTGTCTCGGCGAGGGTGCCGAGCCCACTGGCGTCCACCGGTGCGGCAGCCAGGCGCAGCTTGAATGACAGGGGTTGACCCGCGCGGATCGCATCGAAACGGGCATTGGTGTCCGGGCTGATGTCGCGAACGCGCTGGTCGAACGCCGAGGCAGAAATATCATTCGCCGGCTTCAGCGGTTCGCCATCAAGCGCGACCAGCAAATCGCCCACTTTCGCGCCAGCGGCCGCCAGCGGACTACCTGGGTAGATGCGGGCAATGCGAAAACCGGCGGATGCCAACCCGGCATCGTGGGCGAGCGATGCTGTGAATGGCTGTACTTCCACGCCCGTCCATGACTTCGGCAGTTCCGGGACCGGGTTGTGGCCCTGGTCTTCGTATTCGGGGCGCAACACGCTCAAGCGCTGCTGGCCATCGGTCTCGACCGCCAGCACCAACGCCTCGGGATGCTTTGCGAGTGCCGCCGTAAGATCGATCGGGCGCGCGATCGGGACTCCCGAAACCTGGGTAATGACATCGCCGGGCGAAATTTCCGGACGCGCGGTCGCAGCCGGGCCGCCAGGACGCACGCCAGTGACGAGCACACCCGTCGCGGCAACAAGATTGCGGCGATGGACGATGTCGGCGCTGACCTTGAGCCCGGAAATACCAAACGCAATCAGCCCGCGCTCCTTGCCGCGATCGAGCGGCGGCGTCTTGGCGAGCAACTTGATCTCGAGCGCCTTGCCATTACGATCGACCTGCAGAACGACGTTCGAGCCGACCGGCAATTCGGCGATTTTTTTCTGCAACGCCGGCACATCCACCGGCAATGCCGCATGCACCGCCTCGCCATTGATCGCGAGGATCCGGTCACCAGCACGCAGGCCAGCTTGTTCAGGCGCCGAGCCACGCTCGATCGCACTGACCAGCACACCGTCATCAAAACCGGTGCCCTTGAGCGAACGCAGGCGGAAGCCAAACGATACTCGCGTCACCTTACCGCTGCGGATCAACTCGCGCACCACAGCGGCCGCATCTGGCGCCGGGATGGCAAACGCCAGGTCGCCGCCGACGATCATGCCGCGGGTGTTGACGCCAACGATACGACCGTTCAAATCAACCAGCGGGCCACCGGAATTTCCCGGTGCGATCGAGGCATCGTGCTGGATCCAGGCATAGAAACGCCCAGTCGGCTCATCGTCGCCGAGACTGTCTTCATAGTCGGATTCGTCGTCGAACAGAGAGACCAGAAGGCGATGCGGATTGTTCACCACACCCGCGCTCATGGAATTGGACAGGCCCCAGGGCGCGCCCATCGCCAGCACCGTGTCGCCGGCCTGCAGGTCGAGTTTGTCGGCGAACTCGGCGAAGGCGAAGGTTTCCGGCGTGGGCGGCTGCACCTGCAGAACGGCCAGATCGGTCAGTGTGTCGGTACCGACCAGCTTCGCCGGCAATTCGCGGCCGTCGGCGAAAATCACCCGGAACGAACGCCCATTCTGGGTGACGTGGGCGTTAGTCGCGACATGACCTTGCGCGCTGACCACGGTGCCGCTGCCGCTACTCAGACTCAAGCTTGACTCGCCCTGGCGGAACTCTTCGCCCACCACCAGGATGCTGACCACCACCGGCAACACCTTGTCGCGCGCCATGGCGATACGCGTGGTCGTGGCATCGGCCAGAGGCGGCGTATCGGCCATCACTGCCGGCGGCAGGCACAGGCAGTACAGTGCGAATACCAGCACCCTCGAGCAGGCGATCATGCTTCGTTGTCCGCCGCCGGTGCCTCGTCTTCGCCGATCACGTCAAGACGCTCGACCGCGATCAGTTTCTCGTCTTGCGCCACGCGCATGAGTGTCACGCCCTGGGTGTTACGGCCCACCTGCGACACTTCCGACGCGCGAGTGCGCACCAAGGTGCCCTGGTCGGAGATCAGCAGGATTTCATGATGCTCGGTGAGCTGGATTGCCCCCACCAGCGCGCCATTGCGATCGCTCTTCTGCATCGCGATCACCCCCATGGTGCCGCGGCTCTTGCGCGGGAACTGTTCGACTTCGGTGCGCTTGCCATAACCGTTTTCGCTGGCGGTGAGGATATCGCCAGCGCCATCAACCACGATCAGGCTCACTACTTTGTCCTGGTCGCCCAGGCGCATTCCGCGCACACCGGTGGCGGTGCGGCCCATCGAGCGCACTTCGGTTTCATCGAAACGCACGGCCTTGCCGTTGGATGCGAACAGCATGATGTCGCGGGCGCCGTGCGTCAGTTGCACGTCAACCAGACCATCGCCTTCGTCGAGGTTGATCGCCCAGATGCCGGAGGTGCGCGGGCGCGAATATTCCGACAAGGGCGTTTTCTTTACCGTGCCGTCGCGGGTGGCGAAGAACACGAAGTGATCGTCACGGAATTCACGCACCGGCTGTACTGCCTGCACTTTTTCGCCTTCCTGCAGCGGAATCCAGTTGATGATCGGGCGGCCACGCGAGTTCGGACCGGCGTCCGGCAGTTGATAGACCTTGAGCCAGAACACGCGGCCGGCGCTGGTGAAGGTCAGCAAGGTGTCATGGGTATTGACCACCCAGAGCCTGTCGATGAAATCCTCGTCCTTGACTGCGGTCGCGGAACGGCCCTTGCCACCGCGCTTCTGTGCGCGGTAGGCGGTCGCCGGCTGGCGCTTGGCGTAGCCGGAATGCGACAAGGTGACCACCACATCCTCGGCGGCGATCAGGTCGAGCACGTCCAGGTCTTCCTCGCTCGGGCGGATTTCGGTGCGGCGGGCGTCACCGAATTCTTCCAACAGATTGCGCAATTCCAAACGGATCACATCGAGCAGCACATCCGGATTTTCCAGGATGCGGATCAGGCCGGCGATGGTCTCCAGCAATTGCCGGTATTCATCGGTGAGCTTTTCCTGCTCCAGCCCGGTCAGGCGGTTCAGGCGCATCTCCAGGATTTCCTTGGCCTGGATTTCGGTCAGGCGATAACCGCCATCGAGCAAACCGAATTCGCTGGTCAGATCTTCCGGTCGCGAGGCCTCGGCGCCAGCGGCGCCGAGCAAGGCGCGAACCAGGCCCGGCTGCCAACTCTTGGCCAGCATGCGGTCCTTGGCAACCTGCGGGCTTTCCGAGGTCTTGATCAATTCGATCATCTCGTCGATGTTGGCCAGCGCAACGGTCAAACCTTCGAGGATGTGCGCGCGGGCACGGGCCTTGCGCAGCTCGAAAATGGTGCGACGGGTAACCACTTCGCGCCGGTGCCGGATGAAGGCCTCCAGCATCTGCTTGAGGTTGAGCACCTGTGGCCGACCATCGACCAACGCCACCATGTTGATGCCGAACACCGATTCCATCGGCGTCTGCTGGTAGAGGTTGTTCAGCACGACCTCGGCCGACTCGCCACGCTTGATCTCGATGTAGATGCGCATGCCATCCTTGTCGGACTCGTCGCGCAACTCGGAGATGCCCTCGAGTTTCTTTTCCTTCACCAGCTCGGCAATCTTTTCAATCAGTCGAGCCTTGTTTACCTGATAAGGCAGCTCGGTGACGATGATCGATTCGCGGCCGTTGTCTTCGTTGACCTCGACCTCGGCACGCGCCTTCATGCGCACGCGGCCACGGCCGGTGTGGTACGCGGCATGGATGCCGGCGGCGCCGTTGATGATGCCGGCAGTCGGAAAATCCGGGCCCGGAATATGCTGCATCAGATCGCCGATGCTGGTTTCCGGATCATCGATCAGGGCGATGGTCGCGCTGATGACTTCGCTGAGGTTGTGCGGCGGGATATTGGTCGCCATGCCCACGGCAATACCGGCCGAACCATTGATCAGCAGGTTCGGCACCCGGGTCGGCATGACCGTCGGTTCCTGCTCTTTTTCGTCGTAGTTGGGCTGGAAATCGACGGTGTCCTTGTCGATGTCGGCCATCAGCTGATGGGTAAGTCGCGACATCCGTGCTTCGGTGTAACGCATGGCTGCAGCAGAATCACCGTCGACCGAACCGAAGTTGCCCTGGCCGTCCACCAGCAGGTAGCGCAGCGAGAACGGCTGCGCCATGCGCACCAGCGTGTCGTACACCGACTGGTCGCCATGCGGATGGTACTTGCCGATGACGTCGCCGACGATGCGCGCCGACTTGTAGTAGGGCTTGTTCGAATGCGCACCCAATTCGTGCATGGCGAAAAGCACACGCCGATGCACAGGCTTCAAGCCGTCACGGACATCCGGAAGCGCACGCCCAACGATCACGCTCATGGCGTAATCGAGGTAGCTCTTGCGCATCTCGTCTTCGAGGTTTACCGGGATGATTTCCTTGGCGAGATCCGACATTCAGGGGTCCATTTTCTATGGGCTTCCAGCCGGTTCCGCAACGCGGAATTAAGGCCATGGAAACGACAGGAAATTGTAGCAGAAACAGCCCCCTTGAAGCGGGCAAAATCCGGTTGGAAACAAGCCTTTCAGGCGCTTGACACATCCCCGAAAACCGCTGTCATTTTTGCCCGGTCCGGATGCTCGATTACGCCCCGTTCGGTGACCAGCGCATCGATCAGTCCGGCCGGGGTGACATCGAACACCGGGTTCCATGCCTCGACCCCTTCGGCAACCGCCCGGCGCTCGCCGGAAAACAACAATTCGCGGGGATCGCGCAGTTCGATTTCGATGCCGTCGCCGTTGACGGTAGCCATGTCCACGGTCGAGGACGGCGCCACCACCATGACCTTGACGCCGTGATGGCGTGCGGCAATGGCATGGGCATAGGTTCCGATCTTGTTGGCGACATCGCCATTGGCGCAGATCCGATCGGCACCGACAATCAGCCATTGCACCGCGCCGGTCTTCATCAGGTGCGCGCCGGCACCGTCGGCAATCAGCGTCGCCGGGATGCCGTCTTCCTTGAGCTCCCACACGGTAAGCCGAGCACCCTGCAGCCAGGGGCGTGTCTCACTGGCAAAAACCTTGTCGATCCGCCCCATCGCGACGCCAGCGCGAATCACTCCGAGCGCGGTGCCGAAACCAGCGGTGGCCAACGATCCGGTATTGCAATGGGTGAGTACGCCCGAGCCGGGCGTGATCAGCTCCGCCCCCAGCAGGCCCATGTGCCGGTTCGCGGCCAGGTCTTCGGCCTCGATGGCGCGGGCTTCGCGTTCGATCATGGCGCGCCAGCCTCGGCCGGCCACAGCCAGCACCCTGCGCATGCGTGCGCTGGCCCACATCAGGTTCACCGCGGTCGGGCGCGAAGTGTTGAGCTCGTCGATAGCGCCCGCCAACTTTCCCAGCGCTTCGGCACCTGTGTCGGCGGTGACTTCTGCAGCCGCCAGTACCACGCCATAGGCGGCGGCGATGCCGATCGCCGGCGCGCCGCGCACCACCAGATCACGGATCGCCGCGGACACGGCATGGCTGTCGTGGCACTCGACGAATTCGACTGTGAACGGCAGACGGCGCTGGTCGAGTAACGCAAGTTGCGACCCAAGCCAGCGGATCGGGCGGATGTGGTCGTAGCGGTCGAAATCCATGCGCGCTTTTCCTGGTATCTCGCGAGTTTAGCAAGCCGGATGATCTGCCAAAAACCAGTATGCTTCGCCCATGGCGACCGCCAAGCCCCGCCGACGCAAGACTGACCTCGCGACCTCGCCACCGCCCTTGACCGGCGGCATCGAGACGTCGCTGCACGCCACCTGTGTCAAAGCCGGCGCCGCCGCCGCATTGCAAGTCACGCTTGATCGCCTGCCCCTGCTCAAACCGTTCCTGCCCAAGCCGGTCACCAAGGCTGCGCGTGGCGATGCGCCTGAGCGCCTGCAGCGTCTACTGGTCAAGGACATCTACACACGCCACCAGCTCAAGGCAGCGCGCTGGGAGGTCGAGGCTATCCTCGCCGTGGCCCAGACGCAGAGTGTGCTCACGCCGCTCGCCACCCAGGAAGGGCTGCAATCCGTGCTGCGCGCCTGGGTGCCGGCGCCACTGCGCAAGCCGCTGATCCGTTACACGCCCCTGGAACCGTTGGTGACCGCGACCGCGAAAGCCATCGCCGCCACCTGGGCCGCCGGTCGCTATGCCGACAGCGTTTGCCGGCTACGTAAAGCTGGGGCCGACTGGCTACCGGCGCCGCTTGCCGATGCGCTTGACCTCGCACCGGCAAAATTGCGGCGATGGAGTGCTGAAGCCCTGGCGCTGGCGTTGCCACCGCTGCGCCTGGCCAGCGCCTGGGGCTGGCGCGCGGCGGGGTCGGCGCTGTCGCCTCGCCGCGAGCCCGCACCGACGACTCCTGCCCGCAGCCGAAAACCAGCCAGAAAAGCATGAACATGGGTTCGTCCGCCAACCCTACCCAGGACACCGTGGCCGCGCTCGAAGCGGAACTGGCCGCCTGTCGGGAAGATCTCGCGCGGATTCGCGCCGAGGAAAAATCGCACAGCAGCGACCTGTCCCTGCTTGGTCGGTACGGCAACTTGCTACTGGGCTGCACAGATCTCGCCGAAGCCCTGCAAACCAGCGAGCAGATGCTCTCGCAATTGCTGCCCGATTACGCCTGCACCATCTATCCGCTGATTGACGGCGAAGGCCTGGCCGAGGCGACGCATCTTTGGGGCAATGCCGTGGTCGAAACCGCGCTCCAGGCCAGCCCTCCGGATTGCCTGTGCATGGGCAGCAAGCGGGTGCAACGCGGAGGCAGCGCGGAGGCCGCGAGCCTGTGCGCGCATTTCCATGCCAGCGGCAACGAGCCGGATTTCGCCACCGCCTGCATCCCACTGATCGCCCAGGGCGATTCGCTCGGCTGGATCAGCCTGACCGCGCCGGTTCCGCCGGGCATAGACAAACTGCAAGTAGCGATCGCTGCGGCTGACCAATTGGCATTGGCCCTGGCCAACCTCAAGCTGCGGCAAAGCCTGCGCGATCTTTCGGTACGCGACCCGCTGACTGGCCTGTTCAACCGCCGTTACCTCGCCGAATCGCTGGGTCGCGAACTCGCCCGCAGCCAACGCCGCAACTTGCAGGTCGCGGTGATGACCTTTGACTTGGACCACTTCAAGGCATTCAACGACAACTATGGCCACGCGGCCGGCGATGCCATCCTGGTGGCCTTCGCCCGGATGCTGCAGGCCAACTCACGCAATGAAGACATCGCTTGCCGGCAAGGTGGCGAGGAGTTCGTACTGCTGCTGCCGGAGATGGTTCTCGACGTTGCGCTGCGCCGCGCCAATGAAATGATGCAGTCGTTGCTGACGCTCAATCTCGTCCACGAGGGCCAGGCCCTGCCGAGCATCGCCACCTCGATTGGCATCGCCATCTATCCCCAGCATGGGAAGACCCCGGAACGCCTGCTGGCGCAGGCGGACCAGGCGCTCTATCGCGCCAAATCCCTGGGGCGCAACCGGGTCGAGGTTGCCGCCGACGATTCCGATTCGGATTAGGCGCGTGCGAAAGGAAACGCCAGCACATCGGCGATTCGCTCGGACCCCTGCATCGCCATCAGCAGGCGATCCACACCCAGCGCAACCCCGGAACAATCGGGCAGTTTCGGCAAGGCCGCCAACAACCTTTCATCCACCGGCGGCTGGATCGCGGCCCGGCGTTGGCGTCGGCCGAGATCGCGGCCGAAACGTTCGCGCTGCTCGTCGGACTCGTTCAATTCATGAAACCCGTTGGCCAATTCCAGTGGCCCGGCGAAGATTTCGAAACGCTCGGCCACCGGTACCTCGCCTTGGCGGATCCGCGCCAGCGATGACTGGCTGGCCGGGTAGTCGTACACCAGCAGGATGCGATTCGCAGGAATGCCTGGCTGGATCAGGTGCGACATCAGCAGGTCCAGCCAGTCGTCACGGGTCAGGGCGTCGCCATCGATCCCGTAGACGGCCAGAGGAGCACGCAATTCGCCTTCGTCGGCGGTCATCGCATCGAAGCCGAAACTTTCCTGATAGAGCTGGCGGTAGCTGACATCACGAATGGTCGCGCGCCGGCCCGCCAGGTGCATCGCGTCCTTGACCAGTTCCGCGCATTCATCCATCAACTGGTGGTGGCTGAAGCCGCAGCGATACCACTCGAGCATGGTGAATTCAGGGTTGTGACGCTTGCCCGACTCGCCGTTTCGAAACACCCGTCCGAGTTCATAACAATCACCGACGCCGGACGCGAGCAAGCGCTTGAGAGGATATTCGGGCGAGGTCCGCAACCAGCGAATCCCGGGCCCGGCCGCGACCGGGCCGAGGAATTGCAGCTGGAAACTCTCGATGTTCGGATCGGTGTTGCCGGCCGCCGACAGGATCGGGGTCTCGACTTCCAGCACGTTGCGCTTGGCGAAGAACTTGCGGATTAGCGCGTACAGATTGGCGCGAAGACGCAGGGCTTCGAGGTCGGCGGTGGGTTTCCAGTCTTTCATGACGCCAGATTACGTTCGACTACGCGTTGCCGGCAAGGAATTTCAGCAGGTCGTTCTCGTCCCAGACCTCGATACCCAGTTCCCGCGCCCTGTCCAGTTTCGAGCCAGCCGCTGCCCCCGCCACCACGAAACTGGTTTTCTTTGACACGCTGCCTGACACCTTGGCGCCCAATGCCTCCAGGCGCGCGCCGGCATCATCCCGACTCATCGCCGACAACGCGCCGGTGAGCACCACGGTCTTGCCGGCCAACGGGCCTTCGGCGGAACGCTGTGGCGGACCCTCCGGCCAATGCACGCCAGCTTTGCGCAGCGCCGCGAGTACCTGGCGATTATGCGGTTCACGGAAGAATTCGACGATGCGCCGCGCAACAACCGGGCCAACATCGGGCACTTCCCTCAGCATCGCTTCGTCGGCCACCATCAGCGGCTCCAGTGCGCCGAAAAATTTTGCCAGCGTCTTGGCGGTGGACTCGCCGATGTCGCGGATACCTAGCGCGAACAACACCCGATCGAGCGTGGTGTCTTTGCTGCTGGCAATCGCCGCGATCAAATTCTCCGCCCATTTGCTCGCGACCTTGCCCACCCTGGCGGTCTCCGGCACGGTACCGTCGCGCTCGTCGGCACGGCGACGCATTTCCAGGAAATCGCCGAGTGTCAGCGAATACAAATCCGCCACCGTGCGAACCAAGCCGAGATCGACCAGGTCTTCGACGATGCGGTCGCCCAGGCCTTCGATATCCATGGCGCGGCGCGAGGCGAAATGGATCAAG
>JANXRY010000063.1 GCA_025356635.1 Gammaproteobacteria bacterium
GCCGGCGTAGCGGTAGGTCACGTTGTAACCGCCATTACCGCTGTAACGGGAATCGCCATTGTTGTCGTCAATCAGGCGGCAGCGGCGGATCGTGCCGGAGTTGTCGCGGTACTGGTCGTAGCTGTCGTTGTTGCTATCAACGTTGTTACCGATTGCGCCACCTATTACCGCGCCGCCGATGGTGGCAGCCTTGCGGCCGTCGCCCTTGCCGACCTGGTTGCCGAGTGCGCCACCGATGATCGCGCCAATGATCGTGCCGTTGACGTTGCTGTCATGGTGCGAGCTGTCGCCGCGATACAGATGGCCTTCGCTGTCGCGGTAGTAGCCGCCTTCGTAGCTATTGCTCTGTTCGTCCCAGCATTCCTGGCGCAGGTAGCCGCCGTTGTCGGAATAGGAATCGTTGAGGCGTTCGACTCGGATGACCTGCGCGGTGTCGCGACGTGGATGGCTGCTGATGAAGTTGCCATTGTTGTAGTCGGTACGGTCGCGGGAATCGTAATAGCCCGGATCGTTGGCATAGTTGTAATCCTGCTGGTAGGCGACCGCGCTGCCGGCAGCAACGGATATGGCCAAGGCAAGGACACTGAGGGAAATCGGTTTCATGTGGATGCTCCAAACGCCAAAAGGGCGCGACGCTACCTTGCATCCCGCTACTTGTCCGCAGCCTTAACCGGGCTCTGCCAACAAGAATCGGTTCATCCGGGCTACAGCCACCGAGACAGGAACGATGTCCACGTTCATAATGATCAATCGAGTTCTCCGAGCATGGCCTGCTTCCGATGAAAACCCCGAAGGGGCTGCAAGCCCTGATCGATGATGGAATGATCGACGAGGTCTTGCGGCCGTTGAAGAGTGGCAAGGAAGCGTCCGTGTACGTGGTGCGATCCGGCAGCGAAATACTTTGTGCCAAGGTCTACAAGGACATGGCCCAACGCAGCTTCCAGGCGCGCGTCCAATACCAGGAAGGCCGCAAAGTGCGTGGCAGCCGGCACGCCCGTGCCATCGGCAAGGCCAGCAAGTTCGGGCGTCGGCAACAGGAAACCGATTGGAAAAATAGCGAAGTTGATGCGCTCTACCGCCTGGCCGATGCCGGCGTTTGCGTACCACGTCCGCACGGCTACTTCCACGGCGTGTTGTTGATGGCGCTGATCACCGATGAGAGCGGGGCCAGTGCGCCACGCCTGGGCGAAGTGGAACTCGTACCTGGGCAGGCGAGGGCGTTCCACGCCGAATTGATTCGTGACGTGGTGCGCATGCTCTGCCTGGGACTGATCCACGGTGACCTGTCCGAATACAACGTGCTGGTGGCGCCGGACGGCCCGGTGCTCATCGATTTCCCGCAGGTGGTCAGTGCTGCTGGCAACAACGGCGCGCGGGCGATGCTGCTGCGCGACGTGCACAACCTGCGCGACTGCCTTGGCCGTTTCGCGCCCGAGCTCAACGACAGTCATTTCGGCGAGGAAATGTGGGCCTTGTACGAGAAAGGTGAATTGAAGCCCGACACTGAACTGACTGGCAGGTTCGTCTTCGACCAGCGTAAGGCCGACGTTCGGGCGGTACTGGTGTCCATCGAAGATGCCCGCCAGGAAGCCCTGATCCGCCAGCAGGGGCGCGAGCAGGCGGCAGAGCAGGACTGAGAACCAGCCAATGGTATTTCCCGTTGGCGGCGCTACAATCGGTCCAGGCCCTTCGATGGAGCGATCATGAAGACGATCTTCTACGCGTCAATGCCTGTACTCCTGTGGCTGGTCGCCGGCTTATCGGTATCCGGGGCGGTGCGGGCCGGTGAGGTCTACAAGTGCGAGGAACGCGGCTCTACCGTCTACCAGGATCTGCCTTGCCCGGGCAATCCCACTCAGGCGCCGCGTGCGCGTTATCACTCCAGTATTGAAGGGGCGGACGACACTGTTGCAAGCCCTGCGCCGATAGCGGCACCACCTCTGGAAGACCCAATAAAGAAGCAACGCGCCGAGCTCTACACGTCGTTGCACCAAGCCGAGATGGACCGCGACAAGATTGAGAAGGCGTATCAGGCCGAAGTCGCCCAAGCCCAGCTGCGCAGTAATGGCAACCAACTCGCGGCGGCGGCGGAAGTCCGCGCCATCAATCAACGCTGGTCTGCGCAGTCCCAGGAAGTGTTCCAACGCCAGGAAGCGCTTGCGGCCAAGGCACAGGAGTTGTGCCCTGGCAGCAAGGAAGTCACTGGCGCAGGTACTTGCCGCTGAATTCGGCGGTTAGCTGCGTAGCGCGGCAGGTTTCAGCGGCGGTAATACATCAGGCAACCCTTGTGCGGTGGCATCTCGCCTTCGGAGAAGGGCTGCGAAGTCCGGTTGGCGCTGTATCCCTGGTCGACCAAGGCGCTGGTGAAACTGCCCCGGTGGCCACGCCCGGGATCGGTGACCACGATTTCTGCAGAAGGTTTGGCATGGCGTCGCAACACGGCCGCCAGGGTAGCGGAGTGCCCGCGTTCGTACAGGACATCGCTGCCGATGATCAGGTCGAACCGGCCAAGGCCCGGATCGGGATTGGTCCACTCAAGATTCTGGTAGGTGATCTTCGGCAGGCCATTCCTGATGCTGTTCTGAACCAGGAACATCTCGGCCAATGGGTGGTGATCGCTGGCGGTGATATCGGCTCCGCGTCGTTTTAGAACAAGGCTGGAAAGTGCCAGGCCGCAACCGACTTCGAGGATGCGTTTGCCTGAGATTTCGAAGTGGCTCATTGCTTCTGCAAGGATCCGCCCCGCCGGCCAGACTTGGCCGAACAGGCTCCAGGTGGCAGAAGAAATTCCCGCCCGCTCGGCTTCACCGTTCGGATCGGAGAATTGCAGGCGATCGCTCAAGGCACGGACATGGTAGTCATGCCCGTCAATGGACACGACCATGTCTTGAGTGAGGTAACCGGGCATGTGGATTCCTGATGGCAGCCATCCACCCTAACAGATCGCCAGTCCGGACAATGCCGGCACTGGCGTAACATGCGCTGACGCCCATTTGTGAGAGTCGAAGTGGAGAACGAAAAGCGCATGGACCGCAATCCGCAAGCCGAGCAGATGGGTGACGAGTCCATGGCTCGCAATCTGGCGCACCAGGCCGAGGCGATCTGGCCGCAGGAGCAACATCTGTTCGCTCGCTACGGCCTTTCCGGCCCGTTGCGTATCCTCGATATTGGTTGTGGCACCGGCGAGATCACTCGTCGTCTCGCCATGCGCTATCCACAGGCGACACTGGTGGGCATCGACATCCTGGAATCCAATCTCGCACTGGCGCGGCGCGATAGCCGGGAGTTCAATGAGCGCATTCGCTACGAAGTCGGCGATGCCTTCGCGCTGGCGTTGGATGACGCCAGCTTCGACTTGGTCGTCTGCCGCCATGTGTCGCAAGCGGTGCCGGATTTTCCGAAAGTACTGGCCGAACTCACGCGCGTACTCAAGCCCGGTGGCTGGCTACATCTGTTGTCAGAGGATTACGCGATGTTGCACATGCCGGAAAGCGCCGATCCGGCGCGCAGTGATCCCGATCGCTTCTGGGTCGAGAATCCCATCGCCTTCCTGCGCAGCATCCATTGCGACGGCCGCATTGGCCGACACTCGCCGCCGCTGCTGGAGCAGGCCGGTTATCGCGACATCGGCATGGACTATGTGATCGTCGATACGCTGCGGGTTCCGCGCGCGACGTTCGCCGGCATCCTCAAGGCCTGGCGCGATGGTTACTCCGACGTGCTGGCGCAAGCGACGAATCGCCCCGTGGCGGAAGTCGCGGCCGACTTCGCAGGCATCATCCGCGCCATCGAAACACCGCCGAACTATGCGGTGTGGCACGTGCCGATCGTATCGGGACGCAAGCCATGAGACATGTTTTGCGCTTCACATTGGCGCTCGCAATTTGGCTGCCGCGTGTTGCACATGCCGATCCCTACCTGCTGGTACTCGGCATCGCCCAGGATGGTGGCGCGCCGCAGGCTGGATACCCGAACGAGCCGGGTTGGAAAGATGCCGCTTTTCGACGCCATGCCACCAGCCTGGCGCTGGTCGATCCGGCGAGTGGCGGGCGTTGGTTGTTTGACGCCACGCCGGATTTTCCCGAACAGCTTGAAATGCTCGACCAGGCCGCGCCACCGAAAAATCGCCCTGACCTTGCCGGAATCTTCCTGACCCACGCGCATATCGGCCACTACGCCGGCCTGATATACCTCGGCAAGGAAGTGATCGGCGCGCAGGATGTGCCGGTTTGGGCGATGCCGCGCATGCAGCAGTTCCTCACTGACAACGGGCCTTGGCAGCAACTCGTGCGCCTGCACAACATCGCCTTGCAGCCGTTGACAGCTGGAACGCCGGTGCTGCTCAACGAGCGCCTCAAGGTCACGCCAATCCTGGTGCCGCATCGGCAGGAATATTCGGAAGTCGTTGGCTTTCGCATCGAGGGGCCGAAATCGTCCGTGTTGTTCATTCCCGACATCGACAGCTGGACGCAGTGGGACGAGCAAGGCACGCGCATCGAAGCGGAAATCGCCAAGGTCGACGTGGCCTATCTTGACGGCACATTCTTCGCCAATGGCGAAATTCCCGGCCGTGACATGTCCGGGTTTCCACATCCGTTCATCAGCACCAGCCTGGCGCGCTTCGCCGCGCTGCCGGCCAAGGAACGGGCGAAGATCCGCTTCATCCACCTCAACCACACCAATGCTGCGTTGTGGCCGGGCAGCGAAGCTCGCCGCCAGGTCGAGGCAGCCGGGTGTCGGGTCGCGGACGAGGGCGAGCGCATCGATCTGGGAACAGCCGCAGTTCGCTGAGGCAGGAACGCTGCTGGCATCGCTCAGCCGGCAACTGCCTCGGCGGTGGTGAAAAGCGTGTGCTCGCCGGAGAAGCCTTTCAGTTCGGTGCTGGCGACCGCGCGTACTGGTTGCCCGCACTGCCGGGCGAACTGCTCGCTCATCAATAGTTCGCACTGGCGCAACCCGCATTGCGATTCGATACGCGAGGCAAGGTTGACGTCGTTACCGATCACGGTAAAGTCCATGCGCCGCAGGCTGCCAATGTTGCCGAACTGGAAGTGGCCGAGGTGCAGGCCGACCCCATGTGCGAACTCGATATCGTTTTCGCGCAGGCCCCGGTTTGCTGCTTGTGTCGCCGCCAGTGCGCGTTGGCAGGCATCCGGCAAGCCCGGGCGATCCACGAAGATGGCAAGAATGGCATCACCGATGAATTTCAATACCTCGCCCTGGCCGGCATAGATCGCCGCGACCACGACGCCGTAGTACTGGTTGAGCCGGCGAATGAATTCGACTGGTTCGTGACGCTGGGCATGACCGGAATAGTTGCGGATATCGGAAAACCAGATTGCCCCGTGCAGCTCCAGCATCGCGCCGGGGCGGATGTTGCCGTGCTTGATTTCTTCAGCCGGCGAACTGCCGACGTAACAGCGAAGCACGGTGTCGATCACCAGATCCTTGATGGCTGCCAGCAGCAACACGCTAAGGCAGGAAAGCGATTGTTCGATGAACTCGATGGCGGCATCGGGAAATCCGCCCGGAAGTTGGCTGACGAGGCTGATCTGGCCTTCGTACTGACCGGGCAGGGAGTACGCGACATAGTGCGTCGCGCCAGCGTTGGCGAGATCGTCCAGCACGGTGAATTCGTGCTTGCTGCCGGGGACAAGATGGAAACTCAGGCGCGGCGCGCCGAGCAAAAGGCGGTAGAAAGGACTCTGGCGGTAAGCCTGGGTGTCACGGGCGCCGTGGGTCATCATGGCCTCGTCCACCGTGCAGTTGTCCGGGTGATGGATCTGGCGCATGAACAAAGCTGGCGAGGGGAACGGCCCCGGGTCGCGGACGTCGTCGTACCAGACGTAGCGCATGGCCTGGAATTGCGGGTGCAGTGTCGACAGGGCGACGGCGCTACGAAATACCGGGATGCCATTTTCGGCAAGGAACCGGCAGTAGCGGTGAATGATGTCGGCCATGCCCGCTTCGGGAGAGGCCATCATCTGGCATTGCCACTGCAGTAATTTGTCTGTATCCAGGCGCATGTACAGGGTTGCCGGCCAGGTGGTCTAATCCTTTACCTTAACGCCTGGCCCAACGGTTGCAAGGCAGAGCGCTGGAATTGCATCGGCGTGCTTGTAAGCCATGGCCGGAATTGCTTTACTTTGACGTAACTACCCGTGTCGAGCCGATCCCGGCAGCCACTTTCCCAGGAGCGATCCATGCAGTTTTCCCGCCTGACCCTCGTGCTTTCCGCGACCCTCGCCTTGGGTGCCGCCAGTGCTTCGGCTTCGAACAAGATCGAGAACCAGAAAGGTTCGACCAAGAGTGCCGAAATCCCGATGTGCGGGCACGTCCTGGGAACGATTGCCCTGGTGGATGGTGATGGCCAGGGTTGGAAGGCCTACCAGCTTGGCGCACCCTCGACCCTGCTCAAGACCTTCGTCACCCGTTCCGGCTGCTTCAAGCTGGTCAATCGAGGTGCCGGCATGGAGGCCATCCAGCGCGAACAGGCCCTGGCAGGGCAAGGCAACCTGCAGCACGGATCCAATGTTGGCGCAGGCCAGATCAAGGCCGCCGACTGGCTGCTGGTGGCTGATGTCGCCGGCGAGAACCAGAATTCCGGCGGAAGTGCGTTGGGTGGCATTGCCGGCGGGCTGATTGGCGGCCGCTTCGGCGCCTTGGCGGGTGGCATCAAGACCAGCAAGGTCGAAGCCCAGACCGTCCTTTCGCTGGTCAATACCCGCACCTCGGAAGAGGAATACAACATCGAAGGGTTCGCCAAGAAATCCGACTTCTCCTGGGGCGCCGGAGGTTTCGTCGGTTGGGGCGGGGTGGGTGGCGGCGCCTACGAGAATACCGATGTCGGCAAGGTGGTCGGCCTGGCGTTCCTCGACGCTTACCGCCAATTGGTGACACAGATGGGCGGCATCAATGCCAACGTTGTGGCTTCCGCGCCTCGCCAGGCTTTCGTGACCCGCGCTTCGGTCGACATGAAACGCTCGCCCTCCAGCAGTTCTTCCACCGTCCGCAGAATGGATCCCGGCATGATGGTTTACCCCACCGGCGGCAAGGAAGACCTGTGGTGGGAAGTCGAAGACGAGAACGGCAACACCGGCTGGATCCAGAACGACAAGCTCGAGCCGAAGAAATAGGTTCGATGCTGGCGGCTGTGGCCTTTCCAGGGCGGTATGGGCAACTCTAATTCCGATAGCGATCGCCGCGCCGCCGACTTGCGCGCACTCATTGCTGCGTGCCAGTCCGGCGGCAGTGTGATCCTCCTGCTCGCGCCGGCAACCGAGCTGCCACCCGGCTGGGCCGCGCCTTGGCAGCAGGCCGGCTGGAAAACCAGGGATTGCATGCAGCTGGACGAATTCTCGTCGGCGCAGGACCAGGAAAAGTGGTTGACGGTGATGGAGACCGGCAGCGACCGACTGCCTGCACCCGTACCCGCAGCCGTCCCCGAGCCCGACGTCGATCGTCGCCACGGGCGGCTTCGTCGCAGCGACTTCCTGGCCGAGCTCGCCCGGGAGATCCGGGCGCCATTGGCGGAATGGACGGTGCTGATGGCGATTCGCGTCGACCAGGCCGCTGCCCTGTCCGGGCGGCTCGGCCAAGCGGCCGCTTACGAGCTCGAACAACGCATCGCCGAGCGGTTTTCGGTGGAATTCGAAGAAGCGGACGTCTATTCGATCTGGCTCGAATTCGGTTTCGGCGTACTGGTTCGGCGCGACCACAGCGAACAGGTCACCGCCTTGGCCGAACGCCTGTGCGCGAGCGTGGCGCGGGAACCCTTCGATGCGGCCGGCGAGGCTAGCCGGCTCACCGTGTCGATCGGGCTGGCGCTACCGCCACGGGGCAGCGGCGCGGACAACCCGGACCGCTGGTTCGCCTCCGCGCATGCGGCCCAGGGCATCGCGCTGCGCCACGGCGGCAACTGCCACGATGGCGTGCTCAACCACGAATTCGATGGCATGCCAGCGGAACGGGTGCTGATCATCCGTGAATGGGTGCGCGAAGCGGTCACCGGCCAGAACATCCTGATCGAATTCCAGCCCTTGCAACCGCTGCAGCCCAATGTCGACGGCCTGTACATGGTGCATGCGAAACTGCGCGACTACCGCGCCCCGCTGGGCGGCGTCTACCGGAATGAGTTCCTCAGCCTGGCGCGCGAGGCCGGGGCGATGACGATGATCGACCGCGTCAGCCTGTTCGAAGCATTTGGCGCGCTCGACCAGATCCGGGCCAGCGGCCGCCGCACGCGAATGCTGGTGCCGATCGAGATGGCGACGCTCGATGGCGATGCCTGGACCTGGCTGAAAGCGGAATTGCACCGGCATCGCCATCTTCCCGACGTCCTGATCGTGCAGGTCGAAGCCACGCCCGCCTTGATCGAGCCCAAGAACCGCGCCTTGCTTGCCCGGGTTCGCCAGGCGGGAGCCGCGGTTGCCCTGGCCGACCGTACGGGCGGCCTGGACTGGATCCCATTGTGGAGTCAAATCCCCGCGAATTTCCTGCGCCTGCCCGTGGCGGTGGTCACCTCGGTTCCCACCGACGAATTCGCCGCCCGGGCGTCGTTGTGGCTGGACGCTGGACGCGGTTTAATCGTCGATGAGGTCGCGAACCTCGTATCGCTGCGCAAGCTCGCGACGCTCGGCATCGACTACCTGCAGGGGCAAGCCGTCGCTGGCAGCGGGCCGCGCCCGGACTTCGAGTTCGACAACCCTCCGCCGGCTTGATTCGTCCCGGCTGGTTCCGCAGCGTCGTCACGCGTTCGGCACACCGCGGGACTATAGTGTCGGCAAGCCATCCATGAGCCGACCATGTTCTGGCAACGACTGCGCAAAGACTCCGAACTGGCGATCATCACTGCTTTTGCCGGATGCGCCTTTTTCGGCATCGTCCCGTTCGCGGTGTATCGTTTCGCCACTGGCAATTCACTGGCAGGTTTTGTTGATCTTTCCATAGCCGGAAGTATTTGCCTGGCGGTGTGGCACGCTTGGCGCAGCGGTGATCGTCGTCGCGCCAGTTTGCTACTTGCAATCATCAACACCGTCGGTTGCTTGGCCAGTGCAACCGTACTCGGCCCCCCTGGTCTTTACTGGATGTATCCAGCCCTGCTTGGCAATTTCCTGCTGCTCGGCCGCAATACCGCATCGCTGGTGACGGCCTTTGCTTTGTTGTTCCTCACTATCCAGGGCAAGGCGTACGACACCCGCATGCAGTTGGCGATGTTCCTGGTGTCGGCGACGGTGGCCAGCCTGATCGCTTACGTATTTGCCCTGCGCAACCAGACCCAGCGCGATGAGTTGAGATTGCTTGCGACGCTCGATCCATTGACCGGATTGCGCAATCGCCGGGCGATGGAAGCGGAGCTTGAGATTGCTGTCGTACGCCATCATCGCGAAGGGCAACTGTTCGGCCTGGCAATGCTAGACCTCGATCATTTCAAGCGCATCAACGATCAACACGGCCATGAAGCCGGCGACAACGTGCTCGTCGACTTCGCGAAACTCCTATTGCAGCATTCGCGCAAGGCCGATCGCTGCTATCGGTTCGGAGGCGAGGAATTCGTCTTGCTGCTGCCCATTCCGAGTGAGCAGGCACTGGCCGAAATCGATTATTCCCTGCGCCTCAGGGTCGAGCAGGAACTGCATGCCAATGGTGACCCGGTGACGGTTTCGATCGGTGCGGCGGTCCTTCGCCATGGCGAGAGCTGGAGCGACTGGCTGGGCCGCGCCGACGCGGCGTTGTATCGGGCCAAGGATGAAGGCCGGAATTGCACGGTTGTTGATACCGGCGGCGAGCGGGCTGCTGTCTGAGTGTCAGTCGCTGGTGCCAAGGAACATGCGGTCGATCCTGGCCAACTCGGCCGGACGCAGGGTGCGTCGGGCCATGCCGCCCAGGGTCTCGGCAGCGGAGGCGGTTGCAACATCTATGCCCAGTCCGGCATCCGTGGGCCAATCGGCGTCCAGATGCAGGTAACGATCACGCAATCGGTCTTCCATCATCGCTTGCACGTGTTGCTGCTGTACCGATATCAGGGACAGGATCAGCCGGCCTTCACCCAGCCAATCCACCGCGCCATCCTTCTCGGATACGCCAGCGGCGGGCTGGTAGTGGGCGGTACCCGTACCGACCGAAAGCACGCGTATCCGGTTGGTTGGAATGCGCATGAAGCATTCCGCTTCGTGCAGGGCTACCTGGTCAGGCGCCACCGCGAACATGCCGCCGTCGGCATACAAGTCATCGCCGATGCGAACCGACGGGAAATAACTGGGGGCCGCCGACGTGGCCATGGCAACCATTGCCGCGCGCACGCTTTCGTCGCCACGCGAGCCGGGGCAATGCGGTGTCTTGAAGACCTTGGTCTGGCAATGGCTGACGTTGACGGCCGGCACCACCAGCGCATGCAAGGCATCAGCCAGTGTTTTGCGACCCAGTCGTTGCACCAGTTCCTTGCGCAGCGCGAGGCCATCGTACTTGGGGCCGAGCACCGAACGGGTCAGGTCGCGCAACTTGCCGATAGTGCTGGAGGGCAGGCCACGTGCAGAAAAAATGCGCGTGCCTTTCTCGAGGAAAATCTGGCGGATCGTCGCCATCGGAATTTCGTAGGCGAGGGCGATGGCGAGGATGCCACCGACTGAAGTTCCGGCGATCAGGTCGAAGCGCCGGCCCAGTGGTTCGCCAGCGCGCGCTTCCAGTTCAGCCAGGACCGTGGCGGTGTACAAGCCCAGATAGCCGCCACCGGCAAGCGCCAGGATGCGGAAGGGTTTGTCAGTCGAGACCGGCATGCTCCCTGATCAAGGATCACGGATCTTGAAAGGGGGGGTCTCGTTCAGGGTTCCGTCGGGTTCGAGCACGGCGTATTTTTTCCGGTCGCCATCGGAGACCACAGCGATAGGCGTTTGGAACGGCGGGCGGCGAATGAATTTCAGCTCCCAGCCAAATTGCTCCAGCCCACGAAGAGTGAGCATCTGCGCATCATTGAGCTGACGCTTCAGCATGGTGGCATATTCTTTTTCGGACTTTCGTCGCTCTATATCCTGCATGCGTACTGCTCCCATGGGCGATCAATAATGCGTCCGACGGGGGGGGGGGGGGGTGAA
>JANXRY010000027.1 GCA_025356635.1 Gammaproteobacteria bacterium
GCAGGGTTTCGACCTCGGCCAGGCGGAAGTAGCGCGGATCCACGGCGGTGATGCATTGCCCGACTTTCGCGGCCGACCCGGCTGGCGCGGACCGGACCAAGCCGCGTTCGCCCTCGCCCTGGCCCTGCCAGTCGATCTCGATGCCGAGCTCAGCCGCAGCCAGGCTGACGAAATCCCGCACCGAATGCTGCACGCCGGTGGCGATCACGTAATCCTCCGGCGTGTCCTGCTGCAACATGCGCCACTGCATCTCGACGTAGTCGCGTGCGTGGCCCCAGTCGCGCCGTGCGCCCAGGTTGCCCAGGTACAGGCAGTCCTGCAGGCCAAGATGGATACGCGCCAAGGCACGGGTGATCTTGCGGGTGACGAAGGTTTCGCCACGCAGCGGCGATTCATGATTGAACAAGATGCCGTTGCAGGCAAACATTCCATAAGCTTCACGATAATTCACCGTGATCCAGTAGGCGTAGAGCTTTGCGACGCCATAAGGCGAACGCGGATAGAACGGGGTTGTCTCGGTCTGCGGGGTTTCCTGAACCTTGCCGTAAAGCTCGGACGTGGATGCCTGGTAGAACCGGGTCTTCTTCTCAAGGCCAAGAATGCGAATGGCTTCGAGCAAGCGCAGTGTGCCCATGGCATCGCTATTGGCGGTGTATTCGGGGGTCTCGAACGAGACCTGCACATGGCTTTGCGCACCGAGGTTATAAATTTCATCGGGTTGCACTTGCTGCAGGATACGGATCAGGTTGGTGGCATCGGTAAGATCCCCGTAGTGCAACACCAGCCGGCGTTCGCTTTCGTGCGGATCCTGGTACAGGTGGTCGATCCGGTCCGTGTTGAACGACGACGCCCGACGCTTGATGCCGTGGACTTCGTATCCCTTCGCGAGCAACAGCTCGGCCAGGTAAGCGCCATCCTGCCCAGTAATGCCGGTAATAAGTGCTTTTTTCATGATGTCTGCTTTTTATTGGGTGGCCGAAAGATAAATTGCCCGACCTTCGAAAGATTCTTGCATATCAGTGTGCCAATGCCACCTATTCCGTGCCGGCGGATCACCCACAGATCCTCGCGCGACTTTCTGAGCATGTTCGCCAGCGATCGGTTACTGACTCCGCCGAGGCGCATCCGCACAAGTACCTCCGGCAGGTATGCCACGGTGCCGGCGCGGGCGAGCAAGATCATGAGCATGGTGTTGTAGTCTGCGGCGATGCGAAGATTCAAATCGAAAACACCGAGGCGCTGGTAGATGCTGCGCCGTGCATAGAAGGTCGGGTGTGGCGGCATCCAACCTCGACGAAGGCGAGATTCGGAGTATTCGCCCGAGCGCCAATAACGCACCACCCGCGCCGGATCGTCCTTGGCGACATAGACCAGGTCGCCGTAACAGGCGACAACCGCCGAATCGGCGAACGCCGCCGCGACCCGCTCAAGGACGCGCTCGTCGGCAAGCACGTCATCGCCATGCAGCACGCCGATTATGTCGCCAGTGCACAACGCAAGACCCTTGTTGAGCGCATCGTAGATGCCGTGATCCGGCTCGCTCACCAACGCCGCCATTGCGGATCGCTGTTGCAGCAATATCGGCATGGTCTGGTCTGTGCTGGCGCCGTCGATGACGATATGCTCGATATCGCGTTGGGTTTGCCGCGCCACCGACGCCAGGCAATCGCCAATCGTAGACTCGCACTGGAAGGTGGCGGTAACGAGGGAAATCTTCACATTGGCCTTTGCGCGACTGCGACCATGGATTTCGCCAGCGTCGGGATCCGGCCGATCCGGCTGATCCGGATATCGACGAATCCCTGTTCGGCCAGCAACTTGCGCAACGTGCTCGCGGAGAAGAACTTGATGTGCCCGCCGTCCCACAGCGCCGTGAAATGCGCGTCCATCTTTCCGGTCACGGCAAGAGCTATGTTCTTCAGGTAGCCGTGGTATGGCGTCGAAATGACCGCGCGACCGCCCGGCTCCAGCATCTCGAATATCCTGGCCGCACACGTTTTCGGGAAATACAGGTGTTCGATCACATCGAGACAGACCACCATCGGAAACGTCCCGAATGCGGCCGCCAGGTCGTCATAGGCGGAGGCGACTTCGAACCGGATGCCGGGGAACGACGAGCGAGCCGTCGCGATTCCGGTTTCGCTGAGGTCGATCGCGGTGACGTCGCAACCCAGGCTGCGCATGCTCGCGGCGATGTTGCCGTTGCCGCAGCCGAGCTCGAACACGCGCTCCGGCCCGATCGACCTCAACAGTTTGTCCAAGTGCGGCTGCAAGTAGGCGTGGGTGTGGCCGACCGCGCTGCTCTTGTAGCGGTAGCTACCTGACTCGATGCCGGCCCTGGAGGATATCATGGCCGCCTGCTCGAACTCGCGGCGAGTTCGGCGATGCCCAGGTCGATGAAGTACTGATAAATTCCGAGCATTCGCGCATAACGCCAGCCGGCCATGCCGTCGAGGAATCCGCCGCGCAGCACGTAGACATACAGGAAACGCAAGCTCGGCCGCATCGGCAGGCGATTGCCCAGTCGCTTCAGCGCACGTCGTCGGATCGTAGCATCGCGCGAAAACACTTCGCCAACACGCAGGGCTGCGCCACGCTCGGCCACAGCCTGCAAAGCTTCGGCTTGCGCATAGCGCAGGTGACGAGCGAACCAATCGGTGACGCCCTTGGAGAAGTTGTAGTGGTCCAAGGGCGAACGAATCGTACCGACCTCCTCGGGTGGCAACGACTCGCGCTGGCCGTGGCCATGGTCGACGAAACGCAGTCGATCGCGCCGACCGAATCGCACCTGGTAGGCCGGGTACATGCCAGAATAGCGGAGCCATTTTCCCATGAAGATCAGCTTGGACGGCACGCGGTAGATTGGATAGTGCGTACTATCCGCTACGGCCAATGCCAGCATTTCTTCGCGCAAAGCTGTTGTAACCACTTCGTCGGCGTCTAGGTGCAAGACCCAGGCATGACGCAGAGCGCCCTGTTCCATGGCAACGTTGCGCTGGCTTGCGAACGACTCGAAGGTTCGCACCAGCACCCTGGCGCCCGCAGCGCTTGCGATGGCAACGGTGTCATCGGTACTTCCGGAATCCACGACCAGGATATCGTCGCACCATGCAATGCTTGCAAGGCAACGATGGAGATTGCTCGCTTCATTGAACGTAAGTATGACTACCGAAATCACGACTTCGCCGGGTCCTTTAGCACGCGGTTTTTCACGAATTCGGCCGGATTTCCCGCTACCACAGCCCAGGGTTCGACCGCTTGCATCACCACCGCGCAAGCACCGACCACGGCGCCATCACCGATCACAACGCCCGGCCCGATGAAGCTCTGCGCACAAATCCAGGCATCGGCACCGATCGTGATAGGAAGCCGTAACAAAGTTAGCCCTGGATCGCGGTAGTCGTGGCTGCCGGCGCACAAATGCGCGTTATGCGAAACCGTTGTACGGGCGGCGATGGTCACTGGCCCCAAACTATAAACAAGCACGTTTTCGCCGAGGCTGCTTTCGTCGCCGATGCTGAGATTCCAGGGAATTTCAATGCGAACGCTTGGGTAAATATGCACATTGCGACCGACCTGGGCGCCGAAACAGCGCAGAACGAATCGTCGCCACCCGAACAGAGGCCTCGGACTGCAACGAAAGAGCGGCCAGACAAGCATCCAGAGAATTCGCCCGAAGTATTCATTGCGCGAATAAGGTCGGGCTGCTCGGGATGATTGGATATCGAGTTTCATTCGGAGGCACTCTCAGATTCGTTGAGATATCTGATCAGCGGCTCGGAGACACGCGCCCAGCGAAACCGTTCAACATTCTCCAAAGCCCGCTTGGAAGCGGCAGACCATTCCATGCGATCGACAAGCAAGCGCTGCAATCCCGATGCCGCTGCCTCGATATCGCCCAAGGGCACTATGATCCCGCCGGGCCCGGCGATTTCCGGCGGTGCGCAAACATCGGCAACCACGCAGGGAGTGCCGAACAATTGCGCTTCGACTGCCGGGATCCCGAACGACTCGCACCGGCTCAGCAGACAAAACACCCGCGCCTGCTTGTAGTGCTCGATCATCGTTTTTTCGTCAACGGGGCCGGCGACAGCAACATATTCCGACAGACCAGCCGCAATAATCTTGGTTTCAATTTCGCTGCGATAGCCGTCATCGGCCCATGGCCCAACAAGGGTGAGCCTGGCCGCTACGCCACGAATGTGCAATTTCTCGACCGCTGCGACGATATCTTCGATCGCTTTATGCCTGGCAAATACCGAGACGGTAACGATCTCCAACTCACGCTGTTCAAACGAGTGAAAATCGCCGATGGTAGAAAACAAAGCGCTGTCGACACCAACGTACAGAATCTCGCTGCGCTGCGGTTCCGTGCCGGCATTGTCGCGATAGGCGGACGAGAGGTAGCAAGACAGGTAAAAGATAGCCCGCGCCTGTCGTTGCGCCCGACGATAACCGTAACGCTGCAGCCAGGCCTTGCAACGATCGAAAAAGCTACGATGGAAGTCGGGGAAGAAACACCAAGGATTCTGCGCCAATACCAGCTGGGGAATGCCAACACCGGGAACCAGTGCGCCGGAAGTCGAGATCAGCAGGTCGGCACGCAAGCGTCGAAGTCGCCCGTTCATCCGCAGCAGTTGCCATGCCAAGCGGCGGGTCCAACGACTGCCGACAGGGCACTCTACCCACTCCACATTGTCACCGAGATCGCGGCATAGATCCCGGTTACCGGCGTGATGGAAGACATGAAAACTATGCCGGCCACGGCTGGCGACTGCCAGGTTGCGCAGATGCCCGAGCAGTACGACTCGGCCTGAGAAGTTGTTGATCGGCAAGGCGTCGACGGCAATGCGCATTCTCAGCTGGCTACCATTGGCCAGGTCTGGCCTTGTTCCGCCGCGATCATGAATCCGATCGCGTCGCGCATGCCGTGACTTGCCTGCCACTGCAGGATTCTCCGGGCCTTTGCCGGCGAACCGATGCTGTGCGCAATATCGGTTGGGCGGCGCAGGCTGTCATCGATATCCACATGCGCCTGCCAATCCAGGCCGACGCCCTCGAAGGCGAACTGGACGAACTCGCGCAAGGAATGCGCCTTGCCGGTGGCGATAATGTAGTCGTCGGGTGTCGGTTGCTGCAGCATCATCCACATTGCCCGGACGTATTCTGGCGCCCAGCCCCAGTCACGCTCGACATCGAGATTCCCCAGCTTCAAGCGCTCACCACTACCTGCGGCGATCCTGCAGGCTGCAGCCACAACCTTGCGGGTGACAAAACGCGATGGGCGAAGCGGTGATTCGTGATTGAACAGGATTCCGGTACAGGCATATAGCCCATACGCTTCGCGATAATTCGACACCGTCCAATGCGCGCTCGCCTTGGCCACGGCATAGGGGCTGCGTGGCCGGAAGGCAGTCTCCTCGGTGGCAGGTGCGGACAACTCGCCGAAGCATTCTCCGGACCCGGCGTTGTACAGACGTGCCGGCAGCCTGAGGAAACGGATCGCCTCGAGCAGATTGAGCGTTCCCAGCGCAATGCTCTCCAGCGTTTCCACCGGCTGCTCGAACGACAAGCCAACCGAGCTCTGGCCGGCCAGTAGATAGACTTCATCCGGCGCGACCTTGCTCAAGACCTGGAGCACACTGCGGAAGTCCGTCGTCACCGCCGAATGCAGGCTGACCCGTTCGCGAACGCCGACACGATCCAGGTTTCCGAGCACCGCAACCTGGGCGTCGCGAGAGCTGCCGTGGACTTCATAGTCCAGATCGGCAAGCAGCCTCGCCAACAGTGCGCCGTCTTGGCCAGAAACGCCGAATATCAACGCTTTCCTGTTCATCAGGTTCCTGTCCCTTGATGTGTCGCGATTGCCGCCGAGTATGCCTCGTGCATGCGCCTGGCAAATATCGCCGCCCCGAACTCGCCTGCCCTGGCCAACCCTCGTTTAGAGAGATCGATGGCGGTCTCGGGAGAACCAAGAATCCGGTTCACGGCGGATACAAATCCCGCTTCGTCGTTCAACGGCAGGCACGCCCCGGCATTACCTACGACTTCCGCTAGCGATCCGCGATCGGAAACAATCACCGGTAGCCCGAGTGCCATCGCCTCCAGTACCGGCCAACCGAAACCCTCGTAAATCGAGGGAAACAGCAGAACGGATGCCCGGCGGTAGAGACTCGCCAGCGCATCGTCATCCGGGTCGCCGTGCCACTCGACTCGACCTGCCAGGCCGAGCGCATGGACAAGTCGGAGCAGTTCCTCGGTTGGCGCGGGACCGGCCATGAGCAATCGTTGTGCATGGTTGCCGTCAAGGCGGGCGTATATCCGCAATACTCCTTCGCGGTTTTTGTAGAAACCGTTGTTGCCCACATGCAGAACGACACCCGAGTGCCGTTCCCTGGCCATCGCCTCGCGCGCGCGAGTGGCCATCCCCGGCCTAAGCGGATTGGGCACCACCTGCAAGTTCTCCCGCTCGCAACCGAACTCCTGCGACGCGTCGCGGGCAGTGCATTCGCTGACGCAAATCAATCGCGCAGCACGGCGCATTTCACGGCCATTGCGACGCCACAATCGAGCCGCTGCACGCCCAATCGGGGGTGATCCCGGAAACCGTCCGTTGGCCTGTAGCCAGGGGATGATGTCATGGGCAGTGATGGCGACGGGTGCCTGCGCCAATGCCCGGGCGATGTAGGCACGGCTGCCATCCAGAACATGCCAGAGATCCGGTTTGCGATTGCGCTGCAGCCACGCTCGGCTCGGCATCAGTACAGTCTGGATGCGTTGGCCCCAGACCCCATTCATCGGCGATGGATTCAATTCGATGAGCTCCGGCACTACATCCGGCGCATGGTCAGCGAATGCCGCCATCAGCGTGTCGGCGTAAGCGCGCATGCTCCCTGGCGAATCCAGTCCAGTTGTGGACACCAGTGCGACGCGAATCTTCAGAGTACGCAAGCCTGTCAACGCCGAAGGTTCAGGCCAGCGCCCGCGCGCCCAGACAGGGCCGTCTTTTGCGTCGGCGCAGGGTCAGGAACGCCAGAAATTTCGGGGCGAGCGAAGGACAAGGCCACGCCAACCAGAAGCCCGAGAAACACCGCGATGAAAGGATCCGCCAGGATCTGGCCGGAGACCGTCAGGCTACCGACATTGGCAAGAAAGAAGGCCACCAGTCCGGCCACGTACTGGGCCTGGGGGCCGCGTTTTCGCACCTGTTGCCGCGTGACCCGCCATAGTCCACGCACGATGCTCAGCATGACATAGGCAAAACCGGTGGTGCCAAGCACGCCCAGTTCGACCAGGATGCGGCTGGGCGCGCTTTCCTGCCAATGTCGTGGCCGTTCGACGTTCAGGTTTTGCGACCCCGGCGTGGCAGAACCCAGGCCTTCGCCAAAAAATCCGCTCTGGTCATAGGTATCGTAAAGCGCTCTGAAGCCCTGTTCCTGGAAACGATCCAGAGTCTCATCACGCGTCTCGGTGTAATAGCGGATCGAGCTGGACTGTTCGCCGATCAAATCGCTGATGATCCAGACACTGGTCAGTGGAATGATCATCAGCCCGGCGATGGACCAGACCTTCGCCTGGCGCCCGGCCTGCCAATACAGCCAGCCAAGGCTTATCACAAATACCGGCAGCATGTAGACCATCTTCCGCCGCCCGCAGACTATCAGGGCAAACACTGCCAAACCACTAAGGAAAAGCCAGGCCCGGCTTTTGGTGGTTGTACCGGTCATCGCCAATATGAAAGCGATGATGCAAACAGCCGCGGCGTGCCAGCCCATCACGTCACCGCTACGATAGAACCCGCTGATGAATTCAATATCCAGGCCGTAGATCTGGCGGAGCCAATGGAAACCAAGCGCCTTGTCGCCCAGGGCCAGCCAATCCGGGAAAAACTTCCAGTACTGAAGTGCGGCACCGCTTAACATGATGCCGTGGGCAAGGCAATAAACTGCCAGTAAGGTGCGAACATCACTTGGCTTGCGCGCGTAGTGAAAACCGGTAATGACGGCCAGGAAAATTATCGAATAGGAGAACGCGCCGAAAATCGTTAGCAGCCATGAACCGGTGCCATAGCTCAGCGAAATGATCGCCGCTGGCATCGAAAGCAGACACAGGAAAAAAAGTGCGTCGCTAATGAACGGATAGAACTTCTTGAAGTCGCCCCACCATGCCCTGCATCTCGAAATCGAGCAAAAGAGCGCTGCCATGAACACGGGTACGGTCGCCAATGCCAACCAGCTAGGCGCGCCCGGAACAAGCTTGCGCAGTGGGTCCTGGATTGCCGCCAGGCCGATCATCAGCAGTATCCCGGTGCGCCATGCGACCAAGGACCTGAGGGCGAACGCAGCAGACAAGGCGAGCAACAAATAAAGGGCCATCAGTCCGACCTTTTCCTGACAGATTCCAGCGCGGCGAGCACGCCCGCGACGACATTGCCGAAATTGTATCCCGAGTCGATTCGACGCCGGGCTTCCCGGCCCATTTCCCGCAGCGTTTCCGGTTTCCGCGCGTAGAAGGCCATGAGTCGCGCGAGCTCGCCGACATCGCCGCAGGGAAAACAATCGCCGGTCCTGCCCGCTTCGATCACGTCGACGGCGCATCCGACCTGGTTGCTCACCAGCGCCGGAAGGCCGCACGCCATGGCCTCGTTGACCACCAAACCCCAAGTCTCGCCACTGTCGGAAGGCAACACCAGGCAGTCGGCAACGGCATAGGCAGCGGTGATCTCCGATTGGTTCAGGAATCCGCTGAAGTGGATCGGAAGGCCTTTCGCCTTCTCGCGAAGCGCCTGCCCCAACGGCCCCTCGCCCACCATCAGGATCTGGAACCCGGGCGGGTCGGCATCGGCCAACGTGCGCACCGCATCGACGATGTCGCCCGGACGCTTCTTGTCGACGAATTTGCCCGAGAACAGGAAGGTCGGCTTGTCGGCCACCAGGCCGAATCGCTCGCACAATGCCGCCCGGCCGATTCGTGCGCGCCAGTCGTCGGCCGCCTTGCCGAACCTGTCGTTGTCGACGCAGTACGGCGTAGCGAACATGCGTCGTGCGTCGATGCCCCGGTCCTGGTAGTAACGCCGGTTGTTACTGCCGATGGTGAGGAATGCCGCGTACTGGCCCAGCAGGATGCGGTGCAATCCGCGTTTCCAGAATGCGCGCGGGCGAAGCCCGTTCGCTTCGCCACGAACGATGCAGGGAATTCCCAATCGACGGCACGCCAGCAGCGCCTGCAGGCAGGTGCGCACCACCCAGCCGTTGACGATCACGGCGTCGAAACGCCCGCGACGAAGTTCCTGATAGATCTGCGGCGTGTCGCAGCCATTGAAAGACGTGGTCGACGGCGATGGCGACCGGTTTTCCAGCACCGTGTAACGGTAGCCCTCGAGCAGCGGCAAATCCCACTCGAACGCGACACCGAACTCCCGCCCCTGCTCCGCCTTGTCTGGCAGCATCGCGAAGAAAACCTGCAGGTCGATGCCATCGCGCGCGGCAAGTTTCTGCAGCCATGGCACTTGGTACTGGATCGGGTGCGTGGTGACGACCGCGACGCGCATTAGCCGCGATCCTGCCCGGCAGGATGCCGGGGTGAAATCAACTTGGGTCCGGCCGCCAACAGGCCACAGGCGTGCAGAAAGCCACGCAATTCCGCGAACAAGGTCAGCGGAATCCACCACGGGCGGCGCATGTGATGGCGGGTGCGCACGGAACGAAGCGGGCGCGCGACGAGCTTCCGGAACCAATGGCGTGGACGAACGCGCAACAAGTAGTAATACGCGCCGACGGTGTGGGCCGGCTTGACAGTACGCAAATGGTGGCCGTGGGCACGGGTCCCGCCACTCGAGAGCCGCAGGTGGCGAATGCTCGCGTCCGGACAGAACAGGATTTTTCCGTGTCGCGCCACAAAGCGATGCGCGAACTCCGCCTCGAAGCGGAACGCCGCGCCGACGAAATTCTCGTCGAACCCGCCCAACGACAATGCCTTGCTCCGGTTCACCGAAAAGTTCCCGCCCATGAATTCGCTGATCCAGCGCCGGGAATCGCTGCAGAACAGGAACGTCTGGCCCGCCCGCTGGCGAACCGGGTATTCGCCCGGCTGCAAGACCTGGCCGGCGACCAGGGCACCGTCGCGCTGCGCCGCCTCGTGCGCGGGTACGAGCTTTTCGTCCAATTCGATGTCGTCATCCAGGAACAAAACGATCTCGCCACTGGCCGCCAGCAATCCGGTATTCATCGCTGCGGGAATCGACGGCGTCGAAAGCCTCAACCATCGGATGGAACCGTCCGCATCGAGGCTGGCCATCCGTTCTCCATCCGCAGTCGGGACCACGTCGGTCTGATCGACGATGATCAGCTCGTAGCGGTCAGGATAATGTCGACGGAATTGTTCGATCGTGGCCAGCACGATCTCGCAACGCCGGTAGCTGGGGATGACGACCGAAACGAGCGGCATATCGTTCAGGGCTTCACCCAAACCGTGGTTTGGCTGGCGTGGCCAATGAACGGCGCGCAACCGGGATAGTGGTGGACGACCCAGTCGGGCGGCATGCGCGGGAATACCTTCTGGAACCAGTGCCAGTCGGTGTTGTCGACAACCAGTAATCCACCCGGCTTCAGCATGGGCATCGCCGCAAGCATGCAATCCTTGCGGTGGCTTCCATCGACCAGCACGATGTCGAACGTGCCCTCGCATTTGCCGACGCGGCCGACGTAGTCCCAGTGTTCCTGCTCGAAGAAAAGATGCACGTCCGGCCGACCTTGCAGCTTGGTCTGCATCATCCCGAACCAGAAGGCGTCGTCCTCGACCGAATACAATTCGGCGCCTTTTTCGGCCCAATACACGGTCGAATGCCCGGAACCGAATTCGAATACCCTGGTTCCCGGCCGAAGCCTCGCCTCGATCACGCGGATGGCGTCGAAGGTCAACCACGGCAACGCATAGCTGAGCGGCTTGCGCCGCATCGCCATCGATTTCAGCCAGACGAACAGGTCACCCGGGTGCCGTGAAAACAGCATGCGTGCCATGTGTTGCAGCGATCGCAGCAGCAGTGCGATCGGCGTTCGTCGCATCGGCACTTTGCCGTCACGGGTCGGATCGAAATTGTCGTCGTCGGATAGTTGGCTCATTTGAGTCCTTGTCGTCCTTGCCTCACGCCGATCTGGCGGGCCGGCACACCCGCCACGATCGTCATTGCGTCCACGTCACGGGTAACTACCGCCCCCGCCGCCACGACCGCGCCGTCGCCGATGGTGACGCCCGCCAGCACGATCACCTTCGCGCCCAGCCAGGCACCCGCGCCAATCGTTACCGTGCTCGATGCACACGCTTGCTGCCAGATCGTTGCATCGGCGTCGATGCCGTGATCGTGGTCGGTGACGAAGCATCCGGGGGCGATCAATACGTCGGCGCCGACCAGGACCTCATTGGCGACATCGAAGATCGTGCCCCGGCCGATGAAGGTGTTCTGCCCAACCACCAACCGAGCCTGGGGCTCGACCAGCTTGAGCACCACCGTTGCTTCCAGCACCGAGCGTTCGCCGATCGTCACGTTGCCTGGCAAAGGGCATTCGCAGCGCGGACCAATCCTGGCCTTGGCGCCGATACGCGCGCCGAACAATCGCCACCAGTTGGCGCGCAGATAATCCATGGCAACGTTGATGCGTTCGAAGTTCCTCATGTCGGCAGGTAGCTCTGTAACAATCGCATCATCGCCTTCCAGTGCGTCGGCTCGGATTTGAGCACTTGCCGGAAATGCGCCCTCGCGCGCTTTCGATCCTGCGGCAGGAGACAGGAACCGAGGAAATAATGCAGCTTGGACGATTCCTGCGGATCGACAATCCGGTCGACCTTGGCCCAGGCACCGCCAGCATCCGGCAACGCCGGCTCCGGCAGCCCCTGCCTTCGGCAGCGAGCGCACTCGATCGCGATCGCGCCAAGCTCGAATTGCTGGTCACGCAGTCGACTGGAGATCCCGAGCGAATACCGTGCCTGCACCAGGACGTCGGGCATGGTCAGGCAGGCGCCGAATTCGACCATGCGCAGCCACAGATCCATATCCTGCGAAACGAAAAAATACGGTCGATACCCGCCGCAGCGTTCGTAGGCGTCCCGTCGGAACATCGTGCTGGGATGGCTGGACGGGCCGCAAACGCCGGGAATGGTCAACGTGCTCAGACCGATCGCCAATTCCTGGTCGCTCTGGACAACATCGAACAGGAACTTGTCGTCCGGACCAACGAAGCGCGTGCCGCAACTGACCATCACGGCGGCGGGATGGGCTTCGAGGAATTCCGACTGGCGCCGCAGTCGACCGGGGAACGAGATGTCGCCGCCGGCATCCTGCCGCGCGATGAACATGCCACGTGCAACCTGACAACCACGAACCAGCGCCATCGTCAGGCCGGAATTCTCCTGATGGATTGGCCGCAGTCGCGCGTCAACGCGCGCTCGCTGGTCGAGGATCTCGCGCGAACCATCAGTGGATCCATCGTTGACCACGATGAATTCCAGCTCGATTCCTTCCTGCAGCAAGATGCTGTCGAGCGTCGTCGACAAGGTGTCGGCGCTGTTGTAGGCGCTCATCACCACGGACACGTCCGGAATTCGGCTCATTTCTTCAGGTCATCCACGACTGCTTGCGCGTGAATCTTCCGTGCCGTCGGCCAAGCAATCCCTGCGCGAATCCGGAGATGCGCGAGGCGTTGCGCCAACCCACGATCGCGGTCATCAGCCGGTACGCGCGCATGTCGGCGGACGGCCGCGCGGCCGCGCGCGCGGCCAGGGCATACAAGGCCAGCGCCGATTCGGCGTCACCGTCGACGGCGCATTGCCGCGAATGCGAAAACACCCAGCGGGAGAAATGCCGCATTTCCGCCGCATCCGCGGTCATGCCGGCACTTGTCGCGTGCTCAAACAGCCGGGAAAAGAAAATGACTTTCGCGGCAGGAGCCAGCCACTTGCCGCTACCGGTCTGGCGATTGGTCGCATGGTGGCTCTGGTCGCACACGAACTCCGGGCAATACGCCAGGCGCACGCCGAGGGCGCCGGCGCGCGCGTCGTATTCCCAGTCTTGCGAGTAGCGCAAGTCCGACCAGGCGCCGATCCGGTCGCAAACCGAACGACGCCACAGCGGCGCATCGGTGTTCCACCAGCGATCGACCAACAACCACGGGAACAGAGTCTCCAGTTTCCTGCCGCTCCACTTGTGCGGTGATTCGGATGGCGGCTCGCCGTCGCGACACAGCCGGATCTGGCCGTAAGCAATTCCGCAATCCGGATTCGCGCGCAATGCCGCGATTTGTACCTCGAACTTTCGCGGCCATAGCCGGTCGTCGCTGTCCAGGTATTGGATGAATTCGCCGCGGGCGATCTGGCGCCCCGATTCCCGGGCCGGCCCGGCGCCGCGATTGGGATTCCACAGGTAGCGCACGACGCCCGGGTTGGCCTGTTCCAGCGTTTTGCCGACTTCGGTCGTGTCGTCGGTCGAACCATCGTCGGCAATGATGATCTCGATCGGACGCCAGGTTTGCGCCAGCACGCTATCGACGGCCTGCCGCAACATCGCCGGCCGGTTGTAGACCGGGATGATGGTCGAAACCAGATCGGGCACACACTCAGCCATTGCCGCTCGCACCTCCCCAACAACGCTTCGCGCCTTCCATGAACGTCACGATTTCTACGCGCGGGTCGGCGGCCAATGTCGCGACCAGTTGCGCGAAGACATCGGCATCGCAGGACATATGGTGGCCGCCACCGATACCATGGAACACGAAGATCAACCATGCGTCCTTCGCGATCGCTTTTTCCAGCGCCGCCAACAACGCAGGCAGATCCTGATCATCGCCGGCCACGCCGCGCACACGATGCTGATCAGGGGGGATCGTCGGCAGCTTTCCCGGTTCGATTCCACCGCAACGCGCGGCCACGAACAATTCTCGCGCCAGCGGCGTGTAGTCGACGAGCGTCGAACCGAAATCCAGGCCGAACCGGTCGACCCAGCCCATCAAGCGAGTGCGTTCCAGTCCGATGCGTGTCAACAGGCGACGCGGCCACCCCGCTTCGCCCAACCACGGATTGCTGCATGGGAAGGCGAAAGTGCGCTCGGTGTTGCCATCGATCATGGTCAAGATCTGGCTGGCGACCACCAGTTCGTGGCGCATGCGATCAAGCGTGTAGCGCTCCAGCGCGATGCCTTCCGTCACCCAGGGTTTGCTCGACACGCCCGGATGGAAGACCGAATGATTGCCGAGCTCGTGGCCGCGAGCCGCCGCCGCGATCCAGTCGAGGTGTCGCTTCGCGAAGCTGGCATCGCCCACATTGACGAAGAACGTTCCGCGTAGTCCGCTCCGTTCCATGATTGGCATGGCAGCATCGAGATGGACGTCGAGCGCATCGTCGAACGTCAACGTGACCAGTGCCATCAGGTTTCTTCCAGTCCGAGTTCGAAGCCCAGCTGGTCGCGAACCCAGAGAATCGTCTCGGCCATGCCGCTCGCCAGGTCATGGCGGGGCGAATAGCCAAGCACGCGCCTGGCCTCCTCGATGTCGGCCAATTCGTTGTACGCGAACTTGTTGAGTTCCCAGGAATCGACGAAACGCTTGCGCAACCGGTCGTGTGTCATTTTCACGGCTCGCCTGACGGCACGCACGGGAATGCTGCGTTCCCCCAGCAGCTTGCCCAAGGCCGTGCCAGAGTGGTCGACCGCACGTCCTCCCCATCGGGAAGACGCGAAGGCCGACGGCACCGACGGAATGGCTCCGATTCCCAGCAGGCGGGCATACGGTTCGAACAAATCGCGCCAGGTATAGGCAGCGCCGTCGGTGATCAGGAAGCGCCGGCCTTCGGCCAGGGAACTCGCGCCCGAAGCGACCAGCGCGTCGACCAGGTTGTCGATGTAGACGGCATTGGCGATTGCCAAACCGGCGTCGACGTACTTGAACGTACCTGCTTTCATCTCGCGCAACTGCCGCGTCGTGAACAGACTCGAGCGCGGGCCCCAGACGTAGGTCGGGCGAATGATCACCGTTTCCAGCCCACCGGATTCGTGGGCGGCGTCCACCAGTCGCTCGGCAACCACCTTCGAATCGCTGTAGTCGCGGCCGGATTGCAGCAAGGGCGAACGGCTGGACAGCCTGACGCCGGGCTTGGCCGCGTGCACCGCGACCGTGCTGACATAGACGAGCCGTCGGACCCCGGCGGCGACGCACGCGGCGATGACGTTGGTCGTTCCCTCGCGATTGGTCGCCATGTAACCGCCGGATTCGGCCTGGCTGCTGGCACAATGGAAAACCGTGTCGCAGTCGCGCATGGCCGCCGACATCGAATCCCGGTCCATCACGTCGCCGGGCACGAGTTCCGCGCTGGTTCGCGATATCCACACCGCTTTGCGCCAGTCGCGGACGGTCACGCGGACGGCGGCCTGCTGTTCCAGTATCAGTCGTTCCGCCAGCCGGCCGCCGATGAATCCGGTTCCGCCGATCACCAGCGCGCGCTTGCCCTGCCCGCTCACCAGGTCGCTCCGGGCAACGGTGGCGAAGTCGATAACGGGCGGCCGCGCTTCATCCGGTACATTTCGTCCACGAGCGCGATCACTCGGCTACCCTCTTCACCGTCGACGACCGGCCGGCGCCGGTCGCGGACGGCGTGGATGAAATCCTCGAACTGCGCGCGCCAGCAATCCTGTGGCGACTGCGCCGGATCGGGAAGACGATGCTCGGCGCATGCTCCGCCCGCTTCGACCCGGTATTCCACCGCCGTCCGGTTGTTGAAGACGATGGTGCCCTGCTCGCAACGCACGCGGAAAAGATTGGACAGCCGGCAGGTCCGGCTGATCCGGAAATTCGCGGTGACTCCGCCAGGAAACACCAGGGAAGACCGGACATTGCTTTCCAGCCCACCCAGCGAGTCGTCTTCATAGCGATCAATTACGGGATCCCCGAACCATTGGATCAAGGAATCCAGCGAGTGCACGCCGGCGTTGATCACGACGCCACCGCTGACCTGATCGCGAAGGAAGGTGTAGCCGCTGCGCAGGTTCCATCCGTACGGCGCGCCTTCGCTGATATCCACCGACAGTATCCTGCCCAGGCCGTGTCTGGCTGCGATATCCGGCAGGTCGCGGCGAACCGGGAAAAACCGATACTGGTGCGATACGGCGAGAATCCGGTCCGCGTCGCGCGCGGCCGCGACCATCGTTGCGCATTCGGCCGACGTATTGGCCAGGGGCTTCTCCGAGAAAACGTCCAATCCCATCGCGAACGCGCGAGCGACGATGCCAGGGCGCACATGCGGCGGCGTGCACACCACCACGGCATCGAGCTTGCCGCCGGCTTCGGCGAGGTCTTGCAAGGCCAGGCCGATGCCATGCGTCGCGGCCATGCGCTCGGCGTGTTGCCGGTCCGCGTCGACCAAGGCGACCAATTCGACTTCCGGGCAGGCCAGCAGCGTCGGAATGTGCATCTCCTCGGAAATTGCCCCGCAGCCGACGATTCCGAATCGCAGTTTCATTGCCCTTGCCTCAGTCGCTGGATTCGGTCCGCCCGCGGCTCGGTCATGACATTCTGGAAAAACGCCAGGTTCTGTTCCCGTTGCGGACCGGACTTGGACGGCTGGGGCGGATGCCAGAGGTGCACGAATGGCAGGTAGCCGTTGCGGCAATGGCGCAGCGCCAGGCAGCGGTCGAAGAACTCGACGTCTTCGCCGGTCCAGCCGGTGAATCGCTCGTCGAAACCGCCGATGGCCTGCAAGCCTTCGCGCGAGATCGCAATCGTGCCGCCTTTCCAGTTCTGGGCGACCGAGGCCGGCGTGCAATCGTTGGCGAAGCCATCCACCCATTCGCAACGCTGGGTGCCGGCGGCGTCGAGATAGAACAGGAAACGTTGCAGCGACGCCGCCGCGAAGCCGCGCCGGTCCATGCAGTCGACCAATTCGCGCCCGTAGGCCGCCGGTACGCAGACATCGCCGTCGTGGAATACCAGGATGGAACCCCGGGCGAGGCGCGCGCCGACGTTGTACGCGAGGGTTTTCTGCCAGGCCGGGGCGCCTGCCTCTTTCACCAGATGCCGATAGGTCATGGGCATGGGCAGTGCCGGCAGCAGTGGCGTCGGCGTTTGGTCGACGACCACCACTTCACAGGCAACGTCACGCTGCGCATAGACCGACCGGATCGTGTGCACGAGCTGCGGCAGCCGCTCGCGGCCGGCGTGGGCGAAGATGAAGGATATCTTCGGCGCGTCGGCGACCACGCGCGGAATGTTCGCGAACTCGATCGGCCACTCCGCCAGTGCCGCATGCATGATCCGGCGCGCGAGCGCAGGCAGGACGCCCGCTGCGTGCAGGGCACTACCCCATTCCCAGTCGCATCGGAGGCCAGGAATTCCTTCGTCGCTGACCAGACGTTCGATTCGGTTCGAGATCGAAATCCACCCTTGCGGATCGCTGCGGAATCCGGGTCCGGAATGCGCCAATGCCCGCCGATAACGACCGAGGTCGCGCACCAGTACGCCCGGAAGGTCGTGCAGTCTTCGCAACGGGTTCATGGCATCGGGCTCACGCCGCCCCTTCCTTGTAAAGCCACTCGCGCGCCCAGTTTTCCAGCACGAACAGCACCCAGAGCTTGAACTCGGGTTCCACTTTGGCCATGAACGCGTGCACGCCGGCCGGGTTCAACAGACCGCGCCGCACCAGCTCGCCATCGAGCACCGTTGATCGCATCGTTTCCGTGGCGACGATGCGGTCGAGCGGAAACGAGAATCCCTGTTTGGGCTTGCGCTGGAGTTTCGGCGGCAGGTATTTCGCTGAAACTCGCCGAAGCACGCCCTTGCCGCCGCTTTCGCTGGCGTCCAATTCCGGGGGCAGCGACAAGGCCAACTCTGCCAGACGATGGTCCAGCAGAGGTACCCGAACTTCGAGCCCATGCGCCATGGATGCGCGGTCCACGCGCGCCAGGTTGCAATCCACCAGGAACGATTGGACGTCGAGGTACTGCCATTGCCGGGCTATGTCGCCCTTGGCTTCGGCTACCGGATCGATGCGTATGCCCGCCTGCAACTGCGCAATTTGCTCGCACCATTGCGGAAACAGCAACTGCAACTCACCCTTGGTGAACGACGGGAAATGCAGCAGGTGGTAGTACTCGCCCTGGTTGGCGCAGCCCTCCGGCCATTCGCGCCCGAATCCGAACCGCCGGCGAACACGTTCGACGAACCAGGCCAGGCGCCGCCTCGGCGTTGCTTTCACCTGTCGGTACCAGGAATAGCCTCCGAACAACTCGTCACCACCATCGCCGGACAAGGCGACCGTGACCCGCTCGCGAACGACCCGCGCGAGATGCCAAGTCGGCAGGATCGAAATGTCGGCCATCGGCTCGTCGAAGGCATGGAAGAATTCGCGGGCATGCTGCGGATCGTTCAAGGTGAAACTGGCCGCATCGATATCGCTGGTGTGGTGGTGACTGCCGACATGCGCGGCGGCGGCGGTGGCATCCTCGCGCTCGGAGCCCTTCCAGCCGGGGAAGTCGACGAAGAAACTCTCGACCCCGGGGCGAGCCTGTGCCGCAACCGCCGCAATCAGCGACGAATCGATGCCTCCGCTGAGGAACACGCCGATCGGGACGTCGCTGACCAGTTCCTCCCTGACCGACGCCGTCAACAGGTCGCTGGTCGCAGCGATGGCGTCCTCGTCCGACATCGCCCGCGTCGCTTCCGGCAGCGTCCAGTAACGATGCATGGCAACCGTGCCCTGCTCGGCGTCGAAGCCGAGGGTGGTGGCGGGCGGCAGGCGGAATACGCCGTCCCAGATCGACTGGCTGCCCTGGACATAACCGACGCGAAGGAAACTGAGCAGCGCGGCGACGTTGGGGCTGTTCGGGCTTGCCATCAGTGGCAACAACGCCCTCGACTCCGAGGCGAACGCGAACTCGCCGCCGAGCACAGAATAGTAAACGGGCTTCACGCCGAGACGATCCCGCGCCAGCAACAATCGCTTCCTGGCCTGGTCCCACAGGCCGAACGCGAATATCCCGCGCAACCGGGAGACGATGCCATCGCCCCACTGCTCGTAACCATGGATGATGACTTCCGAGTCGGACCGGGACCGGAACTCGTGTCCGGCGGCGATCAATTCGGCGCGCAACTCGAGATAGTTGTAGATCTCGCCGTTGAACGTCATCTGGATCGAGCCGTCCTCGTTCGCCATCGGCTGGCGCGCAGCGTCGCTTAGGTCGATGATAGCGAGGCGGTTGTGGGCAAGGTAGGCGATCCGATCGTCCGAGGCCCATTCGCCGAAACCATCCGGACCGCGGTGGCGCAAACTCAGCGCCGCCTCGCGCAATCCGGCATGGTCGCGCCGTCCGATCATTCCGAAGATTCCGCACATCAGCGCAACCCCACTTGGTGCGCCCAACTCGAAACCACCGCTCGCAATTTCGGTCCGCCCGGAATGAAATCGCGCAGCGGGTATCGGCTGAAAATCGGCGAGTAGGCAATCGCCGCCCGCCAAAGTCGACCGGCACGGACCAACTCGCCGGGCTTCTTGCCGTACCGATTCGCCATCAGGAGTTTCCCGGCCCGCGCTGCGCCCCTGACTTGCGCCGATGCCGATTCAAGGCCGGGCAAAGTATCGATGGCCAGGCCGTAGTCGCGCACGATGCGCGCACCCTGGCCGTCCCGTTGCCCTTCGTGCATCGAGCGTTGCGCCATCAATCGCGGGATCTTGGTCGCGGGCGCCTGCATTGCCATCCGGAACCACAGGTCGGTATCGGCGGCATACGGTACGCTGCTGCGCCAACCGCCCAAGGATTTCGCCATCGCCATGCGGAAGAAAGTCGACGGCTGCGGGATCCATGTTTCCAGGCTGAGCACGCCTTCCAGCGAGTACCCAGGCAACTCGGTGCGCGACAGCTCGTGACCGTCGGCATCGACCTTGGTGATGTCTCCGAACGCGAATGCCAGTTGCGGGTCCGCAGACAGCGCGGCGACACCGGCGGAGATCGCGCCCGGCAAGTAGAAATCGTCCGAACTCTGGATCGCGCCAATCTCGCCGCGCGCCTTGGCGAAACCCTTGTTCACCGCCTCGACAACGCCGCTGTCCTTCTCCGACACCCAGTTCAATTCCGGGGCAGAACCGAATTCTTTCAGGATCGCCACCGTCTCGTCGGTGGATGCGCCGTCGATGACGATGATCTCGATCGGGCGATAGTCCTGGGACAGGATTGACTCCAGCGTGCGCCGGATGAAGCGCCCCTGGTTGTAACTTGGGACGATAATCGAAACCAGCGGACGCCCGTTCATCGCGCCTCCTCGATCCCTTCGCACCATGCAGCCAGCAATTCGAGCTCAGCTGCCTGGAAGAAGCCCTGCGCGACCAGGGCTTGATAACACTTCCGGAGATTTCCGATGACGGAATCGGCTCCGGAATCCAGCGACGTGTCGGCCAGCACGGTGGCGAGTTCGCGATTGCGTTGGTATCCAGGAATTTCGTCGTTGAAGTCGCGCATCAAGTCATGCAGGTTGCGATCTTGCACGACTTCCGGCGCGTGGAAGACGACGCCGAGCCCGAGTTCCCACAGGCAACGCTGGGCAACGAAGCTGCGCCAGATATCGGTCATGCGGAACGAACAATGGCTGGGCAAGTAAAGCAAGGGAAAGGCGTCCGGCCACCACCACGTACTCTGGCTGTTGAAAGGACACCAGGAACCCGGCTGCAACAGTACGCTGGGGCCGTCGTCGAAATCGAACGGACGATCAAGGACCAACCGCCATATCGCATCGACGTCGGGAGAACCGTTTGCCAGGCCTTGCTGGATCGGCGCGCGCACCGACGACACCGCCCTTGCGATCGGCACGCCACGATCGAAGGAATCGACCAGTCCATCCAGCGGCAGCCCACGCGGCCAGATTCGTTCTTGGCTGAAACAGCGGTAGACGTTGACCCAGCCGCCGGCACCGGCGACCCGCACTTCCGCCTGCAATTGGCGCGGACTCCAGTTCGACAGAGGCGCATTGTCGTCGTCGGTCTCGTAGATGCATTCCGCGCCGGCCCGGATCGCTTCCAGGTAACCGACGTTTTTGCGGGTGTAGTGGCCGACCGGAAGTTTTCGCGCCAATTCGAACGGGGACTCGAGTTGCCTGGCCAGGCTGTAGAAATCGGCACCGGGGACGTGAAAACTTGCCGGACCCTTCTTGTCGCCGATGATGATGAGGTTGGCGCCCAGCGGCCGCAATTTCTCGGCGAGCGAGCGTACCGCCGGTGTCGGCGACTGGATGGTGGTGATGACAACGGCAAGCGACATCAATTGACTCCCATCGAAAGTACGCTCACGCCCGATCGCCTTGGCGATGGAGGCCGGCACGGTAGAAATCCAGGTATTCCGCGGCAACATCGGCCCACGTCCGGGTCCTGGCCCGGGCGCGCGCAGACTGCCACCGGCCGTCGTCGCCGACCAACGCGACCACGGCGTCCAGGGCCATCCTGATGTCGGCGGTGTCGCAAGGGTCGAAATAAACCGGCGCGTCCCCACCGACCTCGGGCAGAGAGGCTGCGTTCGAACAGGCCGACGGACAACCGAAGGCGAGCGCCTCCAGCAGCGGGAAGCCGAAGCCTTCGCTCAGTGACGGGAAAACGAAAGCCGTGGCCGCGCAATAGGCGCAGGCGAGGTCGTCGTCGCTCAATCTGGGAATCACGATTACGTCGCCGCCCAGCCTAAGTTCGCGCAACAATGCTTCCTCATCGGGCTCCAACGGCCCGCCGCCGGCCAACACGAGCGAGAATTCGCCCTTCCTGCTCCAGCCCGCGTAGGCTTCGAGCAGCCTCGCCACGTTCTTGTGCAGAAAGCGCGATCCGACATGCAACAGGAACGGGCGACCGGGCGAGACGCGTTCGCGGAACCGGACTACCGTGTCTTCGGACGGCGTGTCGAGGAACCGCGGATCCAGCGCGTGGGGGATTGTCAAGGCAAGCTTTCCCGCCACGTCGTAGTACGCGCTGGCCCTGGCCTTCGCGAATTCCGACGGGAATACCACCGCGCTGCAGCGCCGGAACGCCACTTCCTTTTCCCGTATGCGCCGCTGGTGCCGTTCGGTGCAGAACATTTGTGGGAAGTCTTCGAAAATCGTGTCGTGCATGGTCAGGACTTGGGGTATCGACACCCCGTCGGGAGACGAATAATAGGATGAATGGAATACGCCCGGCCGGGTCGAAGACCAGAACGAACGTCGCTTTCGCTCGGACAGCGACACCGAAAGCCGGGGAAAAAATCTTGTTGACTGCATTTGCGCGATGGCCGGAAGCACGTGGGTGCGCACCGGCACCATCCCCTCGGGCATTGGCGATCCCGGCTCCAGGTAGAGATTGACCTCGGCATCGGGCATGCGAGCCAAGGCATTGATCAGGTTGGTGAAGTTACGGCTGATCCCGCCATGCGCTTGTCTGGCGTAGATCAGGCCGTCGATGTGAATCGGAAGTCGCTTCATCGGCTACCCGTCTTGCCCAACAATTGTTTTCTTTTCTGATGCTGCCAGTAACGCAAGTCAAACACACTCTTGCGGATTCGTCGCAACAGCACGTCGGATGCAACACCGTAGCGATGCGCGAGCTTCAACATGCGCGGTAGTTGTCGCCAAGGCGTGTGATGTGCGCCACCGAGGAGTCGGGTTTTCTGATTTTCCCAAAGAATGGGCCGCCACTCGTCAGGGATGACATCCTGGCATTGTTCGAGAAAACAAAGTTCGATTTCCTCGATCCCGGACAAATGATCTACGATCGAGTGATGCAGCTTGAACTGATTGGTGAAACTGTCGTAGTGGACCCGGTAGATTGCCAGTGGCTCCTGCATGCAGAAGACCTGTGTGCGCATGGATAGAACCCGCCACATCAGGAAATCCTCGTACATGGTATTCAGGTGCGGCGGGCCGACGAACTCAAGGCCATTGGCAAACAGTGACTGCCTGACCAGCGGCGTGGGCGATGGAACGAATGTGGATGGAGCAAGCTGCAGATTCAGGATCCGGGCGGGCGCGCGAATGTCGGCGTTGAACATCGTCGCCATCGACTCGCGAAAAGAGTCTCGGCTCAAGGGCTGGGCCGACATTGGATACGAACGATCGCTGTTGACTGACAGGTAGACATCGCCAAAGACAAATCCCACCTCCGGGCGAAGGTCCATGATCTCCAGTTGCCGTTCCAGTTTGTCAGGTAGCCATGCATCGTCGGCATCGAGAAAGGCAATAAACTCGCCGCGCGCGCATCTGAGTCCCAGGTTTCGGGATTGTGCTGTGCCCTGGTTGCCGTGTCTCTGATGAACCAGCAAGCGAACGCGGGCATCTTGTGCCGCGAGTTGCTTCACCAGCTCGTTGGTGCCGTCGGTAGATCCGTCGTCGATGACCAGGCATTCCAGATCGCCGTAGGTTTGCATCAAAACGCTATTGACAGTCTCCCGAAGCGTCGCGCTGGCGTTGAAGGCAGGGGTTACCACGCTGACACGCGGAGAGTTCATGGCAGGGATCCCATCTGTGCGTCATCATGCGGGTACGCACGCGCGACCCAAGCCAGGGTTTCGGTCATCGCCGCAGCCCGGTCGACGCGCGGATGCCAGCCAAGCCAATGCCGCGCGCGATCGGAACGGTAGATCGCCTGGGTCGAAAAAAAACTCTGGAAGAACTCCGCATACGGGAATTCACGGGCCTGGCTGACCGAGGCTTCCAGTGTCTTGCGATGTTCTCGAGCCGGATCCGCCGGCCTCGGAGTCGTCGGCGCCGATTGCCCAACGGCCGGCTTGCCGCGAACGGCGGAACGCAAGCGCTGCCAGCCGCGAAACAAGCGATTCCGGGAGACCCAGTCGGCGCAAGCGGGATAGTTCCTGATCGCTTGCCGGAATACCGTCGGGAACGAGCGTTCGCGACGATGCACGGCGGCGAGCTGCCGAAGCGTGGTCATCACCACGTCGGGCACGGCGATGTCGTCGCCGAACGCGCGCCGCATCTGCGGCAGGTAGAACTCCGACCAGGTTATCGGCCATTCTTCCTCGTTCACGATCATGGCCGAGCCGCTCGGGCAATCGGCATCTGCCGCGAGCAACGCGGCTTCGACAAGATTATCCACGTACACCAGGTTCGCGAGACCCTGCCCTGAGTCAAGCAGGAAGAATTCGCCAGAGCACTGGGCATCCAACTGTGCCGATCCGAAATCGCGTCCGAACGGACCGAACACGCAGGTCGGTCGCAGGATCACTACCTCAACCCGGCTCGTCTTCGCGAACTCCTGGCAGCGGCGCTCCATCTCGCGCTTGGCGTTCGCGTATTGCAACTCGGAACCCTTGGCCGCCGAGTCGTCGTCGACGGTTCCATCGGCGGCAGGATTTCCCAAGGCCAGCATGCTGCTGAATACGACAACACGCCTGAAACCGTGACGCTCTGCCGCGAGCAACACGTTCACCGTGCCGTCGACGACGGTCTTCCAGACGATCTCGGCGCCACCGGACGCGACGGCGCAGTGGTAGATCACGTCGCCGCCGCCAGACAACGCTTTGTCCAGTTGCGCGGCCTCGCGAATATCCGCAAGCCGGATGTCTACAGCTCGTCGCGCCAGGCGCACGCAAGATTGCGCGCGCCGTGCCAGCGCCAACACCGGCGTACCCCGATCGTCGAGGAACTCGACCAGGCGCGTGCCGATGAACCCGCCCGCGCCGGTCACGACCGCCCGCTTGCCGGAAGCGATTTCGCCAGCGCGGGATTTGCGATGTTGTCGTTCCCGGCATTGATCGAAAATGCGTGCGCATTCGAGTGCGACTTCCGCGCCAACACCATCACTGGGCAGTCCCCGGATGCGCTTTTCGAAGTCCTGCAACTGCAACGCCACTGCATTGAGCATCGACACACCGTTCGAAGCAGTAGCAATGGTCGCCGTGCGGGGCTCGCCGGCGATCGTCGTCGTGACCGAAAACGCCTCCGGGTTCTTGAGCGGCCAGACGATCGTCCCGCGCTCCAGTTCGATCTCGACGGTGTTGGCGAGCGGATACAGCCTCGACAACTCCACGACAACCGGAATGCCGGTCGCGGTCGCCAGACCAATCCTGAATTCGGCGGCGGTTCCGCCGGCCGAATCGTCTGAATACGACACCACGCGCAACTCGCCCAACCACCAGGCCAGCAGGTCGAATGCGTGCGCGCCGATGTCGTACAACTCGCCGCCACCGTGCTCTTCCAAGACCTGCGCCAGGGATTCCGCCGGCCACGCATAGGCCTGGCCTTCGCGCCACCGGACCGAGCGGATGGCGCCGAGCCAACCGGTTCGCAACAGGTCGCGTATGGCGGTCGCGGCAGGAAAGGAACGCCGCGGTTGGCAGACGACGAGCTGGCGCGAGGCAGCGGCAGCGGCGGCTTGCATGCGCAGGATACTGTCGGTCGTCAGGCCCAACGGTTTTTCGCAGAACACATGCAAACCCTTGTGCAATGCGGCGACCACGCATTCCTCGTGCAGGTGGTGTGGCAACGCCACGATGACCGCATCGATGCTCCCGGGCACGAGACCGCCGAGATACGCCTGGAACGACGCAACGATCTTTTCCACGCCATCCGGAAGATCTTCAAGCTGCTCTAGCGACTTAACCGAGGGGTCGACGACGGCGACCAACTGCAACTCTGCCACTCCGGCGCGAAACGCCGGCAGGTAGAAGATCCGGGTGACGGCGCCGCCGCCCAGGATGGCTACCTTCACTTCGGCTCCGCCACCTGTTGCGCTAGCAGCGCTTGCGGTGCCGACCACTGGTGCGCGGTGGCAACAAGATAGTTGATGCTGGCCGGCGGCTTTCCGGAATCGAAAATGTCCCGGGCCGCGACGTGCAATTTGCACAAGGCGTCGTTTCGCCAAACATATTCGATGCAAGGTATGGCGAGGCGTAGTCCTATCTGGTAGTCGCCCTGGGCTAGCGGGAACTGCTCAAAATCGCAGTCGACGCGGTAGCGTCCGGGAATTACGCCAAACGGCCGATTCTGGTCCGGCGACGTCGAACTGTGGAACAGGGGAACACCGTCGCGCGACCAGATCTGCAACTCGGCGGAAAAGCTAGGGAACGCGCCCCTGACCTCGAACTCGATCCGGAAGCGGACCGGGTCCCAGGTGCCGATCTCCCGCAACGGGCGATCGTCGCGGCCGAGCGCCTGCAGGCTGATCACGCGGGCGTCCTGGGGTGCCGCCGCATGCGGGTCGTATCGATACATGTAGCCGGGAGCATCGAAGACTTCCGTTCCGGTCGGCGCACCCAACGAATCCAGATAGGCGTCGATCACGTCGGTCGGCGCGCCGTTGCCGGCGAGTTGACCCTTGCGTATCCAGACGGCACGCGAACACAGCTTCTGGATCGCCGCCATGTTATGGCTGACGAAGATCACGGTGCGTCCCTCGCGGGCGACATCGTCCATCTTGCCGAGGCATCGTTTCTGGAATTCGGAATCGCCTACTGCCAGCACCTCGTCGATGATCAGTACGTCTGGCTCCAGGTGGGCTGCAACCGCAAACGCCAGCCGCACGTGCATGCCGGACGAGTAGCGCTTGACCGGCGTATCAATGAATTTCTCGACCCCGGAAAACGCGACGATTTCGTCGAACTTGCGAGCGATCTCCGCTCGCCGCATGCCAAGGATAGTGCCGTTGAGGAAGACGTTCTCGCGGCCGGTAAGCTCGGGATGGAAGCCGGTTCCGACCTCGAGCAGGCTCGACATCCGGCCGCGCACCAAGACGCGACCGGTGCTCGGCTGGGTGATGCGCGACAGGATCTTGAGCAGAGTCGACTTGCCCGCGCCGTTGCCGCCAACGATTCCGACCGAATCGCCCTCGCCGATCTCGAGGTTGATGTCGCGCAGTGCCCAGAATTCTTCGGCAGGCGCCACGTCGGCCGTCGCCTTTCCGCCCAGTTGCCGGGCCAGCCGGACCAACCGATCGCTGAGCGTATGCTCGTGGGTCTGGCCGAGCCGGTAACGTTTGCCGATATTTTCGATGGTGATCGCGGGCTTGCTCATGTCGAATTCAGTGCCACAGTCGGGATTTAAGTTTGGACAGGCGCTCGGCGATCCGGAACGACGTTGAATCGGTGATCGCAAGCAAGCTCTTGGTGTTGTACAGCCAGACGTCGGAGACGAAACGCGCGATCGCGTCGAACTCCTGCGCTTCGATCCCGTTCGGTTCGGCTTCCGCCTCGTCCGCCGGCGGAAAAAGGCGGTCGCGGCCGGGGAAATATTCCGCCCGCACCCATTCGTTGCTTTCCGCGAAGGCGCGCTCGTAGGCCAGGCGCAATTCCGCCGGCATGACATACGGCGCACCGGAGTCGAAGGCATTCCTGACCATCTTGACCAGTCCGATCCGCACCCGGTTAGGTTGGTCGTGCTCATCGAGCATCGGCACATCGTGGTTGATCCGCCTGAGCAGTTCGATGGCCAGGCGCGGCAGGCTCAGATTCTGTGGCGAGGGAAACTGCAACACGCCGCTCGCATCGGAAAGGCCGATGCAGTCCATGAAGTCCGTCAACAATTCGCCGCCGACGAACGAATCGTGGTCGTGCAGCCTCGGCATCACCGAGCGTTCGCCGAATGCTTCCCGGAACCGCAGCAGCGTCCGACGATGGTCACAGACGTTGCCGAAATATTCGTCGTCGGGCGGCGGCGGCTCTTCGGTGATGCCGTTCGACACCGCGGTCGAATATAGCGAGGTCGCGATGTCGACCTGGTGGCGCAGGTAGACCAGGATCCGGATGTCGTTGAAACCAAGCGCTTCGAGCAGCTCCCGTAGGCGCTGCAGTTCCTCGGGGGTCCGCAGTCGCGACTGGATCAGTTCGCAGGAAAAGACAACGGTGCGATCCGGGGCGATCTCGCGCAATTCGGCTTGCAACTCGCAGAACAATTCGTGCCGATGCTGTTCCAGCCGTTGCGGCGACACCAGCCCCCGCGCCTTGCGCAGGTAGTCCATGCGGTCGGGGTTGTAGTCCGCCAGCGCCAGGCGCTCGTCGTTCTTCAAGCCCGCCGACTGCGGGAATGCCACGCCTTGGCGCAACAGCGCATCGCGGTTGAGATGCAGGAATTCCTGGATGGTCTTGGTCCCAGTCTTCTCGGTGCCGATATGCACGATGCATTTCATGCTGGAAATGCCAATGCGGTCAGATCACGTCGGCGAACGTACGTTCAGTACGGCGGAAATTGATCAACCCGCTCACTAGCAGTACCAGGACGATGCCAAAGGAAAGCAGCATCGGGCCCGGATCCGGCGGCGTGTTGCCAAGCAGGCTCCAACGAAAGCCCTCGACGACGCCGACGATGGGATTGAGGCTGTACAGCCAACGCAGGTGTTCCGGCACCAAAGTGGTCGAATAGGCGATCGGCGAGATATACATCCAGACCTGGATCAGGAATGGCAGAAGCAAGCCGATGTCGCGGTATTTTACGTTCAATGCCGTCAGCCACAGGCCGAGCGCGAACGCCGTCAGGGTGGTGACGACGATGAACACCGGCAGCATCAGCAGCGCCGGTCCGGGCACGATCCGGTACCAGGCCATGACCAGGGCCAGGACGACGAACGCGACCCCGAAATCGGCCAAGCCGGAGATGGCCTTGCTGAGCGGGATGATCAGCCGTGGGAAATAGATCTTGGTGACCAGGTTGGAGGCACCGACGATACTGTCGCTCGTACTGCTCAGCGCGCGGGCGAAATACAGCCAGGGCAGCAAGGCAGCCAGGGTGAACACCGAATACGGGTAGCCCTCGGACGGCAGCTTGGCGAAGCGCCCAAACACGAGGCTGAAGATCAGCATCGGCACGACCGGTTGCAGTACCGCCCAGGCCACGCCGAGCGCGCTCTGCTTGTATCGGATGCTGATGTCACGCCTGACCAACAGGCTGAGTAGGTCGCGATAGGCCCAAATCTCGCGCAGGTCGCTGCCCAGCGACTGCCCCTTGGCGGTGATTTCGGTGACATGCGCGTGGCCGAAGAATTCCGATTGGGTCGCTTCGTGCGGGGTCTCGGCAAGGACCGAGGGCGCAGGCGCTGGCTCGGCATCGGGCAGTTTCTCCCTCGACTGCTGCGCCGCCACGCGATCCCGATGGTGGCGGTTCAACCACCGCCATGCCGTACCGACGATGCCGTCGATGTCGGCGTGGCGCGGCGTCCAGCCCAATTCGCGACGAATTTTCTCGGCGCTGCCGACCAGGCTCGGCGGGTCGCCGGCGCGACGCGGACCGACCTGCACTTTCACGGACCGGCCGGTGACACGCTCGGCCGATGCGATGACTTCCTTGACCGAAAAGCCCTGGCCATTGCCGAGGTTGTAACAGGTCACGCCCGGCGATGCCGTCGCCAATGCGTCGAGCGCGAGCAGGTGCGCCTGCGCGAGGTCGTCGACATGGACGTAGTCGCGTATGCAAGTACCATCGGCAGTCGGGTAATCCTCCCCGTAAATCACCAGTTCCGGGCGCAGGCCCAGCGCCGTCTCCAGCACCAGCGGGATCAGGTGCGTTTCCGGGTCGTGGTCCTCGCCGATTTCGCCGGCGGCGTCGGCGCCAGCGGCATTGAAATAACGCAGCGTCGTCGAGCGCAGGCCATGGGCCGCGCCAAAGTCGGCGAGCATGCGTTCCACCATTAGTTTCGACGCGCCGTAAGGATTGATCGGCCGCTGCGGGTGCTCTTCGTCGATCGGGCTGTGGTCGGGAACGCCATAGGTGGCGCAGGTGCTGGAGAACACCAGCTGATTGACGCCATGATCGCGCATGGTTTCCAGCAGCGCGAGCGTGGCAGCTACATTGTTCCGGTAGTACTTGCCCGGATCGATGACCGACTCGCCGACGAACGCGAACGCCGCGAAATGCATGACCGCATCGGGTTTCCAGCGCCGGAACACCTCGTCCAGGCGTGCCCGGTCGGCGAGGTCGCCTTCCTCCAGCGGCCCCCAGCGAACCGCCCAGCGGTGGCCGAAGACCAGATTGTCGTAGACGACCGGCGTATGACCCGCCGCCGCCAGGGCTTTACAGGCATGACTGCCGATGTAACCAGCGCCGCCCAATACCAGTATCACGCTCATTTTATCGATGCCCTTTGTTGTACGCCGACATCGCCATCCGCAACTTCCCGTCGCAACTCGGCGATTTCCCGTTCCAGGTTTTCGAACTCGACCTGCTTGCGGCGCAGGAATTCGGAAGTCGCGCTGCCCTTGGCGCGCAAACCACTGGGCGTGAGCACATAAGCATAAGCGAGCTTGTTCTGGCTGTTGCGGAAGTTGTTGACCTTCACCCAACCCTTGTCGATCAAGGCGCGCAGGCAGTAGTTGGTTTTGCCTAGCGACAGACCCAAACGCAAGGCAAGTTCACGCTGCGAGAGATCAGGACTCTCGGTGAGCTGGCGCAGGAGTTGCAGGCGGAGATCTTCGTCCATTTCGGTTTTGACACGCTACCGCCCATCGGCATGGGGCATTCCGCAGGGCCAGACACTCACATTGATCCAGCGCAGGGCGCCGGAAATATCACTGACTCAGACGCAAAGCCCGAGCTGTGACCTCGGCACCACCACTTCGCGATTCGTTCCCAACATTTGCAGCAGCAGGCGGACGCGATCCATTCCTTCCCCGCACAGGAAGACGCCTTCCCAACCCACCAGAGGGCCGTCCATCACTCGAACGCCCTGCCCCGGCGCCAGCTCGGGCGTAGCCAGCTTGATCAGGCCGTCGTCGGCATCGATGCGACTCTTGATCCGTTCGACAACAGCATCCGGAATCCGGGCCGGTTCGGCGCCGAAGCGCACCAGCCCGATCGCACCGCGAGTCGAACGAACCGGCGCCAGCGATACTGCATCCGGGTCTGCGCGCAGGAACAGATAGTTCGGAAACAGGGATTCAACGCGAGTCTTGAGCCCTACGGCGCCGCGCAATACCCGCTTCACCTGCGGCAGCAGGCATTGGTAACCCTGGCGGACCAGATGCTCCTGGGCCACTGCTTCAGAACGTGGTTTGGTGACAACGGCAAACCAGGCTTCCAAGCCCATCCCCAGTGCGTTCAATCGTTGAACGCAAGGTATCCCACCCGCATCGGGCTTGCAAGCTTCAGATTTCTTTCAACAAATTGTCGAAATAGACGATGGTCTTGAGCAGCCCCTCGCGCAGTTCGACTTTGGGCTGCCAGCCCATCTTTGTTTGAGCCACCGAGATGTCTGGCCGGCGTTGGGTTGGGTCGTCCGCTGGTAGCGGCTTGAATACCAGTTGCGAAGCGGAGCCGGTCAACTCGATGACTTTTTCGGCGAGCTGCCGAATGGTGAATTCACCCGGATTGCCGAGATTCATCGGGCCGGTGAAGCCTTTCTCGGTGGCCATCAGGCCGATGAAGCCGTCAATCAGGTCGTCCACATAACAGAACGCGCGGGTTTGCTGCCCTTCCCCGTAGATGGTGATCGGCTCGCCTTTCAATGCCTGGACGATGAAGTTGGAAACCACCCGGCCATCGTTCGGATGCATGCGCGGGCCGTAGGTGTTGAAGATCCGCGCCACCTTGATGTCGAGGTTGTGCTGGCGGTGATAGTCGAAGAACAGGGTCTCGGCGCAGCGCTTGCCCTCGTCGTAGCAGGAGCGGATGCCGATCGGGTTGACGTTGCCCCAGTAGCCCTCGGTTTGCGGGTGCTGGCTGGGGTCGCCGTAGACCTCGCTGGTGGAGGCCTGGAAGATCCGGCAGCGCAGGCGCTTGGCCAGGCCGAGCATGTTGATGGCGCCGTGCACGGAGGTCTTGGTGGTCTGCACCGGATCGTGCTGGTAATGGATCGGCGACGCCGGGCACGCCAGGTTGTAGATCTCGTCCACTTCCAGGTACAGCGGGAAGGTCACGTCGTGGCGCACGAACTCGAAGCGCGGGTGGCCGTGCAGGTGCTCGATATTGCGCTTGGACCCGGTGAACAGGTTGTCCGCACAAACCACCTCGTGCCCCTGCGCCAAGAGGCGATCGGTCAGGTGCGAACCCAGGAACCCGGCGCCACCGGTGATCAGGACACGTTTGCGGCTTTCGTAGTTACGCACTATTTACTTCTCCAGATTCATGGCTCGTCATAGATGACAAGCGGGCTAGCATCCACTTGTCGCCTCATAAATTCAATTCCTGCGAAATGACGCCGACGCATACTTCCATGCAAGGCGGGCCCACCGCAGCGGCAAATAGAGGGCACTCAATGGGCCCGGCAGTGACCAGCCGGTCCACTCTACCAAGCCAGGCATAAGCACCACATCAGTCGCGTGGATCAGTCGTTGCCGCCCTGTTTCGTATAACGCGAAGTTCAGCTTCATCCGCTTGAAGGCTCCTGGCATCGGCGTGTCTGGATCGAGTAGGCCGGGAATGCTGGCCAATGCGATCCGTTTCGCCTCGATCTGGGTCGCCAACCAAGACCGGACCACGTCCGGCAGTTCGACTCGCAGCAAGACTTCCATCAGATGCAGCCCGTATGCCAGCCGTCGCCCTGCGTTCTGGCTTTCGGCCCGGGCGATGATCCAGGCCCAATCCAGCGTGGGCTGTTGCCGGATCAATTCGGCGACATCCACCAACCAGCCCAGGCTTGCCCAGAAATGCTTGCTGCCATGCAGGCAAAGCACAAGTAACAGTTCACTTGGCGAAAACGCCTTCACATCCTGGCCTTCGAACCGGGCGGTTGGCAGGTTCGACCACCAGCAAGTGTCCGACGACTCGACCGGAAACTCGGCGTCCGTCTTCCAATGCAGTTCGACCAGAATGGCCGGTTGATCCCGCTTGAGCGCCAAGTGGTAATGCATTCGCGAATTTGCGAGACCTGCTTCGACAGCAGGTGCCATCGGATAATGTGGTTGATAGCCCCTCGTCTCGAGCAAGGCCTTTGCCTGAAGAATATCCCCAGGTCGCAGCAGCAGGTCGAGGTCCCCGTAAACACGCAACGCAAGATCGCCGTAGACCCTCGCTGCTAGTACCGGCCCCTTGTAAGGGATTGCAGGAATATCGTGTTCATCGAGAAACTGGAGAATTGCGATCAACTCCGCGGCCATTATCTTGTTCCGCCGACGCAGGAGTTGCTGTTGACTCCACAGCTCGGCATAGATCAACTTGGGTAGCCGCTCTCCGAGGTGCAGGAAAACCAGCGGGCGCAACCCATGCACTGCGGCCAACTCCAGCAGCGAGATCCAGTCAAGGTCGCGCGCGAGCAACTGCGCGATCCGATCACGCTGATCGGCTGTCGGCTGCAGGCAGGCGCAGCACAGCAGTAGCTCCGCTTCCAGCGATAACGCCGGGTACTCGGCCAACGATGTCTTGCGCGCCGCCATGAACTAACGACTGTAGCGCAGCGAAAGCTCGCCGACGCGCGCCAGCGCCCGCCGCCAGTCGTTGAATCGGCTCGGGTAGCCCATCGCAATACGGCGACTAATCTCCGCCAAAGACTGCCCATCACGCATCAGTTGCAGGATCGTCAGGTCGATGTCGCCGTCCTCGCCAATCTGCGGCACGTAGTCGGCGGCGCGTTTGCGAAATGACGCCAACGACAACGACTCACCGGCAAGGTCGGACTGGCGGAAACTGGCCTTGATTACGGCGGAATCGCCTTGCCCAAGTACCGTGGTTTCCCATCGCCATACGTATTCTTCGCCGACGAGATCGGCCGTCAGCCGTATATCAAGAACATCCCCGGCCTGCAATGCCACCGGCTCCGGAAATGGCATGAACAAGTTCCGATAGATTGCGCGCGGCGCCTCGGGAAGTCCCGGCGCATTGGCGAATCCTATGCCTTCGGAAAGTGTGGCGTCGAACCACGCGCAAAGCCCATGGGCCACGCCGTTTCGCGTCGCCTCCAAGCGGGCCGCACCAGCAAAGTCCGGGCTTTCGATCAAGCGATAGTCCAGCGTGCCAAGGTGCATCGGCTCCGACAGCAGCTGCGAAGCGTTAGCGGCAACGCGCCGATAACGGTTCACCATCCGCTTGCGCGCAGGCTCCATCGCAATTCCGTAGGGGCCGTCGCTCCAAGGCGAAATGATCGTCTTGTAGGTCTCGGGGTCTTCCAGCACCGATATCCAGAGATCGTCGCGCTCGGGGATCTGCACCCCACCCGGCTTCAACAGGCGCTGGCGTGCATCAACGATTGAGGGAATGTGCTGGCCGAAGAGCGGCAACACGCCACGGAGATCGGAGATCACCACATCGGCCTGCTCGTTCAATTCCAGTTCTGTCGACAGGATCTGGTGGAATTCGATCGCGTCGGCGCAGCCATTGTCGGCAGCGATTTCCCGTGCGATCTGGATGGAATCATTGGGCTCCACAGCGATGACCCGGCGCGCACCGAACTGGTGGGCAAGTACGGCGAAAATTCCGGTGCCGGTTCCAATATCGAGCACCACCGATCCTGGCCGGACGGCATTGCGCAGTGCACGCACGTAGGCTTCCATGCGCACGCTGTCGAGGATCATGTCGCCGAAGCCACTGAGGCTATACATACGGGCTCCGCTGGAGGTCAGGGTTCAATCGGCGCCAGCGCTAGTCGCTGGAAGTCGTCGGTGATTGTCTGGCAAAGCTCGAAGATCCGCGCCATGTCGTTGCCCGCCCATACCTTGCGCACGGGCACGTGTTTCACCACGCGCCCCAAGGCTTCGAACTCCCGGGCGCGATGCTCGGGGCTCACCAGGTTTTTGCCGTAGGTATCGGCGACCAAAGCCATCAGCGCAGCGCGAGGATCGATGGCCCCCACGATCGGCAACGCCGACTCGTCGTAGCGGTCGCCGAGGAAATAGATGGCAGCGAGCGGCAATGGCTCGCTCTGGAATGAATAACCGTCGTCGCCGAGGTCAAGGAAGCGCTTGTCCCAAGTCGGGGTGATGCGCGGTAGCGAATCCTCGGAACCGAACAGCGCTTCGACCGATTCGGGCCAGAGGCGGATCCTGGGATAGGCCGGTTGCACGGAAAAAGAGCCGCCCTGCTCGGCAAGGGCGACGATATCGTCGCTCAACACCGGATAGCCGAGCCTGGCGAAGGCGGCTGCGGTGCTGGATTTGCCGGCACCCGATGGCCCGACCAGAGCGATAGCCTGGCCATCGATCTCAATGGCGCTGGCGTGCAAACAGGTGACACCGCGCAAGCGAAGCAGGTAACCGAGCCCCGGCCCCAGCAAATAGGTTGCCGTATCTTCCAGCGTTGCTGACTCCGGCCAGGTCGCCCAGAGCCGCGTGCCCTTCCCGTCCAGATAGAGACGGGTGCCGTCGGCGTAAGAAATCCGGATGAATTCAAATCCGGCGACGGCAGCAGCCACCAGGATGGGCGACTCTTGCTCGTCCGTTTCATCGTGAACGAAGAACGGTTCCCAAACTTCTTCGGTCATCCCTGACAGCTCGGGAGGCTCCGAGCCCAGGGTCATTTCGACATCTATTCGTTCGATAGGCCGAAGACCAGAAAGCCCCGCGATCGCCTTGTCAAAGCGCAATCCCAGACCATAAACAGAGCAAGTAAACGACATGCGGGTGACTTCAATCGGAAGGTTGGTCACGCCCGCCAGGTACAGACTGCGATATCAAGAGCCCGCCATGGAAATTCGCCTGGCGGAACTCAAACACAAATCAAGTTTTGGCATTACCTGCCATCGCGCCATCACCCATCCCATTTAAAGGGTTTACGTTATTGGTAAGGGCGCGAAGATTGCCATAGGCCTGCAGCGACGGCGTGCTGTAGCCCTTCTTGGCAGGAAGTTTGCTGTCAGGTGTCATGGGAGAGCTCCGAATTGATCGTTATCTTGGGGCGTCTGTTCCCCAACCAGATGTTCAGGCACAGGGGCCGTAAACCTATCCACGCCGCCTCTGGGTCTCTTAGCGTGGAAGGCCGGGGCATCCCGGCTGTCTTAACGTAGCGGTTTAGACCGTCGTTGGCAACAAAATCATCGAGCCAACGAGCGTCTGGCTGCGACAACAGTTCCAGATAGGGGTATCCCGCCAGCCCTGTCTTCGGCCGAATTCGAACCTTTTCGGGTAACTTTCCCCGCATAGCCTCCCGCAGGACGTGCTTGTGAATGCGCCACGGGTGCGGCGGCAGGCTCAGGCAATAGTCCAGCAGTCGTAGGTCCAGCAGTGGATGCCTGTACTCGACGGCGCAACCGGTCCGGCCCGGGTCGAAGTAATCGAAAAAAGGGGACGCTTCCGTCAAAGCCTCGGCGGTGCGCGCCGCATTCGCGGAGACAAGGCCACGACTGGAATACGGCTGCTGGTAACGATTCCACCTTGCCTTGAGATCGAAGCGTCGCTCCAGGTCAGGATCGATCCAGTCCGGGTAGGCCGGGCCTGGCGATTGCGGAATCGTCGTTCGCCCCGTCAACCATTGCCATTTCCCGCTCGGCACGAACTTGCGCTGGGTAATGGCATACCCGATAGCCTCGAACAAAAACCGGCCAACACGACCGTTTGCCAGCAACTGCCGGAAATACGGTTTTGGAGACTCGTTCAAGAACCCGTCGCCCTCCCATCCGGTAAGCATGACTCGTCCGGCTCGGGCGGCGCGTTGGTAGGTGTCCACCGAGCGTATGAGCACCGGGTCGGGGTCGGGTTCCGGCGTCCACATTTTGGGCTCGTCGGCATTTTCGAACAACTGATAGTCGTCCGCCGCGATGATGTCCGCCGGGATTGCCAGCACCTCTGCCGCCATCGAAGCGAATTTCCGCTCGTCGTCGTGAAACAGACGATCGTAGACGATGGTCTGGATATGCATCTTGAACGGCGTGCCCCGCCGGACCAGCAAGGACTTGGCAACGGCGGCCACCGACGTCGAATCAAGGCCACCACTCATCTCAATGCCAATGTGATCTCCGCGAAGACGGTCATTGACTGCTTGTTCGAGCAGTTCCATGAATCGTTTCGTGTAGTCGCCACCCTTCCGGTATTCGACGGGGCGATCGGTCGGGAACTGCCAGTACCTGCGAACCTTCAATCCCTGCTGCGTGAAGCTCAATGCATGCCCGGCCCGAAGTCGCTTGATATGCGCGAACGAGGTCGTCGCCGGGTCTTTGTTAGCTCCAAACAGGAGGAAATCTGCAATCGCCAGATCGTCGAGTTCGTCTGGGATCTCCGGATGCTGCCGCACACAGTTCAGAGTGTTGCTGAATACGATTGATTGACCAAGTTGCGCATAGAAAAACGGTTTTACGCCAAAATGGTCACGCGCACAGAACAGCTTCTGTCTTGGTTCGTCCCAGATCGCGAAGGCAAAGTCGCCGATCAGATGCTCCACGCAAGACTCACCCCAGGCGTGATAGGCATGCAGTATCAACTCATGATCGAGCGCAGCCGCCAGGTTAGTCCGGCCCAAAGCGGATAGCTCCCTCTTGAGCTCCGCCTGACCATCAATGCGGGCATCGGCAGTAATCCACACCTGACCATCGAGGCTGCTAGGCTGATGTTCGCGTACGGACTCGACCGTGGTGCGAAGCAAGGTATGGCCGAGGCCCGCCCTACCCTCGGCCCAGACCTCCTGCGCATCGGGCCCGCGAAAAGCCATGAACGATGTCATTTCCAGCAGCAACGACCGATCGACCGCCGCGCCATCCATGTGAACGATTCCGCAGATGCCACTCACCGCACGAACGCCTTCGTTGCCAATTCCGTTCGTCTCGTCGATCCGCTACTGGGCAACACGATTCCGCTCCGGGGGCGCCTTTGCAGCGCAGTAAGCGACAAACCACTTGAACCGGATCCATCTGGACAGAAAATCGTAGTGAATCCTCTCCAGTGCGCCACGATGGAACTGAACGAGCGCCATCGACGCCAGGCAGGCCGTGTAGGCTGCTCCAGTCAATAATGCGAGCGAAATTCGCGTCTTCCATGAGTAGCGGCTAACAACGTCGAGCGACGACAGCCAATGCTCAAATGGCAGGTACACGATCGCGGCAAATGCGAGGCATACGACCAGCAACGGCCAGAAGCTCCAGAGGTCTTTCAATGTTCCGGATAGCGGTTGATCGTAGGCGCGGTGAACATGCACCAACAACAAGCCGGCGCCCCCCAGCATTGCGACCGCCGTACCGGCGGCCGCACCCGCCATACCCCATTCCATGACCAGCACGATGCTCAAGGGAATATTGATTAGAATCGCAGCGATCGCGGCGCGCGCCTGCAGGTCCGCGCGGCCGGCTGCCTGAGCCATCGCCGCCGCCGGCAGCGCTAGCACGTTTCCGGCGGTGCCTAGCAGCAAACCGAGGAAAACCCAGCGCGACGTATAGCCCATTTCGCCGGTCCACGCATACAGGAAGATCGGCGCAATGGCCAAGGGTGCGATCATGAAGACGATAACGGCGATAGCGGCCAGGCGCGTCACCGTCTGGTAGCGTTGCCAGACGTCGGCGCCAGAAATGCGGCTGATCGCAGCAGTCGAAAGGAACGAATCCAGGCCGCTCGACGGAATGCTCCGTAAAGCCAGCACGCTTCGATTTGCCACCTCGTACGGCGCCACGGCAGCCAATCCTAGGAAACTGGCGATCAGGAACTTGTCGAACTGGAAATTGATGATCTGGGCCCAGTCGGCAACCTGGATCTTCAAGCCATGGCTGAGAAAGTCGCGAAGCTCCGTGAACTTCAATGTGACCGCGACAGACGTCCGAACATAGAACCTGCGCGCCACAATGAAGCTGATCGCCAATACGATGAATTGGCTCAGCCAATAGGCAAGCAGCACCATCTCAAGACGACGCGTCCAGACAGCCGCGATTGCCGCAGAAACGTTGGAAACGAATGACTGCAGGAATGACACGAAAGCCAACGCGCGAAAACGCCTCGCCGCATTGAAGGCATGCGCACCAAACTGAAGCACTGCTCGGCACGCCACCGCGACATAGACGAAAACGATCATTTCACTAGCCGACAGCGTTTCGCCGCCCGGCAAACGCAGCAGCTGTGCGACCGAACCCGAAAACCACAGCACTACCGGGAATGCGACGGTAAACGCCACCAGCTGGATCGACATCGCGTTGTTGAACACGACGCCAACCTGCGCCCAGTTTCCCTCGCAGATCAGCGGCGCTGCGAATTTGACGAATGCCAGTGGCATTCCAATCTCCAACGCCGAGAATGCCGCACTGGCCGCAAGCAGCAGTGCCCATGCCGCAAAGCCGTCGCCGCCGAGGAAGTGGATGAGCAGCGGGATCATGCCCAGACCGACCGCCATATTCGCAACCCGGGCCGACACCAACAGCCCGGCCGGGACGAACGCGGTCTGCTGCTCGGTTAACAGCCCGGTCTTCATCGGGCGTGCTCCTGCATTCGGGACGCGCCAGACACCGAGATGCTATGCATCAGCATCAAGCCCAGCAGGAAATTGACCGGGAAGACCTCGTTGATGTTGAGCGTCAGGCTGGCGAGTGCAATTACCAGATAGGCCGGACGCGCCACCCTGTCCACCAGGAATCCCCAGGCCAGCAGCCAGTAGAAGGCGACAATTCCGATGATTCCCAACTGAAGCAAGAGCACGGTCGGCATCGAATCAGAGTAGAAAAATCCCCACGCGCCTGGATCGATGTTTTCGGGAAGCAGAGCAGCAGGATCAGCCAGATGGTTGGCAGCCGCGTTGGTGCCCACTCCCAGGCCACGGCCGAAAATGATCTCCGGGATGGTCGACACCTGAAGCACATCGTTGAACTTGCCCACACGCCCGCCCTTCGCGAACAAGGAGTCGTAGACATCCGGACGGTGCGTCAGCACTGGCAAACCCACGATGGCTCCCGCACAAATCGCCAACAGAACGGCACCTGCGACCAATCGCATTGAACGCGGCATCCGCCTCATAGCCAACATACTAATCAATGCGAGCAACGTGACAACTCCGGTGCCGGAGCCACTCGCGACAACCAGGACTACCGTGGCGACCATCAGGACCGGTAGATAAGCCCTGGCGGACGAAAAGGAAGCGTAGAACGCCAAGGATGTTACTGCGATCGTCCCAAGAGCATTCGGCAGCACCATCGTACCCGCGGCACGAAACCAGTATGGGCATGCCCGCAGCGGCAGCCCTATTGCCACCTCGACCAGCACAAGCATGGCTTCGATCAGCAACAACCATCCGACCGATTTCGCGAAAGAAGGCATCCCGCGTATCGCCCACGCGCCAAACAGTGCCAAGCCGAGGAACTCGAAGGTCCGCAGCCCGAGGAAAGCGACGATACCTCCCCACCTAGACGATGCAATTGCGAAGCCGGCCCCGACCAAACCGGCCAACAGCCACGGTGGCCCGGAAACCGCAATTGCAGGCAAAGTCTCTCGCCTGGTCACGAGCAGGAACACGGCAAACAACACAAAACCGCCGAACAGCGCGTCCTTCCCGAACTTCAACCAACGCTCGTAGCCGGCGCTATGAAACAGGTAGTTCGGCGCCGGCAATTGTCTCTCGTCGACCGACAAGCCACCCGACTGGCGAGGAAACTGCTCCGGTATGCATATGCACTGGCTGGCTGAATCGAGGCTCCTGCCGTTCGGCAATCCGCAGACGTCGGCAATGTAGGACATATAGGCCTGGCGTTCGAGCAAGCCAATGCGTTTGAGGTAGCTGACCGCGCCATTGCTTAGACTTGCAAGCAGTAACCCGATACTGAACAAAACGGTCAGCGACTTGTACTTCACGGTCGTCATGCCTTGGCTGTCGCAAAGCTTACCCAACGTCCGCGTGAGGACATAATCACCGCCCGCTCTTCGTCGTGAAACGTATTGCTGCGCCACAAACAGGTCGCCAGGATCACTGTGCCAATCGCATAAAGCGCCGCCACAGCCGGGGCTATTAGCCAGCACGTGGAGATGACCAGTGGCTCTATCAAATGCGTCATGAGGACGATGAATACGGTAGTAAACACGATGGCGCGAAGGAAGGGGGCCAGTGCGACGGCTATCCGCGCCCAGGACAGCGCCAGTCCGGCGGCTTCGGTGAACAAATCGGGGTGGTCGCGATGCACGTGCTGGGTTTCAGAACCCGGGTAGGCGCAGACCGCGCCGATGCTTTGCAAAACGCAGTCCTTGCCGAGCAATTCCTGGACGATCGGCAGAACGCGTCGGGCGGCATAAACCGCCGGATCCATGAAGGGTTGTTGCAAGCGGATGGTGAACATGTAGCGCTCAAGTCCGACCTTGAGGCAGGTTTTCTCGACCAACTCGCGATCCATGGCGGCGTAGTTGCGCATGAAGTCGTCTTGC
>JANXRY010000031.1 GCA_025356635.1 Gammaproteobacteria bacterium
TCAAACGGCTGAGCGCCAGTTGCGCGGTGATCGCCACCGGCACGCTGGTGAAATCCGAGGGCCAGGGCCAGAGCTTCGAGATCCAGGCCAGCGCCGTCGAAGTGGTGGGTTGGGTGGAAGATCCGGAAACTTACCCGATCCAGCCCAAGGCGCATTCGCTGGAATTCCTGCGCGAGGTCGCGCACCTGCGCCCGCGCACCAATCTATTCGGAGCGGTCACGCGCATCCGCCACTGCATGGCCATGGCCGTGCACCGCTTCTTCCATGAGCAGGGTTTCTACTGGGTCAACACGCCGATCATCTCGACCTCGGATGCCGAAGGCGCCGGCCAGATGTTCCGGATCTCGACCCTAGACATGATGAACCTGCCGCGCGATGCCAAGGGCGCAGTGGATTTTTCCAAGGATTTTTTCGGCAAGGAAGCCTTCCTCACTGTCTCGGGGCAACTCAACGTCGAGGCGTTCTGCCTGGCCTTGTCGAAGGTCTACACCTTCGGCCCGACCTTTCGCGCCGAAAATTCCAATACGTCGAGGCACTTGGCCGAATTCTGGATGATCGAACCAGAGATCGCCTTCGCCGATCTCAATGACGACGCCAATCTTGCCGAGTCGTTCCTGAAATACATTTTCAAGGCCGTGCTGAACGAGCGCATGGACGATCTCGCCTTCCTGGCCGAGCGCGTCGAAAAAACCGCGATCAGCAAGCTCGAAGCCATCGTCAACTCGCCATTTGAGCGCATCGAATACACCGAAGCCGTGTCGCTGTTGCAGAAATCCGGACACAAGTTCGACTACCTGGTCGAATGGGGCCTGGACCTACAAACCGAACACGAGCGCTGGCTGACCGAACAGCACATCGGCCGCCCGGTAGTGGTGATGAATTACCCCGAGCAGATAAAAGCTTTCTACATGCGCCTGAACAACGACGGCAAGACTGTAGCGGCAATGGACGTGCTCGCGCCGGGCATTGGCGAAATCATCGGTGGTTCGCAACGCGAGGAACGCCTGGAAATCCTCGACTCGCGCATGGCGCAATTCGGCCTCGATCCAGCGCATTACGAGTGGTATCGCGATTTCCGCAGATATGGAACGGTGCCGCATTGCGGCTTCGGCCTCGGTTTCGAGCGACTGGTGGTCTACGTTTGTGGATTGTCGAATATCCGCGACGCCATTCCCTACCCACGCGCGCCCGGGCTGGCGACGTTCTAGCCATGGTGCAGGCACTGTTGTTTTTCTTCCTCGGGCTGGCCGGTTCGGCTGGGCCGGGCCACTTCGGATTCCGGGTACTGGCCTATCGCCACCATCTGGACCGGAACTATCCCTTCGCCCCCGGCAGCGAACAGGGCGGCTGGCGCTACAGCTGGTGGACGATGCGCTTCGGCTTCCTCCCGCTCAAGGACAACGCCATGAACGTATTCGCCGGCAACGCCGGAGTAATGGGCTGGATCGCGATGCTTGGCGTCGTCGGCACCGGCGTGTGTATTGCAGCGAAGGCAGGAACCTGAAATGAACGAAGACGACATCGAAAATTTTTCCGAAGCGGACGAATTCGAACGCGAGGAATGGTGGCTGGCCACGCCCGAGCAGCTGCTGGTCTGGGCGCGCTTGCGTGTGCTTGAAAGCGGCGTTGCCCAGGTGTTCGACAGCATGGGCGAAACCCTAATCTACGAAAGCGAAGACGTGGCCCGTGCTGCACTGATGGACGCCGATTTCCGCGGCCTCGACGGCATGGATGACCACGATGCCGAAATGATCGGCATGCTGATCGAAGAGTTGCAACCACCGCAGGGCGAGGACGATGAAGAATTGCTGCCGCAGATGATCCGGCAGAAGCCGCCGCAGCACTGAGCATGTACACGCCGCCTTATTTCGCCGAAACCGACCTGATCGAACTCGACCGCCTGGCGGCTGCGCATCCGTTCGCCACGCTTATCACCGTAGTCGATGGCGTGCCTTTCGTTTCCCATGTACCAGTCTTGTACCGGCGTGGGGCTGACGGGATAGAAATTCGCGGGCATTGGTCGCGCGCCAATCCGCAATGGCGTCACACCGGCGAGGCCACGCTGATCTTGCACGGGCCGGATGCCTATGTGTCGCCGTCCTGGTACCCGGACAAGGAAAGCGCGGCACGCGTGCCGACCTGGAATTACGCGGTTGCGCATTTGCTCGGTCCACTTGAAATTTTCGAAGACGAGGCTTCCCTGGCCAGCGTCGTCTCCGACCTCAGCGAGCGCTTCGAGGCCATCGTCGGGAAAGACTGGCGTTTCGAATTCGAGCGCGACGATCACCGCAAGCAGCTACGCGGCATCGTCGGGTTCCGAATGGTGCCGCAGCGGATCGAATTGAAATTCAAGCTCAGCCAGAATCATCCGACAGCCAATATCGAAAGTGTCGCCAGCGCCCTTGCCGACGGCAGCGAAGACCAACGCGCAATTGCGGCGCTGATGCGCGCCAATCTCGCGCAAGCGAATACGGGAAAACAGCCATGACACTTCCACTCAAAGGCCGGCATGCACTGGTCTGCGGTGCGTCCGAAGGTATCGGCCGCGCCGCGGCGGTCGCGCTGGCTGAGCTCGGTGCGACGATCACCGTGCTCGCGCGCCGGCAGGACCGCCTCGACGACGTGCTGGCCGCACTGCCGCGCCCCGCCGGGCAAACGCATGGGACACTCTCGGCTGATGTCGGCGCGACCGATGCTTTGCGTGCAAACCTCGACGCACTGGTCGCCGCGAACCCGGTGCATGTGCTGGTCAACAATACGGCAGGTCCGCCCGGTGGAACGGCACTCGCCGCATCGCCGGAACAATACCTGGCGGTGTTCCGCCAGCACCTGATCGCCAATCAAACCCTGGTGCAGGCCACGCTACCGGGCATGAAAGCCGCTGGCTGGGGCCGCATCGTCAATATCATTTCGACTTCCGTCAAAGAACCCATTGCCAACCTCGGCGTGTCCAACACCATCCGCGGCGCCGTCGCCAGTTGGGCCAAGACACTGGCCAGCGAACTCGGGGCGTTCGGCATTACCGTCAACAACGTGCTGCCGGGCTACACGCGCACGCAACGCCTCGAACAGATCCTCGGCGAACGTGCGAACGCGAGCGGCAAACCGCAGGCCGAGATCGCCCAGACGATGTTGGCAACAGTGCCCGCCGGACGTTTCGCGGAACCCGAGGAGATCGCCGCCGCCATCGCCTTCCTGTGTTCGCCGCAGGCCGGGTATGTCAATGGCATCAACCTGCCCGTCGACGGCGGCCGGACGCGCTCGCTTTGATCGTGCTCGCTTTAAATCCCGGGTAAGCTACTCGAATGAACTTGCGCCTCAACCATTTGATCGGCGGCGATGCCCGTCCTGCGGCCAACGGCGGTTGGCTGGATGTGTACGATCCGTCGTCGGGCGTGGTTTATGCCACCTGCCCAGACGGCGATCGCGACGATATCGACGCGGCGGTTGTGGCAGCGACGGCGGCATTCCCGGCGTGGTCAGCGTTGCCGGCATCTGAACGCGCGGCCTGGATGAATCGGCTGGCCGATGGCATCGAAGCGCGACTGGACGACTTCGCCCGTGCCGAATCGCGCGATGCCGGCAAGCCCCTGCGCCTGGCGCGCGATTTCGAAATCCCGCGCGTGGTCACCAACCTGCGTTTCTTTGCCGCCGCCGCAACCCAATTCGCCAGCGAATCACATAGCAGCCTGGGCATGCTGAACTACACATTGCGGCAACCACTGGGCGTGGTCGGCTGCATTTCGCCATGGAACCTGCCGCTGTATCTGTTCACCTGGAAGTTCGCGCCGGCATTGGCCGCCGGCAATTGCGTGATCGGCAAACCGTCGGAAGTCACTCCGGTAACTGCGTGGATGCTGGGGGAAGTGGCGCGCGAGATCGGTTTCCCGGCCGGCGTGCTCAATATCGTTCAGGGTCACGGACCCAGCGCCGGACAAGCCCTGGTCGATCATCCTTTGGTGAAAGCGATCACCTTCACCGGCAGCACGGCGGTCGGCCTGCGCCTGGCGGAAAGCTGCGCGCGCTCACTGAAAAAGATTTCGCTTGAACTCGGCGGCAAGAACCCGACCTTGATCTTCGCCGATGCTTCGCGCGACGGCCTGCTCGATACCGTTATTCGCTCGGCCTTCCAGAATTCAGGACAGATCTGCCTATGCGGATCGCGAATATTGATCGAACGCTCCTACTACGAAGAATTTCGCGACGCTTTCGTCGCGCGCGTGCAGGCATTGCGAATAGGTTCACCGGGCGATCCCGACAACGATCTCGGACCGCTGGTGTCACAGGCGCAGTTCGACAAAGTGCTTGGCTGCATCGCATTGGCGCGGACCGAAGGCGGACGCGTACTCTGCGGCGGCGGCGCGTTGCATCTCAGTGACGAGGAGGCTGGCGGCTGGTATATCGCGCCGACCGTGATCGAAAACCTGGGCCCGACCTGCCGCACCAATACCGAGGAAATCTTCGGGCCAGTGGTCACGTTGCAGGCGTTTGACAGCGAGGCCGACGCACTCGCACTCGCCAATGCCACACCCTACGGGTTGGCTGCCAGCGTCTGGACCCGCGACATCGGCCGGGCGCATCGGATGGCCGAAAAATTGGATGCCGGCGTGGTCTGGATCAACACCTGGATGCAACGCGACCTGCGCACGCCCTTCGGCGGCGTCAAGCAGTCGGGCCTGGGCCGCGAAGGCGGCTGGGAAGCGATGCGTTTTTTCACCGATACCAAGAACGTCACCGTCGCCCTCGGACCCTGAGCCATGACCTCGATCAACGATCTGCTGGAACGCAACAAGGCCTGGGCGGAGCAAGTTCGCCGCGAGGACCCGGGCTTCTTCAAGCGGCTGTCGACGCAACAGGCGCCGAAGTACCTGTGGATCGGCTGCTCGGATTCCCGGGTGCCGGCCAACCAGATCACCGGCCTGGCGCCGGGCGAAGTGTTCGTCCACCGCAATATCGCCAACCTCGTCGTGCATACCGACCTGAATTGCCTGAGCACGATCCAGTTCGCGGTCGACCTGCTGAAGGTCGAGCACATCCTCGTCGTCGGCCACTACGGTTGCAGCGGCGTGCACGCTAGCCTGACCGGCGCCCGCGTCGGCCTGGCCGACAATTGGCTGCGGCATGTTAGCGATGTGGCGCAGAAACATTCCAGCCTTCTCGACGCGGTCGAACTGGAATCGCTCAAGCACGCGCGTCTGTGCGAGCTCAATGTCATCGAGCAGGTGCTCAACGTCTGCCAGACGACGATGGTCGAGGATGCCTGGTCGCGCGGCCAGGCCTTGTCGGTGCATGGCTGGGTCTACAGCCTGCTCGACGGTCGGGTGCGCCAGCTGGGCATGGATGTTTCGGCGCGCGCGGATTTGACGCCTGCCTACGCCGAAGCCCTGGATCGAATCGCCAGCCGCCCGGAGCCGCGATGAGCGAGGTGATCCGCACCGATTCCGCGCCGCGGGCCGTCGGCCATTACCCGCACGCCCGGCGGGTCGGGAACCTGTTGTTCCTGTCCGGCATCGGCCCGCGCAACGCGCGCGACAATTCAATTCCCGATGACATCATCGGCCAATGCCATTCGGTCTTCACCAATGTGCATGCCGTGCTCGAAGCCAGTGGCGCGCGCTGGAATGACCTGGTTGATGTCACCGTCTATCTCACCGATATGGCGCGAGATTTCAAGGCCTACAACGCCGTCTGGGCGGAATATTTCCCGGACGCGGCTAGCGCTCCCTGCCGAACCACGCTTGGGATCACCGCCCTGCCGACGCCGATCGCGATCGAACTCAAGTGCATCGCCGTTGTGCACGAAGGACTTTGAGATGCTGACGCCCGCCTTCAATCTGCAGACCTGGATCGACGAACACCGGCACTTGCTGAAACCGCCAATCGGCAACAAGTGCATCGTTGACGGCGATTTCATCGTGATGATCGTCGGTGGCCCGAATGCGCGCACCGATTACCACGTCGAGGAAGGTCCGGAATTTTTCTACCAACTCGAAGGCGAGATGGTGCTGAAGATCCAGGAGAACGGAACCGCCCGCGACATCCCGATCAAAACCGGCGAGATGTTTTACCTGCCGGCGCACGTGCCGCATTCGCCACAGCGCTCGGCTGGCGGCGTTGGCCTGGTGATCGAACGCAAGCGCCTCGCCCACGAATTGGACGGCCTGCTCTGGTTCTGCGAGCGCTGCAACCACAAGCTGTACGAAGAATTTTTCCCGCTAGAAAACATCGAAACGCAATTTTCGGCAGTGTTCGATCGGTTTTACCGTGCCATTGAACATCGTACCTGTGAACAGTGTGGTCACCTGAATCCGGCACCAGCGAAGTACGCGGACTGACATGCTCAAGATCGACACCCACGCCCACTACCTGCCGCGCGACTGGCCCGACCTCGCGACCAAATACGGCGACAACCGTTTTCCGGTGATCCACCACGGCGACGACAATCGCCATCGCATCTACAAGGAAGGCAAGTTCTTCCGCGAGATCCTGTCCAAGACCTGGGACCCGGACGAGCGCATCGCCGAATATGCGCGCTTCGGCGTGCAGGTGCAGGTGATCAGCACGGTGCCGGTTATGTTCAGTTACTGGGCAAAACCGCATCACGCGCTAGAATTGCACCAGTCCCTCAACGATCATACCGCCGAGACCTGCCGCTCGCATCGCAAGCACTACGCCGGTATCGGCACGGTGCCGTTGCAGTCGCCGCGCCTGGCGATCCAGGAACTGGAACGCTGCATGGACCAGCTCGACCTGCAAGGTGTGCAGATCGGTTCGCATGTGAACGATTGGAACCTGGATGCGCCCGAGCTGTTCGATTTCTTCCAGGCCGCGCAGGATCTCGGCGCCGCGATCCTGATTCATCCCTGGGAAATGATGGGCACTGACGAAATGCCAAACTACTGGCTGCCTTGGTTGGTAGGCATGCCGGCCGAACTTTCGCGCGCTGCTTGCAGCCTGATCTTCAGCGGCGTGCTCGAACGATTGCCCCGGCTGAAAGTCTGTCTGGCGCACGGCGGCGGCAGTTTCCCGTACACGATCGGCCGCATCGAGCATGGTTTCAACATGCGCCCGGATCTGGTCGCGGTCGACAACCCGCGCAACCCGCGCGAATATCTGTCGCGATTGTTTTTCGATTCCTGGGTCGCAGATACGCGCGCGCTGCGCTACCTTCTCGATACGGTGAATGTCAGCCAGGTCATGTTCGGCACCGACTATCCGTTCCCGCTGGGCGAACAGGAACCGGGCAAGGGCATCGCATCGCTCAATCTCAGCGAAACCGACCAAGCCCGGATCTACCACGGCACCGCGCTGGACTGGCTGGGCCTGGGCAAGTCGCGGTTCGAATGAAATGACAACTTTGTTTTCTGCCGAACACGCTCACCAGCTAGACGCCAGCGATCCTCTGCGTGGATTTCGCGATGAGTTCCAGCTACCGCGCCACGGCGACGCCGATCAACTCTATTTCTGCGGAAACTCGCTCGGCCTGCAACCCAAGGCGGTGCGTGCGGCCCTGCTCGATGAACTCGACGACTGGGCACGACTCGGCGTTGAAGCGCACTTCCACGGCAAGCATCCGTGGATGCCCTATCACGCATTCGTACGCGAAACGCTGGCCGCTTGCGTGGGCGCGCAACCTTCAGAAGTCGTGGCGATGAACTCGCTATCGGTGAACCTGCACCTGCTCATGGTCAGTTTCTACCAGCCAACAAGTGAACGTCACGCAATCCTGATCGAGGCCGGCGCCTTTCCATCGGATCGCTATGCGGTCGAATCGCAGGTCCGATTCCATGGGTTCGACCCGGTGACTTCGCTGATCGAACTCGAAGCCGACGAAGCGAACGGCACGATTTCGATGCAGGCCATCGAGCGGGTGCTTGCCGAGCGTGGCCAGACCATCGCACTGGTGCTGTGGCCGGGCGTGCAATACCGCAGCGGGCAAGCCTTCGACCTGAAGGAAATCACTCGCCTGGCACACGCGCAAGACTGCGCTGTCGGATTCGATCTTGCGCATGCGGCAGGCAACCTACCATTGCAACTTCACGACAGCGGCGCCGACTTCGCAGCATGGTGCAGTTACAAATACCTCAACTCCGGCCCGGGCGCGATTGCCGGCGCGTTCGTCCACGAACGGCATGCATGCAGCGATCGCCCGCGCTTTGCCGGCTGGTGGGGACACGACCAGGCGACGCGCTTCAAGATGGGATCGGAATTCGTGCCCACGCCCGGTGCCGACGGTTGGCAACTAAGCAACCCGCCGATTCTCGCGCTGGCACCGCTGCGGGTATCGCTGGAAATCTTCCAACGTGCCGGCATGGCCGCATTGCGCGATAAATCGGAAAAAATCACCGGCTATCTGGAAGCGTTGATTCGCGAACGGCTGGACGGCACCCTGGATGTCGTCACGCCGGCCGAGCCGGAACGCCGTGGTTGCCAGCTGTCGCTGCGCGTGGTCGGCGGCCGCGAGCGTGGCCGCGGGTTATTCCAATTCCTCGCGAACGCCGGAATCATCGGTGATTGGCGCGAGCCCGACGTGATCCGTATTTCGCCGGCACCGCTCTACAACCGCTACAGCGATGTTCTCGGATTCATACAGACGGTTGAGCAATGGCGGATGGCGCAATCATGACGCCCGAAAAAGATACCACTCGCACCATCATCATCATCGGTGCCGGTCTGGCCGGTGCGCTTTTGGCAACACTGCTGGCGCGTCAGGGCTGGCAGGTTGAGGTGTTCGAGAAACGCCCGGACCCGCGACGCAAAGGCTATGAGGGCGGTCGATCGATCAATCTCGCCTTGGCCGAGCGCGGGCTGAATGCCCTGCGTGTCGCCGGCTTGAGCGACACGATCATGGCGCAGGCAGTGATGATGCGCGGGCGGATGGTACACCCGCTTCAAGGCGAGCTGCACTTGCAGCGCTACGGTCGCGACGACAGCGAAGTGATCTGGTCGGTGCATCGCGGCCGACTGAACATCGCCCTCATTGATGCTGCCGAAGCCGCAGGCGCGAAGATTCGCTTCGATGCCCGGCTCGACGGCGTGGACTTCGATAACAAGCGCTTCGCCATGGTCGACGACCATACTCGCCAGCGCGAGGAACACGATTTCGAAGTACTGATCGGTGCCGATGGCGCCGGCTCCGGATTGCGCCAGGCGATGAAACCGCTAGTTGCGATGAACGAGCGATTCGAATCGCTCGGCCACGGCTACAAGGAACTGGAAATTCCGCCAGCCAGTGACGGCGGTTTCCGCATCGAGCCCAACGCCCTGCATATCTGGCCACGCGGCGGCTATATGTGCATCGCGCTTCCAAACACCGAGAAGACTTTCACGGTTACATTATTTCTTCCGAACGAAGGCGATCCGAGCTTTGCCACCCTGCCCGACCTCGCTGCTGCCCGCGATTTCTTCTCCCGCGATTTCACTGACGCATTATCGCTGGTCCCCGACTTCGACGCCGACTGGATCGGACATCCGATCAGCGCCTTGTCCACGCTGTATCTCGATCGCTGGCATCTGGATGGCCGCGCCGTACTGATCGGCGATGCCGCACATGCGATGGTGCCTTTCCACGGCCAGGGCATGAACTGTGCCTTCGAGGATTGCCTGGCGCTGGCGCGGCAGATCGAATCGTCGCCGGACTGGGCCAGCGCCTTCGCGAAATTCGAAGCCAAACGCAAGCCGAACGCTGAAGCAATCCAGGCGATGGCGCTCGAGAATTATGTCGAGATGCGCGATCGCGTTGACGATCCCGATTTCCTGCTGCAGCGGCAGCTTGAGCGCATGCTGGCCGAACGTCACCCCGGCCTGTTCGTGCCGCGCTACGCGATGGTGAGTTTCCTGCGCGTGCCATATGTGACGGCGCTTGAACGCGGGAAGATCCAGCGACAGCTGTTGATCGACGCCACGCGCGCTTGCGGCGCCATCGGCGATGTGGACCTCACCAAGGCCGACGCGCTGGTACGGGAGCGGCTCACGCCGCTGGTGCTCTAGGTGTCGGGTAGCTTTCTCTGGTACGACTTGGAGACCTTCGGTCGCGACCCGCGCCGAACCCGCATCGCTCAGTTCGCGGCGATCCGCACCACGCTTGAGCTGGAACCGATCGGCGGCCCGATCTCGTTGTTCTGCCAACCCGCCAACGATCTTCTGCCCTCGCCCGAAGCGACGCTGATCACCGGAATCACCCCGCAGCAGGCCCGTCACGATGGCTTGCGCGAAGCTGAATTCTTCGCCCGGCTGCACGATGAACTCTCTGTACCCGGCACCTGCGCGGTTGGCTACAACTCGATCCGCTTTGACGACGAATTCGTCCGCTTCGGGCTGTACCGGAATTTCTACGACCCTTACGAACGCGAATGGCGCAACGGCAATTCGCGTTGGGATCTGCTCGACTTCGTCCGGCTGGCGCGGGCCCTGCGCCCTGATGGATTGGCCTGGCCGCTGCGCGAAGACGGCGCGCCGAGTTTCAAACTGGAACATCTGGCCGAGGCTAATGGCTTGCGCGAAGGAACCGCGCACGAAGCATTGTCGGATGTTCGCGCCCTGATCGGTCTTGCTCGCAAGCTGCGCGATTCGCAGCCGCGCCTGTGGAGTTATGCCTACGACCTGCGCGAAAAGAAAAAAGCAATCGCATTGCTCGATGTCCTGACCATGACGCCACTGCTGCACATCTCCGGGAAGTATCCGGCCTCACGCGGCTGTGCGGCATTGGTACTGCCGCTGGCGCGCCATCCGCGCATCGAGTCGCGAGTCATCGTGTTCGACCTCGACACCGATCCCAGTGCTTTGCTCGAACTCGCACCGCAGGATATCGCCGACCGCCTGTACACGCCGAGCGCCGACCTTCCCGAAGGCGAGGCGCGCATCCCCCTCAAGGAAGTACACGCCAACAAATGCCCGGTACTGGTGCCGCTGGCGCATTTGCGTGACGACGATTTCGCACGCCTGGGCATCGATCGCAGTCGTTGCCTTGCGTATGCGGAGCGCCTGCGCGCTGAGCCGGGCATTGCTGAGAAAGTTAGGCAGGTCTTCGCCTCGGAAGGCGCACGCGCGCCCGCCGATGCCGACGCCGCGCTCTACGACGGTTTCGCCAATGATGGCGACAAGCGCATGTTCCCGAAGGTGCGCGCGTCGGCACCCACAGACATGGCGTCACTTGAGACTGCATTCACCGATCCGCGCTACCGCGAGTTGTTGTTTCGCTACCGCGCGCGCAATTGGCCGGAAAGCCTGGGCGCATCGGAACAGACGCGCTGGAACGATTATCGCCGGTTGCGACTCACCAGCGAACGCGGGTTGTCCGAGTACGATTTTTCCGGTTACTACGCCGCCATCGCCGCGCTGCGCGACAGCCATGGCCCCGGCCGCGAGCAAACCCTGCTCGACGCCCTGCAAGCCTGGGGCCAGGACATCGAGGCCAGCTTATGAGCAGGTATTTTTCCGACGAGACCTTCAAGTTCCTGCGCGCGCTTGCCCGGAACAATGAGCGCGAATGGTTCCATGCCCACAAACAAGACTACGAACAACACCTGCGCCAGCCGTTCCTGCGATTGATCTCCGATTTGCAACCAGACGTGCTGGCAGTGAGCGAGCACTATCGCGCCGACCCGAAAGCGGTTGGCGGTTCACTGTTCCGCATCCATCGTGACACCCGTTTTTCCAAGGACAAAACGCCCTACAAACCCTGGAGTGGTGCGCGCTTCTTCCACGCGCGTAGCAAGCAGGTCGAAGCACCTTCGTTCTACCTGCACGTGCAACCGGGCAACTGCTTTATTGGCGCCGGCCTTTGGCATCCGGAGCCGGACACGCAGCGCAAGATTCGCCAGTTCATCTTCGACAATCCCGGCAGCTGGAAGGCGGCGGTGAAATCGCCGGCATTCGCACGCCGCTTCGACATGGACAGCGAGTCGCTGAGCCGACCACCACGCGGATTCCCCGCCGACCACGAAATGATCGCCGACCTCAAGCGCAAGAATTTCGTGGCGATGGCCGCGCTCGACGACGACATCGTGCTCAGCCCGCGCCTGCGCAAGTCAGTGGCCGACACCTTCAAGGCGGTGTCGCCGCTGGTCGATTATCTCTGCGCCGCGCTCGATCTCGAGTTCTGATCGGGCGCATGCAAACCAGTCTGTTCCGGTACGCGCTGTTCTATTTCTTCTACTACGGCGCGCTCGGCGCGTATACGCCGTACATCGGCCGCTGGGTGCAGGCGCTGGGGCACAACGGTTACGTGGTCGGCGCCATGCTCGTGCTGTGGTACGGCAGTCGCGTGATCGCGCCGCCGGCCTGGAGCGCGCTGCTGCGCCGTAGCCAACGTCCGGGCCTCTGGTTGGTCGCAGGTTCAACACTGACACTGGCGAGCTTCCTCTGCTTCACTCGCGTTCACGCTACCTGTACGTTGCTGACGGTAATGGCTGTGTTCGGTCTGTTTTACAACGCGCTGATGCCGCAGTTCGAGTCGATGACGCTGGCCGCATTGGGCACGCGCAGCGGCGACTACGGTCGCGTGCGGGTCTGGGGCTCCATCGGGTTTTTATTCGTCGCCGGAAGTTACGGCTGGTTGCTCGATCACCTCGGAAGCCTCGCCTTTCCCTGGGTGACTGCACCACTGTTCATCGCCATGGTCGTTGCTGCGTGGCTGCATCGTGGCGATCGGCCCGCGCCGCCTGCGCAGACTCTCGCCGAAGTCGGCCATCTGTGGAAACGTCCGGGTGTGCGTCGTTTTCTGTTGGTGGCATTGCTGATGCAAGCCGGATTCGGTGCGTTCTACGTTTTCTACACCTTGCACCTTCATGCGCAAGGGTATTCTGGCGCCACCATCGGCCTGCTCTGGGCGCTTGGCGTCACCATCGAAATCATGATGTTCTGGATGGCGCCACGATTGATCGCGCGTTACGGCGCGCAATCGTTGATGTCGTTCTGCCTGGCAGTGACTATCCTGCGTTGGACCGTGACCGGACTGTTCGCGCCGATCCTGTGGCTGATGTTCGCCGCCCAACTATTTCACGCTTTCAGTTTCGCAGCCTTCCATGCGAGTTGCATGCGCCAGATCGCCGATCTGTTCCCGGGCAAGCACGCCATCGGCGGCCAGAGCCTCTACTTCGGCTTCAGTTCCGGCGTCGGCGGCGTGCTTGGCGCGGCGATCGCGTCGGTACTTTGGGAATGGCGCGGCGGTGAAGCCGCTTTCCTCGGCGGAGCGATCGTGGTCGCGATCGCGTGGATCGTGTACGCGATGCGGCGGAAGAATCCCGCGCTACCCTGAGTAATGCGGTTCTTGTTTTCAAGTGGATCTTTGTCGGGAAATCGAATTGAATGCCGCCTTGATCTCCAGAACCAGCGGGTCTTCCGGATAGTCCTCGAGCAGGCCTTCGAGCAGGTGCCGGGCTTCTTCGACCCGACCCTGCCGATCGGCCATCAGCCGAGCTTGGACGAGTCCGTTCCGGACGATGTCCGGGCTTTTCGGGAAACGCCGGCCGAAACCGTCGGCCAGGCTGATCGCCATCTGGCTTTGGCCCGTCGCCTCGGCATACGCGATCAGGCGCGTGACCGCCTTTTCGTCGTCGACCTGGAACAAGTGATTGCGCGCCAGCGATTCCGAGACCAGCGCCAGCGCGCGTTTCTCGTTGCCCAACGCCAGCAAAATATGCACGTACTCCCGCGCGTGCCCGTCCAGGCGCGCGAATTCGCGGGCAGATGCCAGTAGTTCGCGATAGCGCTCGTGGATCGGCAGCGAGGCACCGCCACGGCGCAAGACAAGCTCGAGGCGATCAGCGCCCTTGCCCGGCTCGCCGCCGGCGGCAAGCACGTCGGCCTCGCGCATGGCGGTGTCTTCGTCGTGACTGGCGAGTTTCGGTCTCACGATCGGCGGTGTGATGTCCAAACCCAACGCCTCGTGGCCTTGGTGCAATACCGAACCCAGCACGTGATAGACGGCGACCAGGGCGTACAGGGCAACGAAACGCGACGTGATCGCGGCCAGCCAGCCCGGCAACACCGACGCGAACACGGACTGCAGGCCGAGCGCCGACAGCAGCAACACCCCTAGCGCGGCGACCGCGGTGAAGTATACCGGCCCGATCCGTTGCACAAGTTCCCGCCACGCCAGCGGGTTCAGGGCGTGCAACAGGCTTTCTTCCAATGCCAGCACCATGATGGCCGCCGGCAAACACGCTAAGGCGGCGAGCAGCCCTAGCCACGCCGCAGATGGCCCCACCAGCAACAAGAACGAGTACGGCACGGCAAAAAAGATAGCCAACAGTAGCAGTTGCCTGATCGCGCTCCGATCAGACGCCGGAGCCTGGCCACTCGCGGTCGCGTCCGCGCGGTCGTAGCAAGTATCCGTTAAGGTCTCGATGGCGAGTTTCATCGCCATCAGCCAGAGCACCGCTTCGATGAACATGTCGATCGCGAACGGCGCCACATCCGTCGGGGCAATAACAAACGCAAGGCGCGGAAACCACTGCAGCGACACCGAAGCGCCCAACAGGTAGGAAACCAGCCGGACCAGTGCGTAGACGGCGATCGTGCCCAGCACCTTTGGCCTTGCCGGGAAGGCCAGGACACCCGGCAGGTCCTGCCAGAACGGCGGCTTCGGCGCAGCGCTTTCCTTCACGGGCAGTGGCGCACGGTGGCTACTACCAACCCAACTGTTTGCTCAACGTTGCAGTGTCGAAGTAGTCGGCTTTGTAGACGATCTTGCCTTTGGCAATTCGCACGAAGCTGACACCCTTGAGGTTGATTTTCTGGTGCGAGGCGCCGATGCCGCCCCAGGAACCGAGATTGGTGCCGGTGAAAGTCCATTCGTAGGCAATGGCGCCGTTACTGGTAGCGGGTTCACTGCGGATTTCCCAGTGTCCATCCGGCACTGCATTCATGTACATGGCGATGATTTCTTTTGTAGCCGAGGCGCGGTCGCGCTGGACCTGGCCCGAAAAAGCATCGAAGTAGTGCACATGCTCATCGAGCATTGCGCCGGCTTCGCCAGCATCGTGGGCGTTGATCTGGTTGAGGAAGGTGTCGAGAACGGCGCGTTCGCTGGCAGGTGCTGGCGTGGGTTTCGCCGGCAGCACAGGCGCGGCGGCCACAGGAGCGGCGACGCGCACGTGACTGGCGACGGGCGCCGGTTGCGTCTGGCTACAGCCAGCCAGCAGACCGAAGCCCAGTATCCTGATCACGTACTTCACAGCCACCTCCGCTTCAGTGCTTGATCATGACATGCCGCACCGAAGTGTAGTCCTCCAGGCCGTACATGGACATGTCCTTGCCGTAGCCGGACTTCTTGACGCCGCCGTGCGGCATTTCGCTGACCAGCATGAAGTGGGTGTTCACCCAGGTGCAGCCGTACTGCAGCTCGGAGCAGACCCGCATGGCCTTGCCGATATCGGAGGTCCACACTGAGGACGCGAGCCCGTAGTCGCTGTCGTTGGCGAAAGCAATGGCTTCGTCGGTATCTTTGAACGGCGTCACCGAGACCACCGGCCCGAACACTTCCTTTTGCACGATTTCGTCGTTCTGGCTGGCGCCGGCAACCACGGTCGGTTCATAGAAGAATCCGCCACCGCTGCCCGGTTTGCCGCCAGCGACGATCTCGATATTTTTCTGCGCACGGGCGCGATCCACGAAACCGGCAACTCGGTCGCGATGCGCCGCCGAGACCAACGGGCCGAGTTCGACGCCGTCTTCGTCTTGGGTGCCGGACTTGATGCTCGACACCGCCGAGGCCAGGTCGGCAACGAAATTTTCGTATTTCTTGTTCTGCGCGTAGATGCGGCAGGCGGCGGTGCAATCCTGGCCGGCGTTGTAATAACCGAAGGCGCGGATGGCAGCGACTACTTCCTCGATATTGGCGTCGTCGAACACGATGACCGGCGCCTTACCGCCCAATTCAAGATGAGTGCGCTTGAGCGTTTGTGCAGCGACTTCCAGCATTTTCTGGCCGGTGGCGATCGAGCCAGTCAGCGAAATCATCCGTACTGCCGGTGCCGACACCAGCGGATGGCCGACATTCTGGCCGCGACCGAACACGATGTTGGCTACCCCTGCCGGCAACAGGTCGCCGATCAGTTCGAAGAAGCGAAGCGAAGTGAGTGGGGTGATTTCGGAGGGTTTGAGTACCAGCGTATTGCCAGCGGCGAGCGCCGGCGCCATCTTCCAGGCCGCCATCATCAATGGATAATTCCAGGGCGTGATCTGGGCGATCACGCCGACCGGATCGCGACGGATCATCGAAGTGTGGCCCGACAAGTATTCCGCGGCCGCCGAGCCGCCAAGACAACGCGCCGCGCCGGCGAAGAAGCGGAAGACATCGGCAATGCCCGGGATTTCGTCGTTCAGTGCCGCCGAATAAGGCTTGCCGCAGTTATTCGATTCCAGCCGGGCCAGCTCCTCGCCGTGCTGTTCGACGCGATCGGCAATCTTCAGCAGGGCCGCGGCGCGATCTTTCGGCGCGGTCCGCGACCATGCCGGCAAGGCGCGATCGGCGGCTGCGACTGCGGCCACAACCTGGTCGGGCGTGGCTTCGGGAATTCGGCACAGCTCGGTGCCGCGCGCAGGATCGAGCACAGGCAGGAGTTCGCCCTGCCCGGCCAGCAATTCACCGTTGATGAACATCTTGGTCTGCATGTGGTTCTCCCTGGAATCAAAACAACTTGTGTCGCAATTATTTGCCGCTGCCGGCGACTGTATCGGTATCGCGGGTCAAGTAATAGGCACCAAGGATCGGCAGCATGGTCACCAGCATCACCATCATCGCAACGACATTAGTGATTGGCGTATCGCGCGGCTTGCCAAGCTGGCGCAGCAGCCAGATCGGCAAGGTGACTTCGCTACCGGCGGTGAAAGTGGTGACGATGATTTCATCGAAGCTCAGGGCGAATGCCAGCATGCCGCCGGCGAGTAGCGCGGTCGCGATGTTCGGCAGCACCACGTAACGGAAAGTCTGGAACGGATCGGCACCGAGATCCATGGAGGCTTCCAGCAACGATTGTGAAATCCGACGGAAGCGCGCTATCACATTGTTGTAGACGACGACGATGCAAAAGGTCGCGTGGCCGAGAATGATGGTGAGCATGCTCGGCTCCAGGCCGATGGTCTTGAACGCCGACAGCAGCGCAATGCCAGTGACGATGCCGGGCAGCGCGATCGGCAGGATGAACAGCAAGGTGATGCCTTCCTTTCCGAAGAATTGCCGACGATACAGCGCACCCGCTGCCAGCGTTCCCAAAGCCAGCGCCAACGCCGTTGCGCCAGCCGCCACGCGCAGCGACAACCAGATCGCCGTCTTCATGTCGTCGCGCGCCCAGGCTTCGCCAAACCATTGCAAGGTGAAACCTTGCAGTGGAAAGCTGAACGCGCTGCGTTCGGTGTTGAACGCATACATGAAGATCACCAGGATCGGGAAATGCATGAACAGCAGGCCGCCCCAGGCAGCGAGCTTCAGGCCGAACCCGGCATTGGGAGTATCAGAGCGCATCGAAGGCTCCGAGCCGTTTGGCGATGCGCAGATAGACCACGATCAGCACGATCGGTACCACAGTGAAGGCAGCCGCCATCGGAATATTGCCAACGGCGCCCTGCTGCACGTAGACGAAGGTTCCGATGAACAAGCCGGACGGGCCGATCAGGGTCGGAATGATGAAATCGCCGAGCGTCAACGAGAAAGTGAAGATGGAACCGGCAACGACGCCGGGAAATGCCAGCGGCCAGATCACATAGCGGAAAGTTTGCGCGCCGCGAGCGCCCAGGTCTTGCGAGGCTTGCACCAGGTTCGGCGGCACCCGTTCCAGCGCCGCCTGGATCGGCAACACCATGAACGGCAACCAGATGTACGTGAATACCAGAAAGCGGCCGAGATGCGAGGTCGACAAGGTCGTACCGCCGACATAGGGCACGCGCAGCAGTGCTTCCAACATGCTGGTGAGGTGCAACTGCCCGAGCACCCAGTAGACGATACCGCCCTTGGCCAGGATCACCGTCCAGCTGTAAGCCTTGACGATGTAGCTGGCCCACATCGGCAGCATCACGCCGATATAGAAAAACGCCTTCACCGACGGCGTGGCGTAACGCGACATGTAATAGGCGATCGGAAAAGCGATCAGCGCCGCTGCAAGGGTGACTGCGGATGCCATCGCGAGCGTACGCAACACGATATCGAAATTGCCTTTGACGAAGATCTGCGCGTAGTTGTGCAAGGTCCACTGCGGCAATATGCGCATGGAAAAATCGTCGAAACTATAGAAACCCTGCCAGAGCAGGGCCAGCAGCGAGCCGAGATAAATAATGAAAAACCAGAGCAGCGGCGGCCCGAGCAGCACCGCCAGCAGCAACCCGGGGCGGCGATGCAGGCCAGCCGCCAGCGAACGTAGTGGCGTGCGCAGGTAAAGTGAGTTCCCGCTCAGCGCATTGGTTTTCAAGCCGGGCCGTCCCTGAGCGGCACCATCGCCGCGCGCGACCAATAGGCATGCACGGCCTCGCCCGTTGTCGGCAGCAGGGCACCGCCGCCCTCGCCGTTCTGAACGCTGGCGACCAGTCGGCCACCGCCGTCGAGGTCAATTTCAATGCGGCTGGTGGCACCGTGGTATTGAAGATCGCGAACCACTCCGGAAACGCTGGCCAGATCATGAGCGAAGGAAATCTCACGGGAAACGCGCACGTGTTCCGGACGAATCGAGAACGGTTGCGCCGAGCCGCCGAGTACGCGTGCGCGGTCACCATCGATCACGTTCGAGGTGCCGACGAAATTGGCCACGAAGCTGGTCGCCGGGCGCATGTACAGCTCGCGCGGCGTATCGACCTGCTCGATCTTTCCGTGGTTGAACACCGCAACCCGGTCGGCCATCGACAGCGCCTCGCCCTGATCGTGGGTCACATAGACGAAGGTGATGCCGAGCTGCCGTTGCAGCGATTTCAATTCGCCCTGCATCTGTTCGCGCAACTTGAGATCGAGCGCACCAAGAGGTTCGTCCAACAGCAACACGCGCGGCCGGTTCACCAACGCCCGCGCCAGCGCCACCCGCTGGCGCTGGCCACCGGATAGTTGCGCCGGTTTGCGCTCGCCGTAGCCGTCCAGCGCGACCATTTCCAGCGCCTGCTGGCTGCGTGCGCGCCGCTCGGCCTTTTCGACGCCTTTCACCATCAGTCCGTAACCGACGTTCTCGCGCACGTTCATGTGCGGGAACAAGGCGTAATCCTGGAAGACGGTATTGACGTCACGCGCGAACGGCGGCACACCCGCGGCCTCGACACCATGGATGCGGATCGAGCCGCGAGTCGGTTGCTCGAAGCCGGCAATCAGGCGCAGGCAGGTGGTCTTGCCGGAACCGGACGGCCCGAGCATGGAGAAAAACTCGCCGTCGGCGATGGCGATGCTGACGCCATCGACAGCTCTCACGCTTCCGTAGAAGCGGCTGACATCGGTGAATTCAACGGCTGCGGTCATCGTTACACTACCCAAAAAAAACGAGGGGCATGCCACTGCCCCTCGCCTGGCCATGCCTCAGGACGATCAACCACCCATGATGGCGATGTAGTCGGTAGTCCAGCGGCTATAGGGAACACAACCGGCGGGATCACTGCATTTCGCATCCGGAGTGCGCCAGAACTTGATCTGGTTGAAGTTCTCGAAGCCGTTGGTCTTGCAGCCGTCGGCACCGAGCAAGGCGTTACCCTGGCAGGCGGCCGGCACTGCCGGCAGCGAACCGAACCACGAGGCGACGTCGCCCTGCACTTTCGGGTTGATCGACCATTCCATCCACGCATAGGCGCAATTCGGGTGCTTGGCTTCGCTGTGCATCATGGTGGTGTCGGCCCAACCGGTGGCGCCTTCCATTGGAATAACTGAAGCGATGGGTTGTTTATCCAGTTGCAGCGCATTGACCTGATACGGCCAGGAACCCGAGGCGACCACGCCTTCGTTCTTGAAATCGCTCATCTGCTTGGTCGCGTCTTGCCAGTAGTGATGGATCAACGCGTGCTGGGCACGCAGCACATCCAGAGCTGCCGCGTACTGGGCTTCGTTGAGTTCGTACGGATCCTTGATGCCCAGTTCCGGGCGTTTGCTCATCAGGTACAGAGCCGCGTCAGCAATGTAGATCGGGCCAGCGAAGGCCTGCACACGGCCTTTGTTGGACTTGCCATCACCCAGTTTTTGTTGCTCGAACACTACGCTCCAGCTGGTGGGCGCGGTCTTGAAGGTATTCGTGTTGTACATCAGCACGTTCGGGCCCCATTGGTAGGGCACGCCGTAATGTACGCCATCCACGGTATGCCAGGGCGCGTTCTGCAGGCGTTCGTCGACGGTGCCATAGGATGGAATGCGAGAGGTATCGATGGCCTGGACCTTGCCACCCGCTACCAGGCGCAGCGATGCATCACCTGAGGCCGTGACCAGATCGTAGCCACCCTGGTTCATCAGCGAAACCATCTCGTCGGAAGTGCCGACAGTTTTTGCATTGACCTTGCAGCCGGTGTTCTTCTCGAACTGGCTGACCCAATCGTAATTCTTGTCGCTCTCACCGCGCTCGATGTAGCCGGCCCAGGCGATGATGTCGACCTCGCCTTCCAAAACCGGTGGTGCAGGTGCAGCAGCGGGCGTTGGCGCAGCGGCGACCGGCGCTTCTTCTTTCTTGCAACCGGCCAGTGACAAGGTAATCGCCAGGGTCAGTCCCAGCGGCTTGAGCAAATGCGACATGGCGAGAATCTCCTCTGGAGTTGTCAAGGATATTAACCGCTTTGTCATGCGATCCGTCAACACTCCACCGAGCGGGACCAAGCCATGCTGCAGCGCATCACAAACCGGGATTGGATACCCCATGCGGGACGTGGCCGGTAGCCACGTGCTGGCGCGCGTTCTCGACATTCTGATGCGAATCATCGAAGAAGATGTCGGCGCCGAACGCTTCCAGGAACGGGCCCTTGTCGCGGCCACCGAGGAATAGCGCCTCGTCCAGGCGCACGCCCCATTCGCGCAAGGTCAGGATTACCCGTTTGTGCGCTGGCGCCGAACGCGCCGTCACGAGCGCGGTTCGAATCGGCGAATCCACGGCCGGGAACGCTTGTTGCAGCCGGTGCAGCGCCGCCAGGAAACCCTTGAACGGTCCACCAGTGAGCGGCTCATCGACACGCTCGATTTCGTTGGCATGGAAAGCAGCAAGGCCCTTTTCCTGCGAAAGTCGCTCGGATTCATCGCCGAAGATCACTGCGTCACCATCAAAAGCGATGCGCAACTGGTCGTGGCTGCGGTCCGGCGCTTTCGACGGCAGGATCGTCGCCGCCGCCACTCCATGCTCGAGTGCCTCGCGCACCGAGTCGGGATTGGCAGAGAGAAACAGCTGTGCGCCGAACGGGCGGATATAGGGATAGACCGGTGCGCCACTGGTGAACACCGCGCGGGTCATGGCCAGCCCGTGGTGCTCGATCGAATTGAAGATGCGCAGGCCGGTGTCGGAGGAATTGCGCGAGAGCAGGATCACCTCGACCCGCGCCGCGTCCTTCGGCGTACCGGCATTGAGCGCCAACAATTTGCGCACCATCGGAAAGGCAATCCCGGGTGCGAGCACATCATTCTCGCGCCGGCGCTGGAAGTCGGCATAGGCCTCGACACCCTCGCTCTCGAACAGCTCGTGGCTGTCCTCGAGGTCGAACAAGGCCCGCGCCGTGATCGCCACGATCAGGCGGTCGCCGATGTCGGCATCGGGGACGGAGGAGGTGCCTCGGGTCATGCAGGCATTGTGCCCCGCGCGAGTCGGCAATGCGATGGCCTGTCGTAGTATGTCCGGATGGCATTGGCTTATCGCCGCGAAATCGACGGACTACGAGCGGTCGCGGTATCGGCCGTGGTCCTGTACCACGCGGGGCTGCCGGTGCCGGCCGGCTACGTCGGCGTGGACATCTTCTTCGTCATTTCCGGCTATCTGATCACGGCGCTGCTGTTGCGCGAACATGCCGACTCCGGACGCATCGACGTATCGGCGTTCTACGCGCGGCGCGTTCGACGGATTTTCCCGGCGGCCATCCTAATGGTGCTGGCGGTATTGACGATGGTGCCGTTGCTGTCGGCGCCAGCGCGCGCCGGGATCGTGCAATCGGTGGCGGCGGCCGCGCTGTTCGCGGCAAACGTCTTCTTCCACCTCACCACCGCCGGCTACTTCAACGGCGACGCCAGCCAGTACCCGTTGCTGCACTTGTGGTCGCTATCGGTCGAAGAACAGTTCTACCTGGCATGGCCGGCACTGTTGATCGTGTTGCTGCGTTGGCGTCTGCCCTTGCGCTGGGCCATGGCCGGGCTGGCGCTGGCGTCCCTGCTGTTGGCCGAACGGTGGTTGCGCGGCAGCCCATCGGCGGCGTTCTTCGAGACACCCGCGCGCTTGTGGCCGCTGGCGATCGGCGGTTGGATCGCGGCATCACCGGCACGGGCATTGCCGCGCACGACCGCGTGGTTGGGAATGGGAATGGTCGCGTTCGCCTGCGTGGTTGCCATGCCGCATTTCCCGGGCTTCGGCGCGCTGCCGGCCATCCTGGGCGCCGCGCTTATTGTTGCCGCCGTGCATGGCGGCGCGGCCAACGCATTGCTCGCGTCCCGGCCAATGGTCGGCATCGGCCTGATCTCCTACAGCCTGTACCTGTGGCATTGGCCACTGCTGGCGATCGACCGAATCCTGCGCGTGGGACCGGCGCCAACGCCGATGCGAATGTCTTTAGTGCTCCTGGCCATCCTGCTCGCCGTCGCCAGCTACCGGTGGATCGAGACGCCGTTGCGACGACCGTGGGTGAACAACCGCCGAACCGTGATCGCGGGCGTCGGCGCCATGGCGTCGCTGTTCGTCCTCGCGCTGGCGTGGGCGCCGCCCGACATCGAGTCGGCGGCGGTCGCAACCAAGGAAATGCCGTGCCATCGCTTCGTCCCGGGCGATCCTCGCGTGCAGCGCCTGGCCTGCGTCAGCGGTCCCAAAGTCGTGATCTGGGGCGATTCGTTCGCGCATAGTTGGACGCCGCTTGCCCAGCAACTCGGCCTGAAGCTGGCCATGCCGGTGGCGACCGCGGCACGCGATGGCTGTCCGCCGATCGCGGGCGTTCGTGAAGGCCTACGCTCGGAGCAGGAAGCTGCCGATTGCCGCGCCTGGAATGCGCGCGCGATCGCCTACTTGCGGAGCGAGGGCGCCGACACGCTGGTGATGGCCGCGCGCTGGAACATGTTCCTGCCATCGGGACGGGACGGCCTGGCGGAATCGATACGACTGGTCGCGCCGCATGTGCGCCGAATCCTGGTGATCGGCCCGTCGCCGGAGCTGTCGGACGAACCGGCGAAATGCCGCGCCCTTGGCAAGGACTGCGCGCAATCGCGCCGGCGATTCGAATCCGAGTCCGCGGACGTCTCGCGCATCCTGTCCAGTTTGCCCGCCATCACCATCGTCGCGCCGGCCGACTACCTGTGCGATGGCGACGCCTGCCCGGCGTTCCGGAACGGCAACGCGCTCTACGACGACCGCGCGCACGTCAGCTATACCACCGCCATCGAGTTCGGACGCCGGGTCGCGAGCGATTGGCACTGACGGGACCCAAAAAGGGGGCGGAGGTAGTTAATTCGCTTAATTACCTCCGTCCCCTGTCTGGTCCCCTTTCTGCAGCCTCAAGCAATAAACTGCTCATTGAGGATTCGTTCCTCGAGGTTGTGCTCGGGATCGAACAGCAGGGTGACGGTGCGATCGAGCGACTGCCGGATGTGCACTTCGGTGACGTCGCGGACTTCGTGCGAATCGGCGCAGGCGCTGACCGGCCGTTTGAACGGGTCGAGCACGTCGATGCGGATCTCGGTGTCCGAGCGCAGCAACGCGCCGCGCCAGCGCCGCGGCCGGAACGCGGCGATCGGCGTCAGCGCGATCACCGATGCACCGAGCGGCAGGATCGGCCCATGCGCGGAGAAGTTGTAGGCGGTGCTGCCCGCGGGCGTCGCGACCAGCGCGCCGTCGCAGACCAACTCGTCGAGTCGGACCTGGCCATTGAGATGAACCCGCAAGTGCGCCGTCTGCCGCGTCTGCCGCAGCAACGACACTTCGTTGTAGGCGAGCGAATCCACGGTCGCGCCGGACTCGGTCAGTACGCGCATTTCCAGCGGCCGCAACGACGCCGGTTGGGCGGCATGCAAACGCTCGATCAAATCGTCGGCACGATACTGGTTCATCAGGAAGCCGACCGTGCCCAGCTTCATGCCATAGACCAGTGCGCCTTGGCTACCGTGGCGATGCAGTGTTTGCAGCATGAAGCCATCGCCGCCAAGCGCGCAGATGACATCCGCGTCTTCGGGGGCGTGCGTCGGATGCAGTGCCGACAGCACCGACAACGCCGCCTGCGCCTCCGGTGCCGGGCTGGCGAGGAAGGCGATGCGCGGGTTGGCGGGAAGGCTCATGCGATGAGAGTATCAGGCGGCACGCGCGCCGGCCGAGGCGATTTGCGCCAGGCGTCGCACCGCGACCGACAAGGTCGCGAAGTCCATGCTGCGCAGGTTGCGCATGTCGGCAAACATCGCCAGCGTGTACTTCAACGCCGCGTCATCGCGGGCCAGCCACTGCCCGACCAAGGTTGCTGCATTGCTTCCGGGTGCAGATGATGCGAGCACGATGCCGACCAGCGAACGCTGCTGCGCCTGCAATTCGTCGCGCAACACGCCGCGCGCCTGCGCATGCCAGCGACCATCCACCGGTAACTTCTCGACATTGTCCATCAACCACTTGCTGTGCAGCGCATCCGACAGGGCGAAATACACTTCACCGACATGCGCGACCGGCAGCCGGCGTTCCAATGCCACTTCGACGATGTCGAGCCCGTAGGTCAGGTACGGCAGGCAGGCCATGCCTTGTGCCAAGGTTTCCGGGAAACCCTGCGCTCGCCATTGCGCGATGTCGGCTTGCATCGCTGCGCGGCTCTCGGCCGGAAGAATTTTCGGCAAGATAGAACGCAGTTCCGCCATCGGCCCGGCATAGCGCTCCACCATGTCGGAAATGTGCAGCACATCGCCCGGGCGGTTGAGCAGCCAGCGGGTCATGTTGCGCTGCAAATGCCACAGCTCGGTAAGCGCCTCGATCTGCGCCGTCTCCGGCACCTTCAGGTCGAGTTCGTCGATGGTTGACCAGAAACTGCGCGCCTGCAGAACTTCACGACTGATGCTGTAGGCCTTGGCGATTTGCGCCGGGGTATCGCCGGTATCTTCCTGCATACGTTGCAGGAAAGTAGAACCCATGCGATTGACCATCGAATTGGTGACCGCCGTTGCGATGATCTCACGACGCAAGCGGTGGTTCTGCATGTCGGCCGCGTAACGTTCCTGCAACGGCTTCGGGAAATATCGCAGCAGTTCTTTCGACAAATGCGGATCTTCCGGGACGTCGGAATCGAGCAGCTGGTTGAAAATCACGATCTTGTCGTAACTCAGCAACACCGACAGCTCGGGCCGGGTCAGGCCCTGGCCACGCGATTTGCGCTCGGCCAGCTCCGCATCGCTGGGCAGGAATTCAATCGCACGATCGAGCAAGCCCTGCCCTTCCAGGGTACGGATGAAATGCCCGAACGAGCCCAGCCGCGAAGCGCTCATCGCCTCCATCAAACTGATCGCCTGGTTCTGCCGATAATTGTCGTTGAGTACCAGTTCGCCGACTTCGTCGGTCATGCTCGCCAGCAACACGTTGCGCTGCGCCATGCTCAGCTCGCCGCGCTGGACGATGGCGCCAAGCAGGATCTTGATATTCACCTCGTGGTCGGAGGTATCGACGCCAGCGGAGTTGTCGATGAAATCGGTGTTGAGCAGCACGCCATGGTGCGCGGCTTCGATGCGACCACGCTGGGTCATGCCCAGGTTGCCGCCCTCGCCCACTATCTTGCAGCACAGCTCGTTGCCGTTTACACGCAAACCATTATTGGCGCGATCGCCGCAATCGGCATGGCTTTCCGCACTCGACTTCACATAAGTACCGATGCCGCCGTTCCAGAGCAGGTCGACCGGCGCCTTCAGGATCGCATTCGTCAGGTCTGCGGGCGCCATCTGCTCGGCGTCGGATTCGATGGAGAGCGCGGCCTTGATCTCCGACGACAGCGGAATGGTCTTGGCGCCGCGCGGGTAGATGCCGCCGCCGGCCGAGATCAGCCTCTTGTCGTAATCATCCCAACTTGAGCGCGGCAATTTGAACATCCGCTCGCGTTCGGCAAATGAAAGTGCCGAGTCAGGATTCGGATCAAGGAAAATATGCCGATGATCGAATGCCGCCAGCAGGCGGATATGTTTCGATAGCAGCATGCCGTTGCCGAACACGTCGCCGGACATGTCGCCAATACCGACGCAGCTGAAATCCTGCGACTGGCAATCGATACCGAGCGCACGGAAGTGGCGCTTGACCGATTCCCAACCGCCCTTCGCAGTGATGCCCATGCCCTTGTGGTCGTAACCGACCGAGCCGCCGGATGCGAAGGCATCGTCCAGCCAGAAGCCATGTTCGGCGGAAATGCCATTGGCGATGTCGGAGAAGGTCGCGGTGCCCTTGTCGGCCGCCACCACCAGGTAGGGATCGTCGCCGTCGTGGCGCACGACGTCGAGCGGAGGCACGATGGCGCCGTCAACGATGTTGTCGGTGATGTCGAGCAGGCCGTTGATGAAGCGCTTGTAGCAGGCGATGCCCTCGGCCAGGACGGCGTCGCGATCACCCCCGGCCGGCGAGCGCTTGACGAAAAAGCCACCCTTCGAGCCGACCGGCACGATCACGGTGTTTTTCACCATCTGCGCCTTGACCAGGCCAAGGACTTCGGTGCGGAAATCTTCGCGCCGGTCCGACCAGCGCAGGCCGCCGCGTGCGACTGGCCCGAAACGCAGGTGCACGCCTTCGACGAATGGCGAGTACACGAAAATTTCGCGATACGGGCGCGGCTTGGGCAGGTCCGGCAATTTGGCCGGATCGAACTTGAAACTGACGTAATCCTTGTGCGTGCCACCCGCGCCTTTTTTCTGGAAGAAACTGGTGCGCAAAGTCGCAACAATTGCAGTCATGAAGCCACCCAGGATGCGGTCCTCATCGAGACTGGAGACCCGGTCAAGCATGATCGCCAGCGCGTCCAGGCAGGCGTCGATCTGTGCGTCGCGGTCGAGCGCGCGGTCGGCGCCCATTTCCTCGAAGATCGTACCAAGCTTCTCGCGGTCGGTCACCGGCACGAGATCGGTCAAGGATTTGCGTAAGGTCTCGCAAGTGGTTGCGGCGGCTTTGACATCGCGGCACGGTTCGAAGCGGGCTTCGAACAATTCCACCAACAGGCGCGCTATCAGCGGATAACGCGCGAGTGTTTCTTCCATGTATGCCTGCGAGAACGTTGCTCCGGTTTGCAGCAGGTATTTGCAATAACCGCGCAGCATCGCCACCTGACGCCAGCCCAGGCCGGCGGCCAGCACCAGTCGGTTGAAGCCATCGTTTTCGGCGTCGCCGCGCCAGACTGATGCGAATGCTTCTTCGAAGCGGGCGCGCACCGCATCGACTACTATCTGGCCGGACAACAGCTCGACGTCGAAATCCTGGATGACGATCTTGCCATCGTCGCCATTGAGCTCGTACGGATGCTCGGTGAGGATGCGCAGCCCAAGGTTCTCCAGCATCGGCAAGGCATCGGACAGGGCGATTTCCCCGCCCTGGCGGAACAATTTGAAGCGCAGGTCGCCATCATGCGTTTGATAAAGCGAAAGCCGCAGGTCATTGCCGTCGGCGAGCGCGGCGACATGCAGCAAATCATCGGCCGCAAGCTGTGGCGTCACCGATTCGATGTAGCCGGCCGGCAAGCTGCGGCCGAAGCGATGGGCGAGCTTCAAGCCAGCTTCGTCGCCATGTTGTTGTACCAGCAGGTCGCGCAGTTCGTCGTGCCAATTGCGCACGATCCGGGTGAGCTCCGCTTCCAGCGCGGCAGCATCCACGACCACTTTTTCGCCAGCCTTGGAACGGATGATCAGATGTAACTGCGCCAGCGGCGATTCGCCGATCTGGATCGTGGTGTCCAGGCGCTCGCCCTTGAGCGCAGCCATGAGCATGGCTTCGACTCGTTCGCGAATCTCGCTGTTGAAACGGTCGCGCGGAATATAGGCGAGGATCGAATAGAAGCGGCCGTAGCGGTCGCGGCGGATGAACAGGCGCGGGCGCACCCGCTCCTGCAGACTGAGGATACCAACGCTGGCGCGGGTGAGTTCTTCGGTACTGGCTTGGAATAGTTCGTCGCGCGGCAGGGTTTCCAGGATGTGCTTCAGCGCTTTGCCGCTATGGCCAGACTCGGCCAGCCCGGACGCCTTCATGACTTCGGCGAAACGCTGGCGCACCATCGGCACGTCCCAGGGCCGGCGGTTGTAGGCGCTGGAGGTATACAGGCCGAGGAAGCGCTGCTCGCGCACGGCGCGACCTTCAGTATCGAATTCGAGCACACCCACGTAATCCATGTAACCACCGCGATGGACAGTGGAACGGGCGTTGGTCTTGGTGAGGATCAGCGGTTCCATATGCGCGCCAGCCGCAAGACCGGATGCGGCCAGGCCAGCCAGCGGGCGCGGCGTGGCTTCGCCATCGGAGTCGCGCATCAGACCCAGCCCGGAACCCAGCACCGGATAGAGCATGTGCTTGCCATCGCGTTCAGCGACTTCGTACTCACGATAGCCGAGGAAGGTGAAGTGGTTGTCAGCGGCCCAATGCAAGAAGGCTTGCGCCTCGGTGCGTTCTTCCTCGGTCGCCGGCATCGGCCGCTGCGACAAATCATCGGCAATGCCGACCATGCGGTCGTGCATCACACGCCAATCCGAAACAGCTGCGCGTACGTCGGCGAGCGAAGCACCGATCGCTGTTTCCAAATCGGCCATCGCCGCGGCATCGGCCTGGCGGTCGATTTCCAGGTACATGAACGATTCCGCGCGCCCCTCGCCCACGCCGAGCAGGCGGCCACCATCGTCGCGACGGATCGAAACCACCGGATGCACGATGCCATGCAAGGCAATCGAGCGCTTGGCCAGCAGAACATTCACCGAATCAACCAGGAATGGCATGTCGTCGTTGACGATTTCCATGATCGTCGTTGTGTTCGTGAGTCCATCGCTGTCGGGCGGATTGCGCACCTTGATCGTTGCACTGCCGGCCACGCGCGATTGCGCGAAAGCCAGTTGGCTGGCGGCGATCGCCGCCCACTCCGCCGATGGCCGCAAGGCGAGATCTTCGGCCAGCAGATGCGCGTAGTAAGCACGGGTGAAGTCCTTGGCGAGCGGCAAACTCGCCGTTGGCACGAGTGGCGCGAGCTCGCCGAGGATGGAATCGAGGGTCGCGAGATTGGGGGCGGTTTGCAGTGGCATTAACGCAATCCTGTTTCGTGGCGGGCAATCACCAGGCGCTGGATCTCGCTGGTGCCTTCGTAGATTTCGGTGATCTTGGCATCGCGGAAATAACGCTCGAGCGGCATTTCCTTCGAGTAACCCATGCCGCCGTGGATTTGTACCGCCTGATGGGTAATCCACATTGCCGCTTCCGATGCGGTGAGTTTGGCGACCGCCGCTTCGGTGGTGAAGCGCTGGTCCTGGCCCTTGAGCCATGCCGCGCGCAGCGTGAGTAGCAGCGAAGCATCAAGCTTGCATTTCATGTCAGCGATCTTGGCCTGGGTCATCTGGAAGGCGCCGATCGGTTGGCCGAAAGCCTTGCGTTCCTTCACATAGGCAAGTGTCGCTTCATAGGCGGCTCGGGCGATGCCGATAGCCTGCGAGGCGATGCCGATGCGGCCGGCGTCGAGCACACCCATAGCGATCTTGAAGCCATGGCCTTCTTCGCCGAGTACGTCTTCGATGGCGCAAACGTAATCCTGGAATTCGATTTCACACGTAGCCGAGGCGCGAATGCCGAGCTTGGGCTCGGTCTTGCCGCGGTGGAAGCCGGGCTTGCTGGTGTCGATCATGAAGGCGGTGACGCCGCGCGCCCCCTTGTCCGGGTCAGTCATCGCAAACAGCACGATGTACTTGGCAACCGGGCCGGAAGTGATCCAGCTCTTCTTGCCGTTGATCACGAAGCTGCCGTCGGCTTGTTTGACAGCGCGGCAACGCATGGCGGTGGCATCGGAACCAGACTGCGGTTCGGTCAACGCGAAGGCACCGATCTCCCTGCCCTCGGCAATCGCGCGCACGTACTTCTGCTTCTGCGCCTCGTTGCCGAACTTCAGGATGCCGTTGCAGAACAGCGAGTTGTTCACCGAGACGATGGTCGAGTGCGCGGCATCGGCAGCAGCGATTTCGACCATGGCCAGTACGTAGCTGATCGGGTCCATCCCGGCGCCACCGTACTCGACCGGCACTTCAATGCCCATCAGGCCGTTCAAGCCGAGGGTGCGGATGTTTTCCAACGGAAATTCGCCAGTACTATCGTGATGCTCGGCGCTGGGCGCGATCTTTTCCTGGGCAATCCGGCGTGCGGCGTCCTGGATCATCAACTGTTCTTCGGTAAATCGGAAATCCACGGCCTAGCCCTCTCGATACGTTGCTATTGGCCATTGTAGCTTGACGCCAACGGCTGCGGCGCCTAGCCTTTCATCTTGGAATCGCGATGAAAGGATGAATATGGATCTCGAAGCCTGGTCTGCCTGTCTGCGTGTGCTCGCCGACCCAACCCGGGTACGGCTGCTGGCGCTGCTCGAACGCGAGGAGCTGACCGTTGCCGAATTGTCGGCAGTTACCCGCCTGGCACAACCGCGCGTGTCCACGCATTTGGCCAAGCTCAAGGAAGCCGATCTGGTGCGCGACCGCCGCGCCGGTGTGTCGGCCTATTACCGGTTCAGCGCCGACCACCTGGAAGCGGGCGAACAGCGCCTCTGGGAAACCTTGCGCGACGCCACCGACGACCCACTCCTGCGGCAAGATGCCGAGCGCCTGCCGGCGATCCTGTCCACCCGCGACTCCGACCAGAACTGGGCCGATTCGGTCGCTGGCGACATGGAACGGCACTATTCGCCCGGTCGGACCTGGGAAGCGATGGCGCGCTCCGCCTTGCCCCTGCTGGCACCGGGCGACGTGCTCGACATCGCCTCCGGAGACGGCATGCTCGCCGAACTGCTCGCGCCGCATTCGCGCCGTTATGTCTGCATCGACAACAGCGCCAAGGTGGTGCACGCCGCCAGCGAACGCCTGCGCAAGATGGAGCACGTTGACGTGCGCGAAGGCGACATGCAGGCCCTGCCCTTCGACAAGCCGCAATTCGATCTCGTCCTGATGATGCACGCGCTGACCTATGCCGATAAACCGGCGCTGGCCATTGCCGAAGCGGGACGCGTGCTGCGCAAGGGCGGGCAATTGCTGCTCGCCTGCCTGGCCAAGCACGAGCACAAAGCGGCGGTGACGCCATTCGGCCACGTCAACCTAGGTTTCACCGAGAAAGAACTCCGCCGCTTCGCCGAGAAGGCCGGCCTCACGGTGCTGGTGTGCGAGGTGGTGACGCGTGAAAAACGCCCGCCGCATTTCGAGGTGTTGACCCTGCTAGCGCGAAAGGCATGATCGAGCTGCCCTGGTTCGCCCCGGATCGCGTCACGCGATTGCAGCAGGCGCTGGCCGAACGCATCCTCGTGATCGATGGTGCGATGGGCACGATGATCCAGCGCCACGGCCTGGACGAGGCCGGCTATCGCGGTGAACGATTTGCGCGTGGCTACGACGACCAGCATTTTTCCGAAGGCCACCACCACGGCCCGGACTGCGGCTGCGCTGGCGATTTGCAAGGCAACAACGACCTGCTCACGCTGAGTCGGCCCGAATTGATCCAGGCCATCCACGCCGCGTATCTCGAGGCCGGCGCCGACCTGATCGAGACCAACACCTTCAACTCGACCCGGATCTCGCAATCCGATTACCGGCTCGAACATCTGGTGCCCGAACTCAATCGCGAAGCGGCGCGTTTGGCGCGTGCCGCCTGCGCCGAGGCCGAAGCAAGAGATTCCTCGCGGCCACGCTTCGCGATCGGCATCCTCGGCCCGACCTCGCGCACCGCATCGCTCAGCCCGCGCGTAGAAGACCCGGGCTTTCGCAATGTCAGTTTCGACGAACTCGCCGACAATTATCGCGAGGCGACCGACGCACTGCTTGATGGCGGCGTCGATGCGATCATGGTCGAGACTGTGTTCGACACGCTCAATGCCAAGGCGGCGCTGTACGCGATCGAGGGAGTATTCGACAAACGCGGCGCGCGCTGGCCAGTGCTGGTTTCGGGCACGATCACCGATCGCTCCGGACGCACCTTGTCGGGCCAGACGGCGGAGGCGTTCTGGTATTCGCTGCGCCACGCCAAACCGCTCGCCATCGGCTTGAACTGCGCACTCGGGCCGAAAGATCTGCGTGCGCATATCGACATGCTCGCCCAGGTCGCCGACACGAACGTCAGCTGCCATCCGAACGCAGGATTGCCGAATGCCTTCGGCGGTTACGACGAAACGCCGTCACAGATGGCCACCGAACTTGGCGAATGGGCGCGTTCCGGATTGCTCAATCTGGTTGGTGGCTGCTGCGGCACCACGCCCGAGCATATCCGCGCGATCGCAGACGCGGTGCGAGGTCTGCCGCCACGCATCTTTCCCACACCAGCGCCGTATAGCCGGCTGGCCGGGCTGGAACCGTTCGTCATCACGCCGGAAACGAATTTCGTCAATGTCGGCGAACGCACCAATGTCACCGGTTCGGCGCAGTTCAAAAAACTCATTCTCGAAGGCCGTTACGACGAGGCCCTTGTCGTGGCTCGCCAGCAAGTCGAGAACGGCGCGCAAATCATCGACGTCAACATGGACGAAGGCCTGCTCGACTCCGAGGCGGCGATGACCCGCTTCCTGAGCCTGATCGCCTCCGAGCCGGACATCGCCCGCGTCCCGCTTATGATCGATTCTTCGAAATGGAGCGTCATTGAATCTGGCCTGAAATGCGTGCAGGGCAAGGCGATCGTCAACTCGATTTCGATGAAGGAAGGCGAAGCGGTCTTCCTCGAACATGCCCGCAAAGTCCGCCGTTACGGCGCCGCCGTAGTGGTGATGGCCTTCGACGAAGCCGGACAGGCCGACACGCTCGAGCGCAAGGTCGAGATCAGCGCGCGTGCTTTCAAGCTGCTGACTGAACAGGCGGGTTTTTCGCCCGAAGACATCATCTTCGATCCGAACGTGTTCGCCATCGCCACCGGCATCGCCGAGCACGACGGCTACGGCGTTTCTTTCATCGAAGCGGCGCGCGAACTCAATCGCCGTTTTCCGCTCTGCCATATTTCCGGCGGTATCTCCAACGTCTCGTTCTCGTTCCGCGGCAACAACGCCGTGCGCGAAGCAATCCATTCCGTTTTTCTGTACCACGGCATTCGTGCCGGCCTGGACATGGGCATTGTCAACGCCGGTGCGCTGACGCTCTACGACGACATCGAACCGGGCCTGCGCGAGCGGGTCGAGGACGTGGTGCTCAACCGCCGCAGCGATGCCACCGAGCGCCTGCTTGAAGAAGCGGATCGGCACAAGGGCAAGAAAAACCAGAGCAAGGTCGAAGAGAATGCATGGCGACGACTCCCGGTCACCTCACGCATCAGTCATGCGCTGGTGCATGGCATCGATGCGCATATCGAAGCTGATACCGAAGCAGCCCGCCTGCTCGCTGTTCGACCGCTCGATGTGATCGAAGGGCCGTTGATGGCTGGCATGAATGTGGTCGGCGACCTGTTCGGTGCTGGCAAGATGTTCCTGCCGCAGGTGGTGAAGTCGGCGCGGGTGATGAAGAAAGCCGTGGCGCACCTGATTCCTTTCATCGAAGCGGAAAAGCTGGCCGGCGGCGAAGCTGCCAAAGCCAAGGGCAAGATCGTGATGGCCACGGTCAAAGGCGATGTACACGACATCGGCAAGAACATCGTCGGCGTGGTGCTGGCCTGCAACAACTACGAGATCGTCGATCTCGGCGTGATGGTGCCAGCACAGACCATTCTCGATCGCGCCCGCGAGGAGAAGGCCGACATCATCGGCTTGTCCGGGCTGATCACGCCTTCGCTGGAAGAGATGAGCCACGTGGCCAGGGAGATGAAGCGGCAAGGTTTCAGTCTGCCGCTGTTGATCGGCGGTGCCACTACTTCGCGCGCGCACACCGCGCTGCGGATCGCGCCGCATTACCCAGCGCCGGTGATCTGGGTAAAGGATGCCTCGCGAGCGGTCGGCGTCGCCTCAGCCTTGCTCAGCGAAACCCAGCGTGATGCACTGGTCACACAAGTCGAGGCCGACTACGCCGACGTGCGCAAGCGGCACTCGAATCGCGGCGAAGCCAAGCCGCTGCTGTCGCTGGAACGCACGCGCGAAAAGAAATTCGACGGCGGCTGGAAAGACTATGTTCCGCCTGCTCCCAGCAAGCCTGGCGTCACCGTGTTCGAGGACGTGCCGCTGGCGAAATTACGCGAGATGTTCGACTGGACGCCGTTCTTCCAGACTTGGGAATTATCCGGGCATTACCCAGCGATCCTCGACGATGCCGTAGTCGGCACGCAGGCGCGCGAGCTGTTCGCAGATGCCAATGCCATGCTCGATCAGATCGTCGCCGAGAAATGGTTGACGGCGAAAGCGGTTGCAGGATTGTGGCTGGCGAATTCCGTCGGTGACGATATCCATGTAGGAGCGATGGAAATCGCGACCCTGCATTGTTTGCGGCAGCAGGCCGACAAGCCCGATGATCGCGCCAATTTCTGCCTCGCTGATTTCGTCGCGCCGGCCGACAGCGGCCGCGAGGACTGGATCGGCGCCTTCGCCGTCAATGCTGGCATCGGTATCGAGTCGCATGTCGCCGCCTTCGAGGCCGGGCACGACGACTACAATGCGATCCTGCTCAAGGCGCTGGCCGACCGCTTCGCCGAAGCTTGCGCCGAATGGCTGCATCGCGAAGTCCGCACTAAGTTATGGGCGTACGTACCGGACGAGGCACTGGACAACGAATCCTTGATTCGTGAACGCTATCGCGGCATCCGCCCGGCGCCCGGCTATCCGGCCTGCCCCGACCATAGCGAGAAAGCAACGCTGTTCCACTTGCTCGATGCCGAGAACGCGATCGGCCTGCGCCTGACCGAGAACTTCGCCATGTATCCGGCGTCGGCGGTCAGCGGTCTGTACTTCTCGCACCCAGGCAGCCAGTACTTCGTGGTCGGCCGTCTGAGTCGGGAGCAAGTCGCGGACTACGCCAAACGCAAAGGCATCACATCGGCACAGGCCGAGCGCTGGCTGTCCGCCAACCTCGACTACGATCCCGAGTAATTACCGCTACCAGACCAGATCGTCGGGAACCTGGTACTGCGGATCGGCGTAGATGGCGTCGCTGGCAGGTGCATCCGGATCAACTTTCAGCGCGATCGCTTCCGGGAAGATCGTTTCGGCTTCGGCCAGCGGCACTGCATCGACCAGCAGGTAGCGTCCGTTCTGCTGCACGACGCCGAGCCTGCCAGCATTGAGCGCAACGAGTTGTTCGGCAGTGACATGGATGCGCTTGATCTTGCCGCCGTAGGGAAAGTGCCGGGCGATTTCCGCAGTCGCATCGTTCAGCGACTTGCCGGCAAGTAGCGCTTCAAGCCTGGCCTTTGCTTCGCGACGGATTCGCGTTGATTCCTGTTTCAGGCGCTCCGCCTCGATGCGCTCGTCTTTTTCTTTTTGTGCGCGAATCGCATAGGCCTTGGCGAGATCCATCTCTTCGCGGGTACGCGCAGGTTTCGCTGGCGGTTTTTTCGGTGGCTCTTGCTTTGGCGCTGGCGTAAAGCCCAGGCCGAGCAATTGGTCGCGCAATGAATGACTCATGGCTCAGTAGTGCGGCGGTGGCGGTTCGTTGTCGGGATCGCTATGCAGCACGGTACGCACTTGCTTGAGATCGTCCAGCGCCTGCCGCAGAAGTTCCTGCGTACGGGAATTTTCGGCTCGTGACGAGGCCAGCGCATCACTCATTTCAGTCAACGCCTGTTCTTGAAAAGCCAGGCGCGTCTCCAGTTCCGTGAATCGGCGATCGAACTGGAATTCAAGGTTCTGGTCGGCAACCGGCATGGCGTCAGACTCAGGACCGCTGGATGCTGCGGCCGCGACCGATGCCGTAGTAAGCAATGCCGGCGGCCTCGACTTCGGCAGGATCATGGATGTTGCGACCATCGAACAAGGCCGCATGACGCAGTGCCGTCTTGAGCGAAGCCAGGTCCGGATTCATGTAGGCCTTCCACTCGGTAACCACCACCAGCGCATCGGCGCCTTGCAGTGCGTCCTCGGGCGACGCGCAGAGCTTCAGGTCCGGGCGCTCGCCATAGATGCGTCGGGTTTCTTCCATCGCTTCCGGGTCGTGTGCGCGCACTTTGGCGCCAGCGCCCCACAGGTCGGCGAACAGTGCGCGACTCGAGGCTTCGCGCATGTCGTCGGTATTGGGCTTGAACGCCAAGCCCCAGATCGCGAAAGTCTTGTCGCGCAATTCACCGTGGAAATGCCGTTCGATGAATTCGAACAATTTGTGCTTCTGGCGCTCGTTGACTGCTTCCACTGCACCCAGGATTTCGGCGCGATAACCATATTGGCGTGCGGTGCGTTCCAGCGCCTGCACATCTTTCGGAAAACAGGAGCCGCCATAACCGGCACCGGGATAGATGAAGCTGTAACCGATACGTGAATCGGAGCCGATGCCGTGCCGGACCATTTCGATGTCGGCGCCGACTCGCTCGGCGATGTTGGCCATCTCGTTCATGAAGCTGATCTTGGTCGCCAGCATGGCGTTGGCGGCGTACTTGGTCAGCTCGGCCGAACGCACGTCCATGGCGACGATGCGCTCGTGGTTGCGATTGAACGGCGCATACAGGCGCTTCATCTGCTCCAGCGCCTGGGCGCTGGCCGTGCCGAGGACGATCCGGTCCGGGCGCATGCAATCCTTGACTGCATCGCCTTCCTTCAGGAACTCGGGGTTGGACACCACTTCGAAGGCGATGTCCTGGCCACGCGCGGCCAAAGCGCCCGATACCGCCGCACTGACCTTGTCGGCGGTTCCAACCGGCACCGTGGATTTGTTGACGATAGTCACGGAGCGAGCCAGATACGTGCCGATGGTGCGCGCCACCGTCAGCACGTATTGCAGGTCGGCGCTGCCATCTTCGTCGGGCGGCGTACCGACGGCGACAAACAGGATGTCGCCATGCGCCACTGCTGATTCCGCATCGGTGGTGAACTGCAAACGCCCGGAGGCATGGTTGCTGAGTACCATGTCCTCCAGCCCGGGCTCGTAAATCGGGATCACGCCGTTGTTCAAGCCCGACACTTTGGCCGGATCGATGTCGACGCAAACTACTTGATGGCCTACTTCGGCCAAGCAAGTGCCGGTGACAAGACCGACGTAGCCGGTACCGAAAACAGTGACTTTCATCTAAGCATCCCTGAATTTTTTATAGCTTGCGCTGTCGCGATTACTTGACGATGGCCTGCAACTCGACTTCGAAGATCAGCGTGGCGTTCGGGCCGATCATCGGACTGGGAGCAAGACCGGTAGCCAGGTTGGCCGGAATCCAGAACTTGTACTTGCTGCCGACCGGCATCAGCGCGACGCCCTCAGTCCACCCCTGGATCACCGCGTTGAGCGCGAACTCGGCGGGCTGGCCACCATGCAGCTCAGAGCTGTCGAACACTTGGCCATTCAGATTGCTGCCCTTATAGAGCACGCGAACGGTATCGGTGGCGGCCGGCTTCGGACCCGCGCCTTGGCGAAGCACTTGGTACTGCAGGCCACTGGCGGTAGTGCGCACGCCCGGCTTGGCCTTGTTCGCGGCGAGGAATGCCTTGCCGGCCGCCAGGTTCTTCGCACCCTGCTCTGCTTGCTGGGCGGCCATCTTGGTCTGCATCTTCTGGGTGAACGTAGCGCGGACCTGTTCGGCCTGCTGTTCGGTCATCGCGGTGGGCTTGCCAGTGAAGACATCCTGCAACGCACGAGTCAGAGCGGCAATGTCAATCTCACCCTTGATCTGGGCCATCGACTTGGCGATATCCATGCCGATCATGTAGCTGTTGCGCTGCTTCTCGGTCATGCCTGGCGCGGGTGTCGTGGCGGCAACCGCAGGTCGTGCCGGCGCAGGCCTGGGCGCGGGAGTCTGCGCCAAGCTCGAGGCAGACAGCAGCAATGTCGAAAACATGACGGCAGAACGAAGAACCGAACTCATATGGAACACTCCTGGGAAGCCGGGCGTTCCGGCTAGATCAGTAATTGTCGCAGCTGTACCGCGAACTCCGCCAGCAATGACGGCGTGCCCTCGCGTTCGGGCCAGCCTGCCCAGCGCCTATGCCATCAGTTGGGTACCGGCATTGTGCAAAAGCAGTTGACATGGCCAATTCTTGTGTTATAGTTGACTACAACACCATCTGGTTACCTCACCAACACGGGAGGCGGTATGTACTACAAACTCAAAAACACTCTGGCTGGGATCGCTGTTGCCTTCGCCCTGCTGGGCGTCAGCTACGCAGCGGGTCGTCCACCAATGGCGTCTGACGCCCGCTTCGACATCAACTCGCCGAGACTGGAGACCCGACTGGACGCGCCCCAACTGCCGCGCAAGTACAGCCTGCGCCGCAGCCTGACGATGCCCTACTTTTCGTTCGGTCCGCTGCTGCCACGCCGGGAGTCCTGATCATGGTTATTGCCTGGAGCGACAACGCACCGATCTATCGCCAGCTCAAGGAGCGCGTGGTCGGCATGATGCTGGACGGCATGCTCAAGCCTGGTGATGCCCTGCCCTCGGTCCGGCAGATTGCCGCCGAGTACCAGCTCAACCCGATTACCGTCTCCCGCGCCTATCAGGAGCTGGCGGACGAAGCCTTGGTGGAAAAACGAAGGGGACTTGGCATGTACATGACCGACGGCGCCCGCGACAAGCTGCTCGCCAGCGAACGCGAGCGCTTCCTGATGGAAGAATGGCCGGCGATGGTCGAACGCATCCGACGCCTGGGCCTGGGCATTGACCAGTTGCTCAAGGCCGCCAAAGATGGGGGTGCACTGTGAGCATCGACAACGTGATTTCCGCCCGCGGCCTGAGCAAGCGCTACGGCAGCTCGGTTGCCGTCGACAATATCAGTTTCGACATCCCGGCCGGTCGCATCGTCGGGCTGATCGGCCCGAACGGCTCGGGCAAGACTACGACCCTGAAGGCCGCCCTCGGCCTGATCCCGTTCGATGGCGAATTGAAGGTGCTCGGCCTGGATCCGCGCAGCCAGCGCGATGAATTGATGCAGCAGGTCTGCTTCATCGCCGACGTGGCGATCCTGCCGCGTTGGCTGAAGGTCAAGGATGCGGTCGATTTCGTCGCTGGCGTGCACCCGAAGTTCGATCGCACCAAGGCCGAGCGTTATCTGGCGCATACCAAGCTGAAACCTTCGATGAAGGTCAAGCAGATGTCCAAGGGCATGATCGTGCAACTGCACCTGGCGCTGGTGATGGCGATCGACGCCAGACTGCTGGTGCTGGACGAACCGACCCTGGGCCTGGACATCCTCTACCGCAAGCAGTTCTACCAGAACCTTCTGGAAGATTACTTCGACGAGAACAAGACCATCATCGTCACCACCCACCAGGTCGAGGAGATCGAACACATCCTCAGCGACCTGATGTTCATCCGCGACGGCAAGATCGTGCTGTCGGCAACGATGGACGATGTCGGTGAGCGCTTTGTCGAAGTGATGGTCCCGGCGGACAAGGTCGAAAGTGCACGTGCCCTGAAGCCCATCGACGAGCGCCAGGTGTTCGGCAAGTCGGTGATGCTGTTCGATGGCATCGCGAGGACGCAATTGGCCGAACTGGGCGAAACCCGCAATCCGGGCATCGCTGACCTGTTCGTCGCCACCATGAAAGGAACCTACGCATGAACACGATGAAGTGGCTGGTCAAACGCGAATTCTGGGAACACAAGGGCGGCTTTTTCTGGGCCCCGGCCGTGGTCGGCGCGATCATGACCCTGTTCCTCGCCGTGACCCTGATCATTGGCGTCACCATGGGCAAGCAGCACGGCATCAATATCAATGGCGTGCAGATGAACAGCTTGTCCGACGCCATGAACGCCAGCGAGCGCGCCCAGTTCCTGCAGGCGCTCACCCATGGCTACATGAGTACCGGCGCGCCGCTGTTGCTGGTGCTCGGCTTCACAGTCTTCTTCTTTTGCCTGGGAAGCCTGTACGACGAACGCAAGGACCGGAGCGTGCTGTTCTGGAAATCACTTCCCGTCTCCGATGGCGAAACAGTTTTGTCGAAGGTGTTCACAGCGTTGGTCGCGGCACCGATGCTCACATTGGTCTTCGCCACAATCGTCAGCATGCTGGCACTGCTGTTCATGGCTACTGCGGCAGCGTTCATGGGGCTGAATGTCTTCGGCGCCGTACTGTCCTCGCCCGCAGTCTATCTGGCACCCTTCCAGATCGTGGCGGTCCTGCCGGTATATATCGTCTGGGCTTTGCCCACGGTCGGCTGGCTGATGCTGGTCTCGTCATGGGCGCGCACCAAGCCATTCCTGTGGGCGGTCGGCGTTCCGCTGCTGACAGCGGCGCTGCTCAGCTGGTTCAACGCCATGTTCGATTTCAACTGGAACATTGGCTGGTTCTGGCAGCACATCGTGGCTCGTGGTCTGGTCAGCGTTGCCCCCGGCTCCTGGTTCGGATTCATGAATGCCCAGGCCGGCGTGTACTCGGCCTCACATGAGAACGCCAACCTGGGAACACTGGTGATCGAGTCGTGGCAGGTGTTCACCTCGGCCAACATCTGGATCGGTGCCGCTGCCGGCTCGGCGATGATCTACGCCGCCGCCCGTATTCGCCGCTGGAAAGACGAAGGCTGATTCACTCAGCACATCAGCTGCAACGCATCCAACTTCAGGAGACTGACCATGAAAGCTAGAACGATCGGCTTGGCTACGGCCCTGGTACTTGCGACGTTTTCCGCCGATGCCAAGCCAATCCAGCTAAAGGCCAGCCTGGCCGCGGAAAACCGCAGCTTCGTCGGTACCTGGCAAGCAAAACAAGTATCGGACTACAGCACGCGCAACTACGACAACACCGTCCTCGTGCTGACGCCGGACGGCAACGCCTTGTTCAAGCATTGCGCCAAGCATCTGGTCGGTAGCACCAGCCACGTATCCGGGACAAGTCTTACCGACCTCGTCATCGGGGCCATCGCCGATGGCCAGTTGACCCTGGCGAAACCTTCCTTCCCCAATGTTCCGGAGCAAACCTTCCAGTTGGACAGCGCGCCGTATCGGGAAAATGGCCAGTGGTACATGGTCCTGGACGGAACGGTGTTGCGGAAACTGGGCGCCACCGAGAAGAGCGACTTCGCCACCTGGGAGTGCCCATGAACGCCAATCGACAACTCGCTCCTGTCGCTTTGCTGTTGGCCACCCTGGTTGCCGCAGGTTGCAACAGAACCGACTCCACCAGCGCGCCGACCTCCGCCGGTACGCAACCGGCCAGCTCCGGCGGAATGTTCGCCGGCCTCGCCAGCGAAGCGCAGAAAAAAATCGCTGAACAGAACCTATCGATCGGCAACGACAGCAGTAGCCTGCCCAAGGCCGAGCTAACCCCGCAGGGCGACCTGTTGATCGCCGGCAACAAGGTCGCGGTCACGCCCGAACTGCACGCTCTTTTGGTCAGGCATCGGGAACTGCTGGAACGGGTCGCCGTCGCAGGAGTCCAGGTTGGCATGCAAGGCGTGGACTTGGCCGGCAAGGCCATTGGCAACGCCATCAGTGGCGCCATTTCCGGCGACAACACCGCCGCCCAGTCGCGAATAGATACCGATGCCGCGAAGATAAAGGTCACTGCCCGCCAGTTGTGCGAGGAATTGCCGGCGTTGCTGGACTCCCAGCAGAAACTGGCAGCCGCGCTGCCAGAATTCCGTCCTTACGCCAGCATGACTACGGACAACGTCAAGGACTGCCACTCCGACTGATCATCCCGCCCTAGCCAATACCGCCCTTGGCTAGCGACTTCGGATCGAGCAGTTTGCGTAGTGTCGGCTCGCCGAGCGAGGTCATCTCCACCGCCACGTCCAGCACCGGGCGATTTTCCTTGTAGGCACGCTTGGCGATTGCGGCGGCGGCCTCGTAGCCGATCACCGGGTTCAGCGCGGTCGCCAGGATCGGGTTACGCGCCAGGGCCTCATTGATCCGGTCGTGGCGAACACGGAAACCGGCAATGGCCTTGTCGGCCAGCAATCGCGAAGCATTCGCCAGCAACTCCAGCGACTGCAGCAGGTTGTGCGCGATCACCGGCAACATCACGTTGAGCTGGAAGTTGCCGCTGGCGCCGGCGAAGGTGATCGTGGTGTGGTTGCCGATCACCTGCGCGCAGACCATCACCATCGCTTCCGGAATCACCGGATTGACCTTGCCGGGCATGATCGAGCTACCCGGCTGCAGGGCCGGCAATTCGATTTCGCCCAGGCCGGCCAGCGGCCCGGAATTCATCCAGCGCAGGTCGTTGCTGATCTTGGTCAGCGCTATCGCGAGCGCATTCAACTGGCCGGAAAACTCCACCGCCGCATCCTGCGCAGCAATGCCTTCGAAAAGATTCGTCGCCTGCGAGAATTTAACTTTCGTCTGCGCGCGAAGGATCGCGACGGCGCGCTTGCCGAAACGCGGATCAGCATTGATGCCGGTGCCGATTGCGGTGCCGCCGAGCGGCAGGCGTTGCAGTCGCTTCGCGCTGTCGTCCAAACGCTCGATGGCCGAGGCCAGTTGCGCCGACCACGCCGATAATTCCTGTTCAAGCGTCAGCGGCATTGCATCCATCAGATGCGTACGACCAGTCTTGACCACCTTGCCCAGTGATTTCCCGCGCCGATCAATCGTGGCTTTCAAATGCTTGAGCGCCGGCCGCAGGTGCTCGTGCCATTCCAGCGCCGCCGCCACCTGGATCGCGGTTGGAATCACGTCATTGGAACTCTGGCCGAGGTTGACGTGATCGTTCGGATGCACCCGTTTCTTCAGTTGCCGGGATGCCAGAGTCGCGATCACCTCATTGGCATTCATGTTGCTGGAGGTGCCCGAACCGGTCTGGAACACGTCGATGGGGAAATGGGCGTCGTGCTCGCCACGCGCCACTTCATTGGCGGCACGGGCGATCGCAGTCGCAGCGTTCTTCGGCAACAGGCTCAAACCCGCGTTGGCTTCGGCGGCGGCACCCTTGAGCAGGCCGAGCGCGCGGATAAAGGCGCGCGGCATGCGCAGCCCGGAGATCGGGAAATTCACCACCGCGCGCTGGGTCTGGGCCGCGAACAGGGCCTCGGTGGGAACGCGCAATTCGCCCATGCTGTCGTGCTCGATACGGGTCTTGTCGGCCATGGCGTCCTCGAATCGGGGCAAGTCCCGATGATAGCCCCGCGCGCCGTGTAAAATGGTGGCGTCCACCGGAGCCTACGATGCCCGACGCCGCCCTGCTCGCCCTGTCCCCCCTTGACGGCCGCTACGCCGGCAAGGCCGAGGCCCTGCGGCCGATTTTCTCAGAATACGGGCTGATCAAGGCGCGCGTGACCGTGGAGGTCGAATGGCTGATGGCGCTGGCCGAGGAACCTGGACTAGTCGAACTGCCGCGCTTTTCCTACCCGGCCAGCCAACGCCTGCGCGAAGTCGCCTCGGCTTTTTCTCTCGCCGACGCCGGGCGGGTCAAGGACATCGAACGCACCACCAACCACGACGTCAAGGCAGTCGAATATTTCATCAAGGAACGGCTCAAGCACGACGCCGAACTCGGCCCGGCGCTGGAGTTCGTCCACTTTGCCTGCACCTCCGAGGACATCAACAACCTCAGTTATTCGCTGATGCTCAAGCAGGCGCGCGAGTCGGTGTTGATCCCGGCCTTGTATGGTCTGACCGGCAAGTTGCGCACGCTGGCGCACGAGCATGCCGCCCTGCCGATGCTCTCGCGCACGCACGGCCAGACCGCCTCGCCGACCACGGTCGGCAAGGAATTCGCCAACGTCCTGGCCCGGCTGGAACGGCAGCGCAAGCAACTGGCGCAAGTGGAGATGCTCGGCAAGATCAACGGCGCGGTCGGCAACTACAACGCCCACGTCGTCGCTTACCCGGAGTTGGACTGGCCGGCGTTCGCGCAGCGTTTCGTCGAATCACTCGGGCTCAGCTTCAACCCCTACACCACCCAGATCGAACCGCACGACGGCATCGCTGAGCTATGCGACGCGCAGCGCCGGGTCAACACCCTCCTGATCGACCTGTGCCGCGACGTCTGGGGCTACATCTCGCTGGGTTACTTCAAGCAGTCCGTGAAGGACGGCGAGGTCGGCTCCTCGACCATGCCGCACAAGGTCAATCCGATCGATTTCGAGAATGCCGAAGGCAACTTCGGCCTGGCCAACGCCCTGCTCGCGCACTTTGCCGAAAAACTGCCGATCAGCCGCTGGCAGCGCGACCTGACCGATTCGACCGTGCTGCGCGCGCTCGGCACCGCCTTCGGCCATACCTTGATCGCGATTGACGCGCTGATGCGTGGCTTGGCAAAGCTCAAGGCCAATCCCGAACGGCTCGGCGCCGATCTCGATGGCGCCTGGGAAGTGTTGGCCGAGCCGGTGCAGACGGTCATGCGCCGTTACGGCCTGCCGAATCCCTATGAGCAACTCAAGACACTGACCCGCGGCCAGGGCATCACCGAAGCAGCGATGCGCGAATTCATCGCCGGCCTCGAGCTGCCGGCCGACGCCAAGGCGCGCCTGCTCGAACTGACACCGGCCGGCTACATCGGATTGGCCGAATCGCTTGCTCGCGAGATCTGAGCCAGTGATCGAAACCACTGCCACCGCCAAGCATTTCCTAGGCCTCCCGGTCGCAAAGTTCCTGCGCGAGTACTGGCAAAAAAAGCCGCTGCTGATTCGTCAGGCGTTTCCGAACTATCAAGCCCCGCTGACACCAGAGGATCTCGCCGGTCTGGCCTGCGAAGAAGCAGCGTTGTCGCGATTGGTAATCCACGATCGCAAGAAAGATTCCTGGACCTTGCGCAACGGCCCCTTCGCTGAAAAAGAATTCCCCAAACTCGGAAAGAAGGACTGGACCTTGCTGGTTCAGGACATGGACAAGTGGGATAGGGACGTGCGCGCGCTGCTCGCGCATTTTCATTTCCTGCCGGCCTGGCGCGTCGACGACATCATGATCAGTTTTGCGGCTCCCGGAGGATCGGTCGGCCCGCACGTGGACCAGTACGACGTCTTCCTGCTGCAGGCGCAGGGCCATCGGCGCTGGCAGATCGACACGCATCCCGATGCGCCGCGCGGCTTCCGGCCGGATGTCGAGTTGAAGCTGTTGCAGAGATTCACGCCTTCGCACGAATGGGTGCTCGGGCCCGGCGACATGCTCTACCTGCCGCCCGGCGTGCCACACCATGGCGAGGCGGTGGATGCCTGCATGACGTTCTCGGTCGGCATGCGCGCACCATCGCAGGCGGAATTGATCGTCGATCTCGCCGAAGAGCTTGCTGGCGCCCTGCCCGACGAGGCGCGCTACACCGATCCGGGGCTGGAAACAGTCGACGACCCGTTCGAAATCGACGCTGCGGCGCTGGCGCGCGTCGATGTCGCGCTCGCCGCCTGGCAGAAAATGACGCCGGCACAGAAATCCGACTGGTTTGGCCGCTACATCACCCGCTACCGCAGCTCAGGCGAGATCACGGCCGCAGCGAAAACGCCGGACCTGGCCGCGGTGGCGACGGCACTGGCCAAAGGCGGCACCTTGCTTCGGCATCCGTTCGTGCGAAGTGCCTGGGCCCGCCAAGGCAAGCAGGCGCGGCTATTCGTCAATGGCGAGTCCTTCGCGATGGGCTTGGCTTCCGCCAAGCTATTGGCGAGTCGCGATCAGGTTGACGAGGCGTCGTTCGCACACCTCGACGACGATGCTCGCGCGGCTCTGGAAATGCTGCTCCAGCGCGGGCACTACCAATTGCAACGGCCACGAAAACCACGCCGATGAACATGCCACTGAGCGTCGAATTCCACGTCGAACCAGCCGACTACACGACCGATTTCCAGGACCTGCGCAGCGTCCGCGAGACGGTTTTCGTGGTCGAACAGCAGGTGCCGCTGAAACTGGAGTGGGATGAACTGGACCCGCGCTGCCACCACATGCTAGCTCGCGATCGCGAACATCGGCCGATCGGCACCGGCCGGCTCACTCCCGAGCACTAGATCGGACGCATGGCCGTGCTCAAGGAATGGCGCGGCCAAGGCGTTGGCGAAGCCCTGCTGCAAGCGCTGATCGA
>JANXRY010000072.1 GCA_025356635.1 Gammaproteobacteria bacterium
GGCGATCGACTACGCCGAGAAGAACCTCAAGGCCATCGTGATCTGGCAGACCGGCGATGCATTCTCGGCCGGTGCGGACCTGAAGGGCATGCTGGGCATGGTTCAGTCCGGCAAGATTGACACGCTGGAAGCGATGATCGCGAACTTCCAGCGCACCAGCATGCGTATCAAGTATTCGCTGGTGCCGGTCGTCGCCGCGGTGCGCGGTCTCGCGCTTGGCGGCGGCTGCGAATTCCAGATGCACTCAGCCCGCACTGTGGCCGCACTGGAAAGCTATGTCGGTCTGGTCGAAGCCGGCGTTGGCCTGCTGCCGGCCGGTGGCGGGCTCAAGGAGATCGCCACACGCGTCGGTCTTGCGGCCGGTCCGGGCGGCGATGTTTTCGCTGGCCTCAAGCCTTATTTCGAAGCGGTAGCGATGGGCAAAGTCTCCGCCTCGGCATTGGAAGCCAAGGAAATCAAGCTGGCGCGCGACACCGATGTCGTCGTGTTCAATTCCTTCGAATTGCTCTATGTCGCCAAGCAACAGGCGCGCGCCTTGGCCGAGAGTGGCTATCGCCCCGCCCTGCCCCCAAAGCAGATCCCGGTCGCCGGCGATGTCGGCATCGCCACTTTCAAGATGATGCTGGTGAACATGCTCGAAGGCCGCTTCATTTCCGAGCACGACATGGAAGTGTCCACGCGCATCGCCACCGTGCTCTGCGGCGGCGAGGTCGATCGTGGTTCGCTGGTAGATGAGGACTGGCTGCTCCGACTCGAACGCGAGCACTTCGTCGCCTTGGCGCAAATGCCAAAAACCCAGGAACGTATCGCTTACATGCTTGCCAATGGCAAGCCGCTGAGGAATTGAACTCATGAGCAAGCCCGCTTCGAATCGACAAATACAGGACGCCTACATCGTCGCCGCCACCCGCACTCCGGTCGGCAAGGCGCCGCGCGGCGTGTTCCGCAACGCCCATCCCGCCGACCTGCTCGCGCATGTGCTCAAGTCCGTGCTCGCACAAGCGCCGGGCATTGATCTCGGGCGCATCGACGACGCCATCATCGGCTGCGCCATGCCCGAGGGCGAGCAAGGCATGAACGTGGCCCGTATTGGCGTTTTGATGGCCGGCCTGACCAACACCATCGCCGCCCAGACCATCAACCGCTTCTGCTCCTCGGGCCTGCAAGCGGTGGCGCTGGCCGCCGATCGCATCCGTTTGGGCGAGGCCGACCTGATGCTGGCTGGCGGCGTCGAGTCGATGAGCATGGTGCCGATGATGGGCAACAAAGTCGCGATGAGCCCGAGCATCTTTGCCGACGACCACATCGCCATCGCCTACGGCATGGGCATCACTGCCGAGAAAGTCGCCGAGGAATGGAAGGTCTCGCGCGAAGACCAGGACGCCTTCGCCCTTGCCTCGCACCAGAAAGCACTGGCCGCCATTGCCGGTGGCGAATTTTCTTCCGAAATAACCGCTTACAACGTCGTCTCGCACCAGCCAGTGCTCGGCGGCAATGCCGTCCAGCTGCGCGAGTTGCTGGTGCAGAACGACGAAGGCCCACGCGCTGACACCAGCGCCGAGGGCCTGGCGAAGTTGCGCCCAGTGTTCCGCAACGGCGGCAGCGTGACCGCCGGCAACAGCTCGCAAATGAGTGATGGCGCGGGTGCAGTGCTGCTGGCTTCAGCGCAGGCGATCAAGGATTACGGCCTCACCCCGCTCGCCCGCTTTGTCGGTTTCTCGGTTGCTGGCGTGCGCCCGGAAGTGATGGGCATCGGCCCGATCGCAGCGATCCCGAAAGCCCTCAAGCAGGCCGGGCTATCGCAGGACCAACTCGATTGGATCGAACTCAACGAAGCCTTCGCCGCCCAGGCCCTGGCGGTGATCCGCACGTGCGGGCTCGATCCGGCCAAGATCAATCCACTCGGCGGTGCGATTGCGCTCGGCCACCCGCTTGGTGCCACCGGCGCCGTGCGCACTGCCACCATCGTCCATGCCTTGCAACGCCGCAAACTCAAGTACGGCATGGTCACCATGTGCATTGGCACCGGCATGGGTGCGGCGGGCATATTCGAGTCTTTGTAAGCCGATGCGCGGTAGCAGCGGCCGCCGTCGGTGGTGATGGCAAATCCGGTCGAACGCACTAGGATGTCGGCAGCCATCCGCCGAGGGAACGCATGAACCAGTCCAGCCAGAACGGGGAATTCCATCGTGCTGATCCGGCTTACCGGCTCAAGATGCAACGCTGGCTGGCTGGCTGCGTCGTGGGCGGACTGCTGGCGCTCATTGCGCTGAACCTGTGGCTGGCCCGACTTGGCTCCACGCTGCTGCATGCCAATCCCGACGCCTACCAATTGTGGCTGAATCGCCTACTGGCCGGGCTGAGCCTGTTGCTTGGCATCGGCATGGCTGGGTTCGGACTTTGGCTGCAGCGCATGGCGCGACGGACTCAACTCGAACGCTGTTGGCCGCCGAGCAGCATGAAAACATCGACTGACGTGCGCATTCGTTACCTCACATCCGCCGACGCCTTCGTGCAACAGCTGCAGGCAGCGACTTGGGCGTTATGGCTCCTGGCCCTGGCGCTCTGTGCCTGGGCCGGCTGGTTATTTGTCAGTGCCTGATCACACTCAGCGCAATAAAGCATCACGCATATAGGCGCGCGTGGCGTCGGCCAGGTCGTCGTTATCGAGGGCGAACTGGATGGTAGCTTCGACCAGGCCGATCCGGCTACCGCAATCAAAGCGCCGGCCTTCGAAACGATAGGCCAGTGCGCGCTCTTCCTTGAGCAAGGTAGCAATACCATCGGTGAGCTGGATTTCACCACCGGCGCCGGGTCGGGTTTTTTCCAGCAATTCGAAAATACGCCCGCTCAGCACGTAACGGCCAACAACGCCAAGCGTACTCGGCGCCAACTCGGGCTTTGGTTTTTCCACGATCGCGGCGATGGCGCCATGGCGGCCACTGAAGTCATGGGTTGCAACAATGCCGTAGCTGGAGGTTTGGTCACGCGGTACGTCTTGCACCGCGATAACACTGGCGTTTTCCCGTATGGCCAGGTCAGCCATCTGCTTGAGCGCGCCCGGGCCGCCCGCGCCCGAACGGCCATTCCAGATCAGGTCGTCCGGCAGTAGCACCGCAAACGGCTCGTCTCCGATGACTGGTCTGGCGCAAAGAACGGCATGGCCCAGGCCAAGGGCCTCGGCCTGGGTCACGAACACGGCGCGGACATGCCGAGGCAATACGTCGCGGATGACCGCGAGCAATTCCGACTTTCCGGCCTTTTCCAGTTTCTGCTCGAGTTCGTAGGCCTTGTCGAAATAGTCGGCGACGGCATGTTTGTAGCGATTGGTGACAAAGACCAATGTGTCGCAGCCAGCTTCGATCGCTTCGTTGACGGCATACTGGATCAACGGCTTGTCCACTACTGGCAGCATTTCCTTGGGCACCGTCTTGGTGGCCGGCAAGAAACGGGTACCGAGCCCGGCAACCGGGAATACGGCCTTGCGGATACGGAAGTTCATCGCTTGGCCTGCGCGCGCGCTTGCGCCAGGGGCACGACCCTGGCTTCGATGGGGCGGTAATCGCTGATCGTTTCATGCAGGAATTGCTTGAACTGGCGCGCGTCGCACGACGCTTGCAACAGCCCCTCCAGTCGCTCCAGCGCGCGCAGTACGAACAGCACATCCACCGGCCTCGGCTCGGCACGAAGCACCCGGGAATTGCTGGTACGCCGGCAGGATTCGTCGGGATGGAAAACGGTTTCGTGCAGCTTCTCGCCCGGTCGCAGGCCGGTATAGGTGATGGCGATGTCGTGTCCGGGAGCATGCCCGGACAGGCGGATCATCTGTTCAGCCAATTCACGGATCGAGACCGACGCCCCCATGTCCAGGGTCAGCACGGACACCGGTTCGAACGACAATCTCGATGCCTGCAGGATCAGTTGGCAAGCTTCCGGGATGGTCATGAAATACCGGGTGACCTCAGGATCGGTGACCGTCACTGGGCCACCGGCGGCTATTTGCTGGCGGAACAACGGCACTACGCTGCCTGCAGAATCGATGACATTGCCGAAGCGTACGATCGACAATCGCGTCCTGGCACCGGCGAACAGGGCTTGGCAGGCAAGCTCTGCGAGGCGCTTGCTCGCGCCCAGAACGCTGGCCGGTTCGATCGCCTTGTCGGTCGAGATGAGCACGAAGTTTGGAACCTTGGCCGCCCGACAGGCACGGGCGAGAATGCATGTCGCCTGGACGTTGTTGCGCAAGGCAGCACGTACCTGCCCTTCCAGCATCGGTACTTGCTTGCAAGCAGCGGCGTGGAACACGAAGTCGACGTTTTCCAGCTTTGCCCGATAAGCCATGACATCACCGCAATCGGCCAGCATCGACACCACGTCCAGTTGCGGAAAATGCCGCAGCAAGTCCTGGTGGATATCGAACAAGGATAGTTCCGCGCGCTCGATCAGAATCAGTCGCCCAACCCCAGCACGTGCGCATTGGCGGGACAACTCGGCACCAATCGAACCGCCAGCACCCGTGATAGCCACGGCCTTGCCACCCACCGCCTCGCTGACCGAGCGCCAGTCGAACTGCACCGGATCGCGCCCGAGCAGGTCTTCGATGGCGACTTCCTCGAGCGAGAACGCGGAGGCCTTGGGTTCCAACTGCTGCGCCATGCGTGAGATCTTGCGGAACGGCAGGCCTGTGCTCTCGCACAGCTCCACTACCCGGCGCATCTGCGCGAGGCTTGCCGATGGCATGGCGATGACCAGCATGTCGGCAGCGGTTTCGCGCGCCACCACGGCGACCTTGTCCAGGTTGCTCAGCACTTCGATTCCCTGGATTTTCGCGCCTTTGAGGCCTTGGATGTCATCGAGCAGGCCGACGACCTGATAACGATCCTGGGCTCTGAGTTCACGCAACAGCAATTCGCCGGCGCGGCCCGCACCGAGCACCAGAACTCGGGTGGCAGCCCCATCACGTCGAGCCTGCGCCATGCTGAAATCTTTCCACATCCGATAAAGCAGGCGCGGCAGGCTGAGCATGAGGATCAGCAGCGCCGAGTACGGGACCAACACCCGGCGCGGCACCTCGGGCAGCCAACCGGAGACAAGTAGCGCGGCGATTATCAGTACTTGCCCGACGATTGCTGCGCTGGCCAGGTTGACCAGGTCGGGAACGCTTGCGAAGCGCCAGACGCCACGGTAGAGGCCGATCCGCCAAAAAACGAGCCCCTGCACGAGCAACGCCAGTGACAGGGTCTGGTACAAATGAGTGGCGCCCGGCGCTCCAGCCTGCTTGGCCAGCCAGTACAACACCAGCCAGGACAACGAGACAATCGCCAAGTCATGCAGGATCACCAGCGCGCGCGGCAGCCATTGCAGCCGAAGGTGTTTCCTGGCCATGCTGCCAAGCTCAATTCTTTCTTGCTGTCCTGGATCCAAGCCAATGTCTCCTCAAGCCGAAATGGATCAAGCAGCCCACCGTCACGACAGTCGACACCAGCCACGATGTTCTGCCTGAAGCAAGGCCCGCACCAGCAAACCAGGTCACGCCAGTCGCCATTGTGGTCCATGACGCATAGCCGAGACAAACCCGGACATGGGAATGCCCGCTGCGCACCGCGTATTGGTAAAGGTGCTCCCGATGTGGCTGCCAGAACTTTCGTCCACTGAGAATCCGTCTTGCCAAGGTCAAGCTGGCGTCGAGCAGCATTGCTGAAACCATCAGCAAGGCCTGGGCGGGCTGCAACGCACCCTCCCGCCACGCCAGGCACAGCAAGACCATGACCGAGGCACCCAAGGAATGGCTGCCCACATCACCGAGGAACACCCGTGCCCGAGGCAGATTGAACGGCAGGAAGCCCACACACGCGCCCGCCAGCGACATTGCCCCGAGACGCAACGGAAAGGACACGCCAGGCCAGACCGATACGGCTACGGCGATCAGCAGTGATTGCCCGGCGACCAGGCCATTGCTGCCATCCATGAAGTTCCAGACGTTGATGCCGTAGGCAATGGCGAGTACTGCTGGCAGAAACCAGGCAATGGGGGTCGGAATATCCAGTGCGACCAACAGCAGCGCGGCTGCGGAGACCTGCTGCAATAATTTCGCCCAAGCCGGCAAGGGCCAAAGATCGTCGAGCAGGCCAATGGTCGAAAAAGCCGCGATGGCGGCGGCGATACCCAGCCAGACGACGCTTCCTTCCGTATGCATCGCCAACAGGATGCTGGTCGCGATCATGACCAGGCTGATCCCGATGCCGCCACCTCGTGGCGTCGCTGATTCGTGCAAGCGCCGCGGACCGGGCAAGTCTTCAATTCGCCGGGCACGCGCCAGGCGGATCCACGAGGTGGTCAACAGCGCGGACACGAGTGCCGCGACCATGAACGTCACGACCAACCTCGCGATCGGGCCCACTCAGTCGCCAGCCGCGCTATGCAACGGCTTTATCGTGCCCCATTGCTTGCAGCTCGGGCATTGCCAATGGTGCGCGCGCGCGCCGAATCCGCAGCGCTGGCACCGATAACTATGGGTCCGGACGACCAGCTGGTCGGTGATCTGTTTTAGGGTACGCAGCGATTCGGAGGGATCGTTGGCGGGGTTTTCAAGGCTCAGGTCGATCAGCGCCGATTCCCCGCGCAGTGACGGCCGTTGCTGCAACTGCTTAGCTATGAATGCCTGCGCCGCCTCGATGCCCTCGTCGCGCTGGATCAACTGGGCCAGCGCCAACATCGGCGCCACGCCCGAGTAGTGCTCGATCATCTCCAGCAGGAAACCGCGGGCACGGGCATTCTCGCCGCGGCGTTCATAACATCCCAACAATGCCGCGAGGATTTCCGGCAGGAATTCGATGTCGTGCCTTGCCACACGTTCGAATGCCCGGATCGCGGCGGCGTCGTTACCTTCTGCCAGTTCCAGGCGGCCCTCAATGGCACCGGCACGCACGCAGTGACTGTCGGCGGCGTAGGCCAACCCGATCTGCTCGCGGGCCTGGTCCGGGCGGTTTTCCAGTCGAGCCTGGTCTGCAAGCTCGCAATGAAAATGAGCGATGACCTTGCTCATCGGCTCACCCGAAGTCTGCTCGTAACGCAGCGCGTGCTCGATTGCCTTGTGCCAGTCGCGCTCGAACTGGTAGATCGCAATCAACTGGCGCAGCGCCTGTGGCGCGTGTACGCCCATCTGCACCAGGTCGGTGAACAGGGTCTCGGCGCGATCGAGCAGGCCGGCGCGCATGTAGTCTTCGCCCAGCGCAAGCACCGCGCGGGTCTTCTGTTCTTCGCTCAAGCCATTCCGCGCCACCAGATTCTGGTGCAGGCGGATGGCGCGATCGACTTCGCCTCGTCTTCGGAACAAATGCCCGAGGGCGAACTGGGTTTCGACGGTGTCCTTGTCCACCTCGGCGATCTGCAGGAAGATTTCGATGGCCTTGTCCTGCTGTTCGTTGAGCAGGTAATTCAAGCCGCGAAAATAAGTGTTGGACAGGCGCGAGACACGGGTACCGGTCTTGATCTCGCCACCGCGACGCCCGGCCAGCCAGCCCACGGTGAACGATGCCGGGATCAGCAGCAACCAGGCGGCATGGGTCATCATCGCCATCAGCTATTCCTCGCCTGCGACAACTCAGTGGCGTCCGGACCGGAGGCTGCGTCGCCTTCGCCATGCAGCCGCCGACGCAACGGCCAGACGACGCCGGCCGTCACCGCCGCACCGCCGAGCATGGCGCCGACCAGAAGCACGCTCAGCAACAACAGGCCAAGTTGCAGACTGAAAGTACTGATCCAGACGTCCACATGCACCAGTTGGCGGTTCAACGCGCCGAACACGAGACCGATCAGTACGAACGCGATCGCCAGCAAGGACTTGATCAGGCGCATGGGTAGCTCACGACATCCGGACCAGCGCCGGGACGATCATTCGCCGACGGAATCATTGCCGCCATTGACCCGGTCGCGAAGTTCCTTGCCTGGCTTGAAATGCGGCACGTACTTGCCAGGCAACGCAACCGAATCGCCGGTCTTGGGGTTGCGACCCAGCCGCGGTGGGCGATAGTGAAGGGAAAAGCTGCCGAAGCCCCGGATCTCGATCCGCTCGCCGCAGGTCAGCGCATTGCTCATCATTTCCAGCAGCGTCTTGACCGCCATGTCCACGTCATCGGACTTCAGGTGGGCCTGCTGCCGCGAGAGGATTTCGATGAGTTCGGATTTGGTCATTGCTGTGCGATCTCTCGAACACCGCTGGCAAACCACGCGGCCCATGACGGGCCGCGCGGGTATTGCGGGCGATTACTCGCCCTTGCTCAACTGCTCGCGCAACAAAGCGCCCAACTTGGTGGTGCCGCTGGAAGCGTCGGACATCTTGTTGACCTCGGCCATCGACTCGGCGACTTCGGCCTCGTCCTTGGCTTTGATCGACAGTTGCATGGTGCGGCCCTTGCGATCCATGCCCAGGTACTTGGCTTCGATCTGTTCACCAACCTTCAGGTGCTGGCTGGCGTCCTCGACGCGTTCCTTGGCAATGTCGCTGGCCTTCACATAGCCTTCCATGCCGCCTTCGATTTCGATGGTGGCGCCGCGGGCATCCACTTCCTTGACCACGCCAGTGACGATGGCGCCCTTCTGGGTAGTGGCCATGTAGGTGCTGACCGGGTCCTGCTCCATCTGCTTGACGCCGAGCGAAATGCGCTCGCGCTCGGGATCGACCGCAAGCACCACGGCTTCCAGGTTGTCGCCTTTCTTGAAGTTGCGGACCACGTCTTCGCCGGTGGTATTCCAGCTGATGTCGGACAAGTGCACCAGGCCGTCGATGCCGCCGTCCAGGCCGATGAAGATGCCGAAGTCAGTAATCGACTTGATCTGGCCGGAAACCTTGTCGCCCTTCTTGAAGATGGCGGCGAAGGCTTCCCACGGGTTGGACGCGCACTGCTTGATGCCGAGCGAAATGCGGCGGCGTTCGGCGTCGACGTCGAGCACCATCACTTCGATCTCGTCGCCGAGCTGCACGACCTTGGACGGGTTGACGTTCTTGTTGGTCCAGTCCATCTCGGACACATGGACGAGGCCTTCCACGCCCGGCTCGATTTCGACGAACGCACCGTAATCGGTGACGTTGGAGACCTTGCCGACCAGACGGGAACTGGTTGGATAACGACGGGCGATGTTGTCCCAGGGATCTTCACCGAGCTGCTTGAGACCGAGCGAAACGCGGTTGCGCTCGCGGTCGTACTTCAGCACGCGAACCTTGAGCTCATCGCCGACATTGACTACTTCGGACGGATGACGCACGCGCTTCCAGGCCATGTCGGTGATGTGCAGCAGGCCATCGATGCCGCCGAGGTCGACGAACGCACCGTAATCGGTGAGGTTCTTGACCACGCCGGTGACCACGGCGCCTTCCTGCAAACGATCGAGCATCTGCTCGCGCTCGACGCTGTTCTCGCTCTCGACCACCGCACGGCGGGAGACCACGACATTGTTGCGCTTGCGATCGAGCTTGATGATCTTGAACTCGAGTTCCTTGCCTTCCAGGTAACCCGGGTCGCGCACGGGGCGCACATCCACCAGGGAACCGGGCAGGAACGCGCGGACGTCGCGGATGTCGACGGTGAAACCGCCCTTGACCTTGCCGCTGATCCGGCCGGTGACGAT
>JANXRY010000117.1 GCA_025356635.1 Gammaproteobacteria bacterium
CGAAACTTTCTTCCACGCATGACATCGAGCAGCCGACCGTCAAGGGTGTCTCGGTAGTTATCCCGGCGCGCAACGCCGGCGCAACGATCGCTGAAACGCTCACGTCGTTGACCGAGCAGACGCATCAAGACTGGGAAGCCATCGTGATCGACGACGGCTCGACCGATGCCACGGTCGCCGAGGCGGCGCGCTTTGCAGCAAGGGATACGCGTATCCGGGTCGTCCGGCAACCGCCTGCCGGCGTGAGTGCCGCGCGCAACCACGGCGTCTCGCTCGCGAAGCATGATTGGCTCTTGTTCCTTGATGCCGATGATTGGCTCCTGCCGCCACACATGGAACGCTTGCTCGCGCGTATTGCGGAGGTTCCTGACATCGATCTGGTGTATTCGGGCTGCGATTGGGTAGGCAAAGATGGGGCAACCCTCCCCAGGCAACAGGCTTTCCATGCAACCGGCTTGTTCCCAGTCCTTGCTCGCTATTGCCTGTTCGCCATTCATGCCTGCCTCGTCAGGAAAACGGCTGTCCTGAGTGTTGGCGACTTCGACACGACGCTGCGAACTTGTGAAGACTGGGATCTCTGGCAGCGCATCGCACGCAACAAGGCGAAGTTCGGCTTTGTTAACGAGGTCCTGGCGCTTTACCGGCTGCGCCCGGATTCAGCTTCCAGCGATGGTCGCCTGCTTTCTGACGGGCTCGAAGTGATCGCACGCGGCCATCGTGCCGACCCCCGCGTGCCCTCCCCTGCGCCCGAACATTTGCTGGGCGAGCCTACCGAGCAACGCGCTACGGCCAGTCTGGTGTTTGTTGTCTGGGCAGCAGGCCTGGAAATTGGTCACGGCCGAGATCCGCAGCCGTTACTCGAACAGGTCACGGGCTTGCGCAATCCGGGTATGCAGCCGGAAGACATCAAGTGGTCCCTGCTCTACTCGGTGCTTCTGCCCAGTGGCAGGAATCTATCGGACTGGCCAGATTTCTGGCCTTGCATTGAAGGCGACTTGCGCCGATTCCTCGAAGCCCTCGAAGCGCACAGTGGTTCGCGCGACCTGGCAGCGCGTAGTCTCAGGATACTGTCGGATCTGATCCTCGCCATGCTGCCGCAGCGCCCGCTGACGTTGGGTTCGATTTGCGTACTCGAAATGGATGTTGGCATGCCTCTCCAGGCGCTGGAGCCGGGTCCTGGCGTTGATCGTGCCCGTATCGACGTGTTGTTTCGGAAACGCCGGCTCGGTAGCCTGGATCTGCCGGTGTTCAGCGGCAGTTTGCCTGCCGACGTGATCGCTGATGCCATCGCCAGCGATTTTGGCTGGAAGCTACTCGGGGAGTTTTTTCACCAAACCGCCACCCCTGAGATTGCCGCTCAGTGGATGGCGCAGTCGGGCTGGACGCAATTCCTGCAGGAGCTGTTCGACAAACCGCAATGGCCGGCGGACAAGTTCTATTCGCAGGATGCCGATCCAGACGACACCACCATTTGCACTGACGACGATGGCTGGATCAGGGTGGAGCTCAGTGGCGATATGCCGTCGGTGCAGACCACGCGGGAAGAACTGCTTGTCATCCCAACGATCGGCGGCGTTGCCCTGGGCGCGTTCGCACTGCCCTGCAACGCTCGCCTTGTGACTGCACAAGCGCTGCGCGCGGCAATTGTTCTCGAATGTGGGGTGGAGCTGCTGGTGGCGTCAGTGCGGGAAGGTGTGCTCGGCCAGCCGTTGGCAGGCCCATTGTTGCGTTCGCGCCTGGCCGATGCGGCGGCCAAGCGCGCATTGCAGCCGGCGAACCACGGGGCGCGCATCGGACGACGTGAATTGGGTCGAATCGATACGATTCTGTCGCGGCGCGCAGCACTTCCAGGCACGGTCTGGCCGGAAATTGCCGAAGCCGCACGCGCATTGTGCGAGCCGATCGACAGCCTGCAGCTGCTGGGTCACTGCGCGTACGCACCAGATTTCATCGATCAGCAGTTTCTGCGCAAGAACGATGAACCAGTCCTGGGCGCCGCCCATGGCTATCCCCGCGACTACGGGCGCGACCATTTCGAATCGCTCTTTGCGTCGGGCGCAGATCCGTGGGACTACTCGAACGATTACGAGAGCACCAAATACGCTCAAACGCTCTCGCTGGTGCCCGATGGCGTACAAGCCGCTCTGGAGCTGGCCTGCGCCGAAGGCCATTTCACTGTGCGCCTCGCGCCTCGAGTCGAGCAGTTAGTTGCGGCGGATATTTCCACAATCGCTCTAGATCGCGCCCGCGCACGCTGCGCAACCCACTCGAACGTATCGTTCATGCCGATCGACCTGGTGGCCGATGCCATGCCGGGCCGCTTCGACCTGATCGTATGCAGCGAAGTCCTGTACTACGCGGGAGGACGCGAGGATTTGGCCCGGGTCGCCGGCAAGCTGGCAGACGCACTCACGCCGGGCGGACGCATATTGCTGGCACATGCAAATGTATTGGCCGACGAGCCTGATCGCACTGGTTTTGCCTGGGCGTTACCCTATGGGGCCAAGGCCATTGAAGACGCATTCACCGCTGTTCCGCAGTTACAACTTGAGCGCGAAATCCGCACGCCGTTGTATCGCATCCAGTTATTTTGCAATGGCGAAGATGCAACGATGCAAGCCATCGTCACGAATCTCGCCAGCACCGGAACGCTACCGGCTGACGTTGCCGCGCATGTGCGCGAAGGTGGCGGCATCCCGCCAGCTCCGGTCGCTAGCGAGGCTTCGACCGAGCGCTTGCCGATCCTGGCCTACCATCGCATCGCTCCAACCGGATCGGTTGCACTAGCGCCGTATCGCATTACTCCTGCCGCGTTCGAAGAACAGCTGCGTTATCTCAAGGATGCCGGCTATCGCAGCGTCGGGCTGGAAGAATGGCGCGCCGCCACGGTCAAGCATGCGCCGCTGGCCGGGCGTTGCGTGATGTTCACCTTCGACGACGGCACTCGTGACTTTGCCGAGTTCGCGTGGCCGCTACTGAAAAAATATGGATTCGGCGCCACGCTATTCGTGGTAGCCGGAGAAGTCGGTGGCGTCAACCGCTGGGATCACGCCTACGGCGAAGTGGTCGCGCTACTGAAATGGGAAGATCTGCGCGCCTTGCGTGCCGATGGGCTGGACATGGGTGCCCACTCGTATTCGCACCATTTCATGAGTTCGCTCGCGCCAGTGGAAATCGTGCGGGAGTCAGTGCAGTCCCGACGCATCCTGCTGGAACAACTCGGCCATCCGATTCGTGCGTTCTGTTACCCGTACGGCGACCATGACCGCATGGTCCGGCACTTGGTTGGCGCCAGCGGATTCAGCTACGGCCTGACTTGCGAGGAAGGGCGATGCGGCTTGTGGGACAACGCGATGCAATTGAAGCGCCTGACGATACTGGGTAGCGACGATTTCGCCTCGTTCGTGCTCAAGGTTGGAGGCTGATCGACGCAATGGCTTGCGCCTTTTCAAACTCGGATCGCGCTATCGATGGCTCTGTCCGTCGCAAGCCAACTCCGGAAATAAAATGTTGCAACGCCGGGTCGGTGATCTCAAATCGCAATCTTCTGCGGTCCGGCAAGAGGTTGCCCGGATCGAAGCCATAGCCAAACGCGCGGAAATCCTCTTCGAAGATGGCATTCACAAGCGAGACTTCCTTTTCGCCATAGAATGCCGCTAAACGCGTTGCCGCTGCCGTGCCGTGTCGCATCCCCGCCCGAATGCTCGCCGCATCCGCGCCCAGCCCCGTCTGCGATGCGAGCGCGGCAAAATCCTCGTCGAAAAGTTCAACATGCCCCACGAAGTCGATTTCCAGGCCACCAAGAAGCAGGTTGTTGGTCTGCACACGCCAATGCGCATCCTGCTCGGGGGCAGATGTCTGCTGGATAAGTCGGAGATAGTCAGAAAACGAAATGGCGCTGTACGGATCCAGCTGGTAGCGCTTGCAGAAGAGCATCCAGGTCTCGCCAGCGCACGGGTGAATCTTGTCCAGATAGGCCGACAACGCCCTCGCGTAGGGATTCTTCACGAACGAAAAGGTATATGGCCTGTGGCTGGCGAACGTGAAATCCAAAATCGAGAAAATGTCGTCAACATGAACGCTGTCTTCGTCCGGCTGCGAATCGATTAATCCCAGATGCCTTTCGCGGCGGGCCATGCACAAAAGTAGCGTTGTGCACGCAGCTTTGTAATTGCAAAGGTACAGAAGGTCGCCGGATCGCGAGAGCCGGATGCTTTCGTGCACGTTGGTTTGCGTTACTACGCGCATCAAGACATTATCCATGCCATTGAATATCAGAGCTTCTGCCCTCTGCCCGCCCGCGCCTTCGCTGCCAACAAAGTGACAATTTCCGGATGCTTCCCCATTCGTGCAAGATCGATCGCGGTACGGCCATCCTTGCGCGCAACACCGATATCAGCGCCCATCGAAATCAGCAGTTCGACCAGGTCCCGCTTCCCTGCCCAGGCGGCGAGCATCAGCGGCGTAGCGCCGTTCGCATTTACAACGTTCACCTTGGCGCCCTTGCGTGCGAGAGCCTCAACAATATCGCCATGACCGCCCATTGCGGCAAGCATCAGTGCGGTAAGCCCGTTGGGTTGTGTCGCATTAATGTCAGCACTAAAAGACAGGAGCACATCAACCACAATGCGATCTCCTTTCCAAGCAGCGATCATTAGTGGTGTATTGCCGTCACTGGCTTTGCAGTTAACGTCAGCGCCCTTGCCCGCCAAGGAGCGGACAATATCTGGATTACCTTGCATCGCAGCACCAATCAATGCGGTGTATCCGTCAGCCTTCGCTGCATTGGGGTTTGCGCCAAGTTCCAACAACACATTGACCACGGAACGATCACCGTTCCAGGTAGCGATCATGAGCGAGGTTGTGCCATCCTTGTCCCGGCCATCAACATTCGCTCCCTTGCGAGCCAAGGTCCTCACGATCTCCGGATTACCGTGTACGGAAGCGCCGAATAGTGCGCTGTAGCCGTCGCCCCGCGTGGCGTTGACGTCGGCTCCAAGCGATAACAACGTGTTGACCAAGTTGCGGTCGCCCTGGGTCGCTGCGTAAATGAGTGGCGTCGACCCATCATTGCCATGAACGTTGATGTCGCCACCAGATCTCGTCAACCGCCGCACAATCCCGGCATGACTCTGCATCGCAGCCGCCATGATCGGCGTAATTCCGTTGCGACTGCGCGAACGCGGATCTGCCCCCTTGCCCAGGAGCAGTTCGACAACCTCTGGCGTTCCCTTGAAGGAAGCCTCCACGAGCGGCAAACTGCCGGCGCTGTCCCGGCTGTTGGGGTCCAGGCCTGAGTCGAGCAGCCAGCGCACCGTAGCCACGTCCTCCGTATTTATGGATCTCATCAGGCGCCCCATCAGGGCGGCCGTCCTGGCTTTCGACTCCGCCGAACCAATAACAGGCACAGATGTACGAATACTCTCGAACTCATGTCGAGCGATGAGCACAAAGCACGCCAAAACCATTCCCGCAGCGGCAGGGCCGCGGTTCTGAAGCAGATACTCGCGCCATGTGCGTCGGACTTGAGCGTTTCTTGGCGCTACCGGCCGGCGCCTGGTTTCTACTCGCGGCTGCCAGCGTTTCACAAACCAGCGCCGTGGCTGCCAGTGTTTGCTGAGCCAGTGCCACGGATGCCGCTGGATGATCGCGCGCCGAGCCGGCATCTCCAGCCATGACCACATGACGTAGGAGCTGAGCAACAGGAATACCCAAAACAGCATGAAAGCCAGCGGGTTTGGAAGGCGCGGAAAAAAAACGAGGTTGTTCAGATAAACCCGTAAGAATATCTGGTGAAGCAGGTAGATCGAGAAGCTGATCTCACCAAGAACGATGAACCATGGTCTCGAGAGAAGCCTCGATACCCAGCCGCGACCAATTGCCATGACGAAAATCACCGACCCATAGCCAAACATGCTGCCGCTGTTCTCCAGCCAGGAACTGAGTCCCGGGCCTGTCCACGTATGCCGCAGATATTCTGCCAAATCGGGCATCCGGTAGATCGAGAGCGCACAAAACCCGATGGCAGCGACTTCCAACTTGGTCGCCAGCTCGAAACTCCAGGCCAAACTGGAACGGTATCGCTGCCAGGCATGCTGAAGCAGCATGCCGAAAATGAATTCGAAGATGCGCGCGGCCGGGTTGATGTACAGGAACGAGGGCCCGCCATTCGCCAGTTTGTGGATACTGACATAGGCAATAATCGTCAATAGCAGGAGCCCGGAAACCAATACTCGAAGCGGCCATTTACGGTTCCAATCCAGAATCAGGAAAGGGAACGCAAGATAGAAAAAAATCTCAGTTGAAAGACTCCACGAAGGCGAGTTATAGGAAAAATAGTCGCTGGAGAAGGGATTCCACGCCTGCACCAGAAATATGTTCGCCAGTGCGGTTCGGCCATCCCAGGGCAACTGCAACAACCAGATTGCCAACAGGAACGTGATCAAATGGCCGGGCCAGATCCGGGCGATTCGCGCCCTCAGGAAACCGGATACCGCCCCATGCTCCTGCAGGTCGGGGTAGACGTGCACGAGTATGAAACCGGAAAGTACGAAGAAGAAAGAAACGCCAGTGCCGAGACTATCGAGTCGGGGGCCGGCAGTGAAGCCGAACACTCCGGCCATATGGCAAATGACGACCATGGCTGCGGCGAAGAAACGCAATGACGTGAGCTGGTCGAGCTTTTCGAAACTCTTCACGATAAAACTGGCCCCTGATTTTCCTGCACAGTGATCGTACACTGAGCGACCAGACCTGTGCGACACTTTCCACCATGCCAAACCATGACAATGTAACCTCGCCGATTACCTTGGTTTCGTTCGGCCGGTCCGGTAGCTCGCTGATCGCCAACGCATTCGAGCGCCATCCGGAATTCAGCAATGCCGGCGAGACTGTAAATCTTGTTGTCGGGGCGTGGCGAGCGGTCGAATTGGCCAATCCTGTGCTCAATGCCTCGATTGAGGACGGCCGCTACGTCACCGGAGACACTCGCGCCGCACGAGTGGTTCGCCAGGCGCTTGTCTCCGCAGTTCCTTCAGAACACCCGCGTTGGTTTCAGAAGCCGATCGGCGTTCCTGTCATCCTGTCGCAAAACTTGTCCTATGACGAGTGGGATACTGCCGCATCGTGGTATTGGAAGGTTTTTACCGAGTCGTTTCCTGGCGCCAGATACTTCACTATTCTGCGTAATCCGTTCGACGTCATCTTATCGGCGCGAGCCTACTGGGGATATGACGAAGGTTCGTTGTGGTGGTCGCTCGGCTTGATGTCGTACCTGCTGGCGCACCCAAGCTCGCCCGTCAATTACGCGATCAGATTTGAAGATCTCACCCAGGATCCAAAAGCAGCTATCAGTGCTCTATTCGAGCACCTCGAGGTTCCGTTTCACGAAGACGTAATGGCTGCCTTCGCACAAGTTCACGTTCCGGCCAAAGGCCGCGAGCAACTCGTTCCAGACCTGGCGACCCGCCGCCCGGAGTGGCATAGCCTGGATCCCGCCGCCGCGAAAACACGCTTCCTGCAACCAGTAATGAGGTTGTTCGAAAAATTCGGAGTGGATTTCCAAATGCCAGATCAGTTCGCCAATGGCAAGTTCGACTCAAAAACGACTACAGCCCAGTCAGACCCCTGGATCGATGAACATGACGATGCGGCGGAAACCAAGCTCATGCAGGGGAGGACAATCGCCCGGTTGAACGCCGAGATAGAGCGACTGCATGTCGAATACCGGAATAATTATGTCAACACGAAGGCACAGGAACATCAGGCGACCGTGCTTGAACTCAAATCGTGGATCGCCGAGCTCGAGAAGGCGAACGCCTGGCTGGTTGAGGAAAACAAACGCATCAAGTCAGCGCCACGTTCAAGCTCCGACAGCTGATACATTCTTGCCAGTCCACTCATGAATACCCAGCCGGCAGATCCGGCAAAACATTTGCCGCAACTGGATTCCTTGCGTGCACTCGCCATCACTGCCGTCGTGCTCTATCACTATACGCATATGGCTATTGGCGATGATCGCCTTGGCGTCATGGGCGGGCTTGGCGTGGAGCTTTTCTTCGTACTCAGCGGGTTTCTGATTACCGGCATCCTGCTGCGAGCCCGCCATGGTGCAGAAGCGCGTGGCCTCGAAAAACGAAGTGTTCTGAAACGGTTCTATATCCGAAGATTTCTTCGGATCTTCCCGCTCTACTACTTCGCTATCGTGATCGCCATCGGTTTCAACTTGCCCGGCGTGCCACCTGCGGGAGATGTCTTGGGTTGGCTCGTTACCTTTACGGTGAATATCGCCGCCGGATTGCATGGCGCAGGTATGCTCGGTGCGTTTGGTCACTTCTGGAGCCTCTCGGTCGAGGAGCAGTTTTACCTGGGCTGGCCGTGGTTCGTTCTTTTTGCGCCTCGCAGGGCGCTAATCCCGGGATGCCTCCTGATGATCGCATCGGGGCCGATTTACCGTTGGTATGGCCACAACGCAGGATTCGGACCGGACGCGATGTATCACTTCACGATTTCCTGCTTTGACCAGTTGGGCCTGGGATCCCTGCTTGCGATTGTGCGCAGCACATCCTGCAAGCCGGTCGTCGTTGAGCGTTTCATGAAGTACGTCGCATTCCCGGTAGGACTATTGGCATCGTTGCTAATGTTGTTCAGCAATCAGCTTTCCATTCCTGGGATAGTCGCAGTCTTATTCCTTTCACTGGCAAGTTCGCTATTCTTCGTTTGGCTTATCTACTTCGCTAGTATCGGTTTTCGCGGGCGAATCGGCACTCTTCTCGAACTCAGGCCTGTCACCTACGTTGGAAAAATCAGCTACGGTATCTATGTCTATCATCCATTCATTGCTTTCAGCATGAATTATATTCTGTACATTCTGGCCGGCGCGAGCACCCGCACCATTGCCCTGCTGAGCCCGATACTTAGCGTCCCGATCGTTTTGCTGATTTCTGCCAAGTCATGGGAGTGGCTGGAAAAACCGATCAACGATTACAAGAGTCGGTTCAGTGACGAGAGCGTCCGGCAATAGTCGTGGTAGGTACGCTCGATGCCCACTTGTAAATCGATGCGCGCGTTCCAGCCGATAGCACTTAGCCGCGACACATCCAGTAACTTGCGCGGGGTTCCGTCCGGTTTGCTGGTGTCGGTGACGATGCGGCCGTTGTAGCCGACCGCGCTGGCGACCATGCGCGCGAGTTCCAGGATCGTCTGGTCTTCGCCGGTTCCGACGTTGACGAAGATCTCGTCGGAGTAGTTGCGCATCAGGAACACCGCGGCATCGGCGAGATCATCGACATGCAGGAATTCGCGGCGCGGCGTGCCGGTGCCCCAGATCACGACTTCAGCATCGTCGCGTTGTTTGGCTTCGTGGAATTTTCGAATCAGTGCGGGCAACACATGCGAAGACTGCAGGTCGTAGTTGTCGCCGGGGCCATAAAGATTGGTCGGCATCAAACTGATGGCGTCGAATCCGTACTGCCGGCGGTAGGCCTGGCACATCTTGATGCCGGCGATCTTGGCGATCGCATACCACTCGTTGGTCGGCTCGAGCGGCCCGGTGAGCAATGAATCCTCGGTCAACGGCTGCGGCGCCAACTTGGGGTAGATGCAGGACGATCCCAGGAAGCACAGCTTGCGTGTGCCGTTGCGCCACGCGCTGTGGATGATATTTGTCTGTATGACCAGGTTGTCGCGCAGGAACTCCGCGGGAAACGAATCATTGGCCAAGATGCCGCCGACCTTGGCTGCGGCCAGGAAAACGTACTCGGGTCGTTCCTCGGCGAAGAATGCTTCGACCGCCGCCTGGTCGAGCAGGTCCAACTCGCTGCGACCGCGCAACAGCAAGCGATGGCCGCCTTCGGCCGAAAGACGCCGAACGATCGCGGAACCGACCATGCCGTTGTGCCCGGCGACAAAAATCCTCGATCCGGGTTCGAGCCGCGCACTACTCATGATGCTTCGGCGTCCGGTAGCCGGCGGCGCTGACCATCGCGTCGCGTCGGGCCAGGGTCAGGTCGGCTGCCATCATTTCCGCGACCAGGGCTTCGAACGTAGTGGTCGGCACCCAGCCGAGTTTTTCGCGTGCTTTACGTGGATCGCCAAGCAGAGTCTCCACTTCGGCGGGGCGAAAATAACGCGCGTCAATCGCGGTGATGCACTGCCCCGGCTTCATCGCCGAATCGGCGGGTGCCGTCGCGACGACACCCTTTTCGTTGGCGCCCTGCCCTTGCCAATCGATCGTCACGCCGAGTTCGCCGGCGGCGCGGGTCACGAAATCGCGCACCGAATGCTGCACGCCGGTTGCGATCACGTAATCCTCAGGCGTGTCCTGCTGCAGCATGCGCCACTCACATCGAGAAGAACCACGAGGCCTATGCCGAAGGCCGCCGCGTGGTGGCATCGAACGCCGTCCGCCGTCATCTGCGCGGGGC
>JANXRY010000032.1 GCA_025356635.1 Gammaproteobacteria bacterium
AGAGCTTTCGGCGTTGAGTTGACGGAACTTGATCGGCGTCATGCCGTCGAGGGAATCGTGTGGCCTTTGTTCGTTGTACTCGAGCATCCACCACCAGGCAGCTTCCCGAACATCGGCCAGGCGCAGGAACAAATGCTGGTCGAGGATGTCTTCCCGGAACGTACGGTTGAAACGTTCGATGTAGGCGTTCTGGTTGGGCTTGCCTGGCTGGATGTACTGGATGGCCATCCCCTGCAGCTTGGCCCACTGCACGAACGTTTCGCCCAGGAACTCCGGGCCGTTGTCGGTACGCAGCACCTGGGGCAGCTCACGCTGGCTCTGGATCTGCTCGAAGATCCGCACCAGCCGGGCCGAGGTGATCGATGTATCCACTTCCATGTGCACCAGCTCGCGGTTGAAGTCATCGACGATGTTGAAGGTCCGGAACGGCCGGCCACAGGACAGCGCATCGCTCATGAAGTCAGCCGACCACACGCTGTCTGGCAGCCGCGGCACGTAGAGCGGTACTCGGATTCGCTTGGGCAGTCGCTTCTTTGCCGCACGTCGCAGATTGAGCTTCATGGCGCAATACACCCGATAGATTCGCTTCACGTTCCACTGCGGATGGCTCTTGGCCAGGTACTGACAGCACTTCCAATAGCCGCGGGTTGAGCGCTGCTCGACCAGGCGGGCCAACGCCGCTATCAGCTCGGCGTCACGCACCGTCCAGTCGAGCGGCGGCGCATACCAGGCTGATCGCGACAAACCAACGCATCGACAGGACCGACCCAGTGGCAACGTCTGATGCAGGAACTGCACCGCCTCGCGCTTGTGTGCCGGCCCTACAGTTTTTTTGCGATCAGGTCCTTCATCGCCGCGTTCTCAAGCGCCATGTCGGCGTACATGCGCTTGAGGCGGCTGTTCTCCGACTCAAGCTCCTTGACCCGCTTCAGGTCAGACGCCTCCATGCCGCCGTACTTCGACTTCCACTGGTAGTACGCCGCCGAGCTGATGCCCGTCTGTCGGCACAGGTCCTTGATCGGAACCCCCGCGTCACCCTGCTTGAGAACGGCGACAATCTGCGACTCGCTGAACTTTGACTTTTTCATGGGAACCTCCTGGCGGAAAGATGCCAGAAAGTGCTACCTTTGAGTTGTCCGCCAGATGGGGGAGCTTATGGATCGGCCGGATGCAACCTGTCCACGACCAGTCGCCTGATTCTTCCCAGCCCGCCGACGCGCCGGAGCTGGTTTTCCGCCGCGAACTGGTGCTGGCCTTCGGCCTGTTCGAAATCACTGTCAGCCTGTTTACGTGCGTGACAGAATTGACGTTGGGAACGCCAGCGCTGGGTTTGCTGTACTTGTCGGTATTGCCGGTGATCGCCGGGATCTTGATCTGGCTACGGGCCGGCGGCGACCCATCCCGCGTCTGCACCGCGCTGATGGCCCTCGTTTTCCTGGTCGTGACCGTCATCAATCTCGCCACCGGCGGCCGCGCGTTCGGCGTCAACATCGGCCTGCCAACGATGGCACTGTTCGCCATTCTGATTTCGTCGCGGCGCGCCGGCATCGCCTGGGTGGCGCTGGTGCTGGTCGAGATCGTCGCAATGGCGTTTCTGCGTCGTAGTGATTTCGACGTTCCATTGCCAACGAACCCGAACTGGGTCGCGACCGCCATAGATCGAATACCGTTTTTCATGAGCGTCGCTTCAGCCCTGATCGGCTGGATGGTGCTGCGCGCCCTCGATCGCTACCGCGCCAGTCTGCAGGAGGCTCGCGCCGAGGCGACGATGAATGCGAGCCGGTTCGCCGATTTCGCCGACGTGGCCGCCGATGGTTTCTGGGAAACCGACGCGGATCTGCGCCTGAGCTATGTGTCGCCCAGTTTCGCGCGCGCCATGGGCCTGGCGCCGGAACAGATGCTCGGGCTTACGCCGGAGCAGGCCTACCAATTGAGGTTTCCGGAAGCGACGGGGGTATCCGCCTTTATGCAGCCCTTGCGCGATCACCAAAGTTTCGACTCGCAATTGCTGGCTGCCGGCGATCACGCCGGGCAACGGCACTGGCTGCTCTGTCAAGGCAAGCCGATCTTCGACGCGACCGGCGGATTCGCCGGCTATCGCGGCACCGTCAAGGACGTCACCGAGCAGCGTCAGGCCGAAAAGGCCCTGAAAAACAGCGAACACCGGCTGCGCATGATTACCGAGAACGTTCCCGCGCTGATCGCCTACTTCGACAGCGAGGAGCGCTATCGCTACTGCAACAGCCTGGTCGGCAAGGTACTCGATGTCGCCAGCGATGAACTGCTGGGCAGGACCATGCGCGAAGTGCGTGGCGAGGAGATCTATGCCGGACTGGCCGGGCACGTCGCAGCGGCGCTACGCGGCGAGGCGGTCACCTTCGAAGGCGAAGGCATGTGGGATGGCGCCCATTACTATTTCCAGACCAGCTACATCCCGGACATTGCCGCCGATGGTCGCCTGGTCGGTTTTTATGCAGTGACCTTCGACATCACCAAGTTCAAGGACGCGGAACTGGAATTGGCCGCCCTAGCGCGACGCCTGCAAATGATCACCGACCATATGCCGGTGCTGATTTCCTACATCGACAGCAAGCGCAGCTTCCGTTTCAACAACGCCGAATACGCGGTCTGGCTGGATCGCCCGCTCGAACAGATCACCGGCCATCGCATCGACGAAGTCTACGACGCCGAGACCTGCGCACTGATCGAACCCTATCTGGACATCGCCTTCACTGGCAGGAAAGTGACGTACGAGATCGAAAAAGCAGGGCGTCATGTCCGGGCTACGTACGTTCCGGATATCGACAGCGATGGGATCGTCCGCGGCGTCTACGGCCTGATCCACGACATCACCCAGCTCAAGCGGGTGGAGAGCGAACTACGATCGTTGGCCCAGCACGACACGCTGACCGGCCTGGCCAACCGCCGCCGCTGCGAAGAGCGCCTGGCGGAAGCCATCGCCCGCAGCGCCCGCGGCGGCCAGCCGATGGCGGTGATGTTCCTCGACCTCGACCATCTCAAAGACATCAACGACCGCTTCGGCCACCAGGGCGGCGACCTGGCCTTGCAGGAATTCGCGCGGCGGCTCGAGCGCTGCGTCCGCGATACCGATACCGTGGCCCGCCTCGCCGGCGACGAATTCGTGATCATCCTGGAAGCCCTGCACGCGCCCGCGGGAGTGGAAATCGTCGCGACCAAGCTACTCGCTGCCATGACCGCGCCGTTCGCCATCGCCGGAGCAGCTTGCGCGTTGTCCACCAGCATCGGCATCGCCGTGCGCCGCGACGACGAAATCGATGGTGAGGTCTTGTTGAAGCGCGCCGATGCCGCCCTGTATGCCGCCAAGGGCGCTGGCAGGAGCGACTTCAGGGTCGCCGACTGACAGCGGTTTCAGCGGGCGCCGTGTTTCTGGTAGGTCCCCATCAGCTGCGCGCTGGCGAGGACGTGGCCGTGCATCGCCGCTTCCAGCCGAGGCTTGTCGGGCGTGGCCAGATCGCCGAGCAGCACGTCAAGCGCGTACAGCTTGTGGAAGTACCGGTGCCGTCCGATCGGCGGGCAGGGGCCGCCGTAACCCGTGCGTTTCCAGTCGTTGCGGCCTTCGCGCGTGCCCGCGGGCAGCGCCGTCGGCGCCACCGCCTGCGACAAGCCGTTCGAAGTCGGTGGCAGGTCGTACAACAACCAATGTACCCAGGTCATCTTCGGTGCCGCCGGATCGGGCGCATCGGGATCGTCGACGATCAAGACCAGGCTCCTGGCGTTCGCCGGCACGCCATGCCAGGCCAGCATCGGCGACAAATCCTCACCCTCGCACGTGAACAGAGTCGGTATCCCGGCGCCGTCCGCGAACGCCGTCGATGTCAGGGTCATGGTCATGGTGTGCTCCGCAGGCAAGGCACCGGCATGGGCCAGCGCCAGCATGCCACAGGCCAGAATCATCGTCAGCGATTTCCTCGACCGGAACATGCGCGCGCTCCTACTTCTTGCGTGGTTTCGCCGCCGCCAGCAACGCGGCGTGATAGCGTTCGAACAACACGTTGACCTTGTCGACGTAGGCCAGCGTCTCGACATACGGCGGGATGCCGTCGTAGCGATCCACTGCGCCGATGCCGGCGTTGTAGGCGGCGGCCGCCAGCCGGCGATCGCCTTTGTAACGGCGCAACAGTTCGCCCAGGTAACGGGCGCCGGCCGGGATCGCTTGCGCCGGTGAGAACGGATCTTTGACGTGGTATTGCACCGAGGTCTTCGGCATCAGCTGCATGATTCCCTGCGCGCCTTTCGGCGACACCGCATCAGCTTGAAGATCACTTTCGGCGTGGGCGATTGCGCGCAGCCAGGCATCGTCGATGCGGCTGGTGCGAGCGGCGGCCTTGAAGATGCTCGAATTCACGTCAATGCGTGCCTGGCCGATGTGGCCAAGGCCCGGATGCGCAGGTGCGCCCGGTGGCGGCGTGACGGTGAACGCCAGCACCGGCGTTGAACCCGGCAGGTCACGCGTGCTGTAGACGGTGACGCCGTCCTGCTGACGCTCGTAGAGCACGCCTTTCTGGGTGCCGTTGATGCCCCAGAGATTCGGTAGCTTGGCGGCGTTGTCGTCCACGGTCTGCGCCGTGCACTTCGAGCCGGGTTCGGGAGCGGTGGCCAAGCTGATCGTGCCGTGCTGAACGCAGCGATACACGATCCGCGCCTGCGCAACAGACGCGGCTGCCAGGAGCAGCGCGGTAACGATCAGCAATGGGCTGTGGCGTCCGGGCATAGCTTCAATTCTTGGAGGAGGCGATCTGTTCTATATTGCCCAGACGCTCATTCTGCCCGCATTGGCCGCCTAGGGGATACCACGATGATCCGCAACCTGATTTTTGCCGTGTGCGTATTGATTCCGGTATCTGCTGCGCCGACAAGAGCCCGGCAACCTTGTTGGCGCCCAGAAAGCCTCTGAAGACTCGCTGCGGGTTGAACCGGACAATGCGTTGGCAAAGAACGAGCTCAAGTACATCCAGAATCTACGCGAGGCCAAGCACTAGCATCAATCGGTCAGGCAGCTAACGCGACGATCAGCACTCGAACTGTCATGTAGACCAGAATCAGCGAGCCGAACGTCCAGAATGTGGCGCGGGTTTCGTGGTCACTGGCGCGCAGGTAGACGACGAAGTGCAGCAGCCGCGACACCACGTAGCCGTAGAGCAGCAGTTGCGCCAACAGTAGCGACGGCACGGTGAGCACGTACAGTAAGCCGGCAACCAGGAAGAACGGCAGGTTCTCCAGATCGTTGAGCTGGATGCGCCGGATGCGATCAACGTAGTCGTTGGGCCCGACCTGCTCGGGGCGAGGCTCGGGATTGAGCGCGGTCCTGCGCAGATCCTCGGGCGAACGAAAACCACCCTTCACTTTGATCATGCGCACAACGGTGAGCCAGGACATGCTCACCGCCTTGAGGATCATCAGCGACGCAGCGATGGCGTAGGTAGCGAACAGCGGGTCATGCAAACTCAGCGCGCTCATGACGGCAATCCTCAAATCGGATTTGGCAAAGTAGCGCTAGAATCGTGGCATGTACAGGCTCATCTTCTGGGCGTTTGCCGCCTACGCCACCATCGCGTTCGTCTCGCTGCAGTTCGTCAGCGCTCCGTATGGCCGGCATTTACGCGAAGGCTGGGGGCCGAAAATCAACGCGACGCTTGGCTGGGTGATCATGGAGGCACCCGCGTCGCTGGTGTTCTTCGCCTGTTGGCTGACAGGGGAGCCGACGAGGCGTTTTTCCGCGACCGGGCTGATCTTCCAAGTCCTGTGGCAAACACACTATGTCTACCGGTCGTTCGTCTTTCCGTTCCGGCGTCGCGGCGGACAACGCGAGATGCCGATCTCGATCGTGCTGATGGCGATCCTGTTCAATCTCGCCAACGCCTACCTCAACGCCAGCTGGCTTTACACGCTGGGGCCGGAACGAGCGGCCACGTGGCTCGCCGACCCATGCTTCCTGGCGGGCATCACGATCTTCGCTGCCGGCTGGTGGATCAACCAGCAGTCGGATCAGATCTTGTTCAACCTGCGCAAGCCCGGCACCGAAGGCGGCTACCGGATTCCTCATGGCGGACTATTCCGCTGGGTATCGTGCCCGAATTATTTCGGGGAGCTCGTCGAGTGGTTCGGCTGGGCACTGTGCACGTTCTCACCGGCCGGGCTGGCGTTCGCACTGGCATCTGCCGCCAACCTCGTGCCGCGCGCACGCAGCCATCACCGCTGGTACCGCGAGACCTTCCCCGACTATCCGCCAGAACGCAAGGCGATCGTGCCGCTGGTGCTCTGAGGCATGGGCAATCCAGGCAATTTCCCGATGTAAGGAGCATTGCCAAGGCACCGGCGGTATAGTTCCATGCCACTGCGACAGGATGCGATGAGGTCCATGTCGCCTGCCCCGCGCCAAACACTGCAATGAGGCCAACATGACTCCCTGGTTCTGGTACGCCGTTGTTGCCGCCATTCTCTATGGCGCGCATCAAATCTTCACCCGCCTCGCCTCCGACAACATCGGCGATGGTCTCGGCGGCTTCGTCGTCGAAGGCACCGCAGCGCTGACCATCCTCGCCTATCTCGCATTCCTCTGGCTGAGCGGGCATTGGCAACAGAAATTCACGATGATCGGCTTCAATTATTCGGCGCTCACCGGTGTCTGCGTCGGTGCCGGCACGGTTGCCTTCTTCCTGCTGTTCCAGCGTGGCGGCCCACTCTCGGCAGTGCCGACGATCCTGGCCGGCGGCGCCGCGATCATGGCTATCGCCGGTGTGTTTTTCTTCGGCGAGAACCTTTCCTGGCAACGGGCGCTGGGCATCATGCTGTCCATCGCTGGCCTGTTTCTGCTGCGGCGTTAATGGCTGCGTTCAGCATCCGTACTGGCGCGAGTGGGCATGCTGCCTGACCGTCATTCTTGACGGCAACCCAATGGATCTCAATGACCACGAGTGAAAACGACGTACTGAGCAAAGTTCCCGCCGCGACACTGGTGTTCTGGATCATCAAGATCTTGGCGACCACGCTCGGTGAAACCGGCGGCGACGCGGTGTCGATGTCGATGGACCTCGGCTATCTTGTCGGCACCGGCATCTTCGCGGTGATTTTCCTGGTTGCGGTGTTCGTGCAGATCACCGCCAGGAAATTCCATCCGTTCGTCTATTGGACGACGATCATCGCCACGACCACGGTTGGCACGACCCTGGCCGATTTCGCCGACCGCTCGCTCGGCATCGGCTACGCCGGCGGTTCGAGCCTGCTGTTCGCCCTGTTGATCGCCTCGCTATTCACCTGGTATCGGACGCTGGGTTCGGTCGCCATCGACACGGTCGGCTCGCCGAAATCGGAAATGTTCTACTGGGTGACGATCATGTTTTCGCAAACCCTGGGGACCGCGCTCGGCGATTTCGTCGCAGATGGTCGCAACGAGATTCCCGCTGGCCTCGGACTCGGCTACGGTGGCAGCGCACTGATCTTCGGCGGCGCGCTGGCGATAATTGCCATCGCTTATTTCGCGACGCGAATCTCACGCACCACGCTGTTCTGGGCGGCGTTCATCCTGACCCGTCCGCTCGGCGCGGTGGTCGGCGATTTCCTCGACAAGCCCATCGCCAAGGGCGGCCTGGCACTCAGCCGCTACTCGGCCTCGCTGGCGATCCTGGTGCTGATGCTGGCCTTCATCCTGGTCTTCAAGCAGCGGCCCGCGAGCAAGGCGCACTGAGACCGGTCACTCCGGCGCGCGACCGGGCTCGGGAAGGCATACTCTGGCCCGATGTCACGACGAACTCCCTTCCTGTTGACCTTCCTGGCGATGCTCGCCTTCGCTGGTAATTCCTTGCTGTGCCGGATCGCGTTGCAACACACTGGCATTGACCCGGCCAGCTTCACCAGCCTGCGCTTGCTGTCGGGCGCATTGATGCTTGGGCTGATCGTGCGCCTGCGCAGCGCCAGCCATACTCCAGGCGGCAATTGGCTGTCGGCGTTGGCCTTGTTCGCCTATGCGGCCGGGTTTTCCTATGCCTACGTCAGCTTGCCTGCCGCGACGGGCGCGCTGCTGCTGTTTGGCGCCGTGCAGGCGACGATGATCGGTGTCGGACTGTGGTCGGGCGAACGGCTTTCGGCAAGCCAGTGGACCGGGCTGATCTGCGCACTCGCCGGGCTGGCCTGGTTATTGCTCCCGGGCTTGGCCGCACCGCCACTCACCGGTTCGATCCTGATGCTCGGCGCTGGCATCGCCTGGGGAATCTATTCCTTGCGCGGCCGAGGCGCCGGCGATCCGATCGCGGTCACCGCGGGCAATTTCATGCGCGCCGTGCCAATGGCGATCGTGCTCAGCCTGGCACTACGTGGCGGAGCCACGTGGGATCGCGCTGGCGTGATCTACGCGCTGTGTTCCGGCGCGCTTGCCTCCGGCCTCGGCTACGCGATCTGGTACACCGCACTGCGCGGTCTCAAGGCCACCAGCGCCGCCAGCGTGCAGCTGAGCGTGCCGGTGCTCGCAGCCCTCGGTGGCTACGTTTTCCTGGGCGAAGCATTGAGCCTGCGCCTGCTCATCGCCGGCAGCGCCATCCTCGGCGGGATCACGTTGGTATTGATCGACAAAACTCTGACGAAGTGATGGAATCGGTGCCTATGTCGAAAATAGAAGCGCGTCTCAGTGCACTCGGCTTGGTATTGCCGCCCGCCTTCACGGCACCGCCCGGTGTGGTGCTGCCATTCCAGTCTGTCCGGTGCGTTGGTACTCGCGCGATCATTTCCGGCCACGGCCCGCAAGGCCTGAATGGCCAGATGGCCGAGCCGCTGGGAAAAGTCGGGCGCGAACTCAGCGTCGAGCAAGGCTATGCCGCCGCGCGCCTGACCGCGCTTTCGATTCTCGGCAGCCTGCAACGCGCGATTGGCGATCTCGACCGCATCATTGCCTGGACGCGCATTTTCGGCATGGTGAATTCAGCGCCGGGCTTCAACCGGCAACCGGCAGTCATCAATGGTTTCTCCGATCTCATCCTCGAAGTGTTCGGCCCCGAGATCGGCGCGCATGCGCGCAGTGCGGTCGGATTGTTCGAACTGCCATTTGATATTCCGGTCGAAATCGAAGGCGAAGTCGAAGTCGAGCTTCGAGCCTAGGCTCCCATCAACCACGACTTCAGACAGACCCAATGTCGCCATTGCAACTCGAATTTCATCCACTGCTTTCAGTGGTCTACGCCATTTCCATCTATGGCTTGATGCTTGTGTTCGCCAAATGCTTGCTCAAGTTCGATGGCGTGGCTGCGGCGATGACCGCATCATCGAGCCGCTACGGTTATCTGGATGGATTACGCGGCATCTTGGCTGCCGGCGTGTTCGTGCACCACACGTTCACCGCGCATCGCTATTTTGTTACCGGCGAATGGGTGTGGAGCACGATGCCAGTGCCGAACCAACTCGGCCAGACCACGGTCGCGCTATTTTTCATGATCACCGGATTTCTGTTCACTTTGAAGGCCATCAGGCCGCAAATACGCTGGAAGGCGCTTTACCTGTCTCGGGTCGCGCGGCTCTGGCCGCTGTACGCGGCCGTTGTCGTTGCGGTGTTCGCATTGATACTGATTGCCTCGCGCGGGATTCCAAGAGAACCGGCAACGGCACTGTTCCGGGAGTTCCTGCTGTGGATCACTTTCACTTGCTTTGGCAGCCCGGATATCAACACCAAGCCCATGACCTGGACGATGATCGCCGGCGTCAGCTGGACACTGAAGTACGAAGTTATTTTTTACCTCGCGGCCATTCCGGCCATCCACCTGCTTTCGCGCTGGCTTTCGACGCGGATGGCCGGCGCCTGTACCGCGGTCGCGCTCGCCCTGTTACTTATTCTTCGTCAGCTCAACGACAGCGAAAACAGTAGCGGCAACTCGCTCTACGCCGCGCATTTCCTTTGCGGAATCGTGGTCGCATATGCCTTTGAAATGCCACGCTGGCGGGCGCTGATCGCGTTGCCGGTCATTCGATGGCTGGCGGTTGCCGCTGCCTTGAGCCTGCTGACCATGACCAATGCATACAGCGCCGGTGCGGTGCTCGCAACCATCACGATCTTCGCCGCCGTCGTGGGTGGAGCGTCAGTGTTCGGCCTGCTGGGAACTCGGGCCGCAATCTGGCTTGGCGACATCAGCTATGGCATTTACTTACTGCACGGCTTGATGCTCTGGATCTTGTTCACGGCGATCCAGCACAAAACCAATCTTGGCGCGATCGCGCTGGATGTCTACTGGCCGATGATGCTGTTGGTCTCCGTCGGCGTCGTGGCGCTGGCCAGCCTGAGCTACGTGGTACTGGAGAAGCCGATCATGCGTCTTTCCACTGGCGAACGCAGCCGAGCCGAACCCGCGCCCTGAGCTTCAGTCCAGATGCGCGGCGTTGCGGTCGCGACCGCTGCCGAACCAGCCATCGATGCGCCCGACCAGCCATTTCAACGCGCGCGAAAAACGCCCGCGCCGGGTTTTGCGATCGCGCGCGACTTCGTCCACCAGCCAAGCAACTTGTATCACCGGCCGTTCACCTTCGAACGGCAAATGGCCGTGGAATGAGTTGTCTTCGCGCTTGAACGCCGCGAGCCGACCATAGATCGGCCGCAACTCGGGCACCAGCACCGACTCGATATCGTCGGGCTTCACCAGGAAACGCAAACAACCGGCCGAGATGTCCGGCCAGTCCGGACTCAGGTAAACCAGCGCGGTCGCGACTTTGGAACGGCTGTCGGTATGGATCGTGCCGTGACGTAGGTTGAGTGCGCGGCATAGCGTCACCAGGGTCGGGTATTTCGACAATCGCTCGATGCCGAGTCGCGCGCCCAGTGCATCGGCGAAGGCCGGCGCAATCAATTCTGTGACAAGGGCGTTGACCGAAGGCCCGCAATCGGCAACGTCGTGCGGAAAAAAACCGGCGCCACGGTAGCGCGGGGAATCCGCCGCCAATGCCGCCGCGGCGTCCGCAGCGAGCACGTCTTTCGCGACCAGGAAATGGAACGGTTCGCTGAACACCAGTGCCGACGCCATGCCGTCGTTATCGAGGATCGCAGCCATTTGCTCGGTTCCGGACGGTATAGATTAGGCTTGGGCCTACAGTTTAGCGCCGACGCCCGGCAGAAGATGCCTGTGACGAATCCTGCCCCACCGCGAATCATGGTTCCGATGCGCAACAACCGCGCAACGGATGACCTATGCAGGAAGCCCTCGTCCCCATGACCCTCGACGCCCGGCAAGCGTTCGGCGAGTTGCTGGAACGCCATCGCAAGATCGTGTTCAAGATCGCCAACAGCTATGCGTGGACGCCGGCCGATCGCGCCGATCTCGCCCAGGAAATTTCCGCGCAACTATGGCGCGCGTTTCCAACCTACGACCGGCAGCGTTCGTTCTCCACCTGGATGTACCGGATCGCACTGAACGTGGCGATCTCGCAGGTTCGCAACAACACGCAACGCGACCGCCACCTCGTTCCGCTCGACGAATCCCTGCACGACATCGCCGGCGAACACAGCGCCGACCACGAAGGCAACCAGCAATTACAGACGCTCGACCGGATCATCGCCGGGCTCGACAAACTCAATCGCGCGCTGCTTCTGCTCTACCTGGAAGAGCGCAGCAATCGCGAAATCGGCGAAATCCTCGGGCTTAGCGAAACCAATGTCTCGACCAAGCTCAGCCGCCTCAAGCAACGTATCCGCAACGACTTCAAGTAACCGGGAGCAAACCAGAATGGAACCGACGACCATGGAACTCGACGAACTCAAGCAGGCCTGGCAGTCACTCGACCGCCGGATGGAAAAACAGAACTCGCTGAACCGGCAATTACTGCGCGACAGCCGTTCCGAAAAAATGAAGCGCGCTTTTCGCTGGGCGATTACCGGCCAGTCGCTACAACTACTGTTCGGCGCACTGCTCACCTGCGTGTTCGCGCCGTTCTGGATTCAGCACCGCGACAACCTGCACCTGATCGTCTACGGTCTGACAATGCACGCTTACGGCTTGTCGATGATCATCTTCGCGGCTCGCGATCTGGCCATGATTGCTGCGATCGATTATTCCGCGCCTGTGCTGACCATCCAGAAACAGCTGTCGGCACTGCGCCGGCAGCGCCAAATTGCCGCGCAATGGTTTGCCATCGCCGGCTGTTTGATGTGGGTTCCGTTGACGCTGATCATCTTCTATTGGCTCGGCGCGGATTTGTGGCTGCATGCGCCGGAAGTAGTCTATTGGCTGGCCGCCAGCGGGCTTGTATCGGTCGCTGCGCTCGGCCTGATCGTCTGGCTGGCTAATCGCCCGGGCTTCGCCAGGCTGCGCAACGCCATCGACAGCAGCATTGCTGGCAAGAGCCTGCTCAATGCCCAGGCCGCGCTCGACGAGGTCGCCCGCTTCGAGCAGGACTGAGCCGGGCTACACTATGCCCATGCAAAGAATCGAATTCCCGCTCGAACGCGAGCATGTTGAACTGCACCACCTGCTCAAGCTGACCGGCCTGGTCGATAGCGGCGGCATGGGCAAGACCCTGGTCGCCAGTGGCGCGGTGACCGTCGATGGCATTGTCGAACTGCGCAAGACCTGCAAGATCCGAGCAGGTCAGGTGGTGCACGTCGAGGACGTGGAAATCGCGGTGACCTCGCCATGACTACCAGCAACGGATTCGGAATTCTGCCGCTGATCCCGGCGCTGCTGCCCGGCCTGGACGCGCTTGGCTACACGGCGATGACCGCGATCCAGTCGCAGGCGCTGCCGGCGATCCTTGAAGGTCGCGACGTGATCGCGCAGGCACCGACCGGAAGCGGCAAGACCGCAGCGTTCGGACTCGGCCTGCTGCAGCGGCTGGACACCTCGGCGATTCGCACACAAGCGCTTGTGCTGTGCCCGACTCGCGAGCTGGCCGATCAGGTCGGCAAGCAGTTGCGCCTGCTGGCGACAGGCATAGCCAACCTGAAAATCTCGGTGCTTTGCGGTGGCATTCCGCTCGGACCGCAACTCGCCTCGCTCGGACACGATCCGCATGTCGTGGTCGGCACGCCCGGTCGCATCCAGGAACTGGCGCGCAAAAAAGCGCTGCATCTGGGCGGTGTGCGCACGCTCGTGCTCGACGAAGCCGACCGCATGCTCGACATGGGCTTCGAGGAAGCGATCCGCGACATCGTCGGACGTATTCCGAAAGACCGCCAGGGCCTGCTTTTTTCGGCGACCTTCCCGGACCCGATCCGCGCGCTGGCCGACGCGATGCTGCGCGATGCGCTGCACCTGAGCATCGATGGCGGCGCCGAGCCAGCGAGCATCGAACAGCGTTTCTTCGAAGTCGAACCAAGCCGCAAAGCTCCAGCACTGGCGGCGCTGCTGCTCAAGTACCGGCCGGAATCGTGCGTGGTGTTCTGCAACATGCGTCGCGATACCGAAGAAGTGGTCGGCTCGCTGGAGCATTACGGCTTCTCGGCGCTGGCGCTGCACGGCGACATGGAACAACGCGACCGCGACGAAGTGCTGGTGCGCTTTGGCAATCGCAGTTGTACGGTGCTGGTCGCCAGCGACGTTGCCGCGCGCGGGCTGGATGTTGCCGATCTCGGCGCCGTGGTGAACTACGAGCTGCCAACCGACGCCGACACCTACCTGCACCGGATCGGTCGCACCGGCCGTGCCGGCCGCGACGGTCTGGCCCTGAGCCTGTGCACGCCACGGGAAATGCCGCGCGCGAAAGCCATCGAGGAACGACAAGGCAAATCATTGCGTTGGGAAACCGTGCAGCCCCTGCTCGGCAAGGCCGCGAACGTGCCGCAGCCGGCGATGGCGACACTACGCATCGATGCCGGACGTACCGACAAGCTGAGGCCCGGCGACATCGTCGGTGCGCTCACGGGCGATGCCGGCATGGGCAAAGACGCGATCGGCAAGATCGATGTCTACGCCACCCGCAGCTACGTCGCCATCGCCCGCGCGCAAGCCGGACACGCGCTGGAACGCTTGCGTGCCGGCAAGATCAAGGGCCGCAAGTTCCGGGTCAATCGCTTGTAGCCTCGTCACCGCCCGAATCGCTCATCGTGCAGTGCGCCACATCCCGGTTACTTCGGGCCCGCCACCCGGCGCCTGAAATTTCGAGATCGGCACGAAGCCGACCGATTGATAGCGATGATTGTTGGCCGGATTGCTGGATTCGAGGTAGGCCGGCGCATGCTCGGCATCGATTCGCGCGAGGTTTTCGCGCAGTAACGCCATGCCCAGTCCATTACCACGACGAGCATCGGCCGTGCCCAGCAAACTCAGGTAGTAATGCGGCTCCTCGCGGGGATGGGCGGCTTCAAAACGTTGCAGCAATTCCATTACTTCCGCCGCTCGGGTGCCGACCAGCGATTCGAGTATCTGGGCAACCCGCGCCTCGTCGTCCGGGCATAGCTCGCTGCCCGACGGCGGAACCCAAACCGAAACCGTTTCGAATCCGCTGGTCCGGAAGCACCACGGATAGCGAAATGCGCCCTTGATGCAGATCTCCCACCAGCGTCGGCGCATCGCCGGATCGGGAAATGCCCACGACCAGGTCGGATCGTGCAGGAAGGATTCGGCGATCAAATCAACGACGGTCGTGAAATCGTTCGCAGCACAGACGATCACGTGTCCGATGGAAATTGCTGGATCTGGAAGTTTGTAGTCGAATTCGTAGTAGTGCTTGCCGTCGGTAATGACGATACCCATCTTGCCCGTCAAACCAGCCAGTTCGCCTGTGCCGGAATCGGGCACGACGGTGATGCTTAGACTCGGCACGCCACGATCCATCGTGCCACTGTGCTGCAACGCAAAGCTGCCATTGCGGCTCTGCAAGCTGCCCGAGACCCATTCCATCGCGACATAACCGGCCGAGCCTTCGACCGCACTGCGGATCGCCAACATTTGTCCGGCGCTACTGGCATCGAGATCGCCATGGAAATGCTTGTCCAGCGTCATCCGCCCGACCGGACTGTCGTCCGGTTGTGGCGTGATTTTGACGTCGAAGGTGCCGCGAATCTGGATGGCCATAGAGAATCTTCTAGTGTGCCTTGCTGGGACGGGCCACGGCGGCCGGCGCCACCCGGTAATCGAACATGATGTACACCAACCCACGCGTGCAGTGGAAATTCTTCAGCGCGCTGGCATTGTCGTAGAACTGCTTCAAACGCGCGGCTTCGGCCTGCGGCGCCTGCGCCACCTGCATCCGCATTTCTGCAGGCTTGTCAGGAGTGAGGGCAAAGATCACCCGCACTCCGAAGCTCGACTGGCTGGGCGCAAGCGTCGCCTTGGCAACCGCCTTGATCCGCTCCTGCAACTGCAGCATCTGATCGTAGTCAACGACGCTGTCCGGAACCGCACCGGGAATGACGTACTGGAAATGCTCGAGTTGGATGTTCGGTGCCGGTGCCGATATCGCAGGCGGTATACCGACTTCCATCGTGTGGTCTGCCACCGGCACACCGGCCGCGGTGGCGGCCGCCAAGAGCAACGAAAATGCGGCGTTGCCGATCATGTCGACAACATCGGCAGCTTCAAGCTCTGCTCTCTCGCGCAAGCCTTGGCGATTTCGTAGCCGGCGTCGGCGTGGCGCATGACGCCGGTTCCGGGGTCGTTCCAAAGCACGCGCGCCAGGCGCTTTTCAGCAGCATCAGTGCCATCGGCAACGATCACGACGCCGCTGTGTTGCGAATAGCCCATGCCAACGCCACCGCCATGGTGTAACGAGACCCAGGTGGCGCCGCCGGCGACGTTGAGCATGGCATTGAGCAGCGGCCAGTCGGACACCGCGTCGCTGCCGTCCAGCATCGCTTCGGTTTCACGGTTCGGCGACGCGACAGAGCCAGAGTCGAGGTGATCGCGGCCGATCACGATCGGTGCGGAGACTTCGCCGGTGCGCACCATTTCGTTGAACGCAAGCGCGAGCCGGTGGCGATCGCCGAGACCGACCCAACAAATGCGCGCCGGCAAACCCTGGAACGAAATACGCTGGCGGGCCATGTCCAGCCAGCGGTGCAGGTGCTTGTTGTCGGGCAGCAGTTCCTTGACCTTGGCGTCGGTCTTGTAGATGTCCTCGGGATCACCGGACAGCGCGACCCAACGAAACGGGCCGATGCCGCGGCAGAACAG
>JANXRY010000094.1 GCA_025356635.1 Gammaproteobacteria bacterium
CGGGGGCGGCCAGGTTGTAGGCACGTGCCAGACGGGTGATGCCGTCGAGGATGATCACGACGTCTCGGCCCTGCTCGACGAGGCGCTTGGCGCGCTCGATGCAGAGTTCGGCGACGTGCGTGTGCTCCTCGGCCGGACGGTCGAATGTCGAGGCGATGACCTCGCCGCGGACGCTGCGACGCATGTCGGTGACCTCTTCAGGACGCTCATCGACCAGCAGCACCATCAGGTGGACTTCGGGGTTGTTCGACTCGATCGACTGGGCGATCTGCTTCATGATGGTGGTCTTGCCGGCCTTGGGCGGCGAGACGATCAGTCCGCGCTGGCCTTTGCCCTGCGGCGACATCAGATCCATGATCCGGCCGGTGATGTCCTCGGTCGAGCCGTTGCCGCGCTCCAGCGTGAAGCGCTTGCGCGGGAACAGCGGAGTGAGATTTTCGAACAGCACCTTGCCTTTGGACGCTTCCAGCGGCTCGCCGTTGAGGGTGTCGAGGATGTTGAGCGCGACGTAGCGCTCGCCGTCCTTCGGCGAACGGATGCGACCAGAGATTTCATCGCCGGTGCGCAGGTTGAAGCGGCGGATCTGGCTGGGCGAGATGTAGACGTCGTCCGGGCCGGCGAGATAACTAGCATCGGCGCTGCGCAGGAAACCGTAACCGTCGGGCAGGATTTCCAGCACACCTTCGCCGGCGACGCCGTTCGGATGCCGGGTCAGCACTTTCAGCAGGGCGAAAGTGACGTCCTGCTTGCGCATGCGCGCCACGCCTTCGTGCAGGTTTAGCGTTTCCGCCATCTCCAGCAGTTTGTGCGCGGGCATGCGCTTGAGTTCGGTCAGGGTGTAGCTGGGGAAGTCCGGCGGCAGTTGCGGGCCCTGGTAGGGCGCGCGATCGGGACGGTCGTTGCCGTTTTCGCCACCACCAGCACCGCCAGCGTTTTCGCCATTGGCAGGGCGGTCGCGGAAACGGTCGCGGAAGCGGTCGCGGCGATTGCGATGGCGGTTGCTCTGGTGGTCGCCGCCTTCGTTCTGGCCGCCCTCGCGGGACTCGGGAGAACCCTGGTCGTTGTGCGGTGCCTGCGGTTCCTGAGGAGCAGGCGCCGGCGCTTCAGCTGCCGGCGGCGCGGCCGCGGCGGGTTCGCTGGACGCGGACTCGTTCGCAGATTTATTGGGAGCGCGTGGTTTGCGCGGGCGTTTCTCGACGGAAGGACCGTCGTCAGTCTCGATATCGGACACAGGATTCCTCGCGAATGCGAGTCAGGAAAGGGGAGATTTGCACAGAGCCGCGGTGCCGTGGACACGCGTCGTGGCTTTACGCTAACACCGCCGCGTCCGCGCGACAAGCGCTGGGTGGGAGGGCTGCTTTTGTGGGAGGGCGGAATCAGACGGCTTTGGCGACGAACTGGGCCAGCTGCGCCTTGCCGACCGCGCCGACCTGGGTGGAGTGCACGGCGCCGTCCTTGAACATCATCAGGGTCGGGATGCCGCGCACGGCATATTGGCGCGGCACTTTGGGGTTGTGGTCGATGTTGATCTTGACCACCTTGACCTGGCCGGCATGGCTGCTGGCAATCTCGTCGACCAGCGGGCCGATCATCTTGCAGGGGCCGCACCATTCAGCCCAGAAATCCACCAGCACGGGGACGTCCGATTTCAGGACCTGGGCCTCGAACTCGCCGTCACTCACATGCACTACCTGGTCGTTCACGTTGTCGCTCCTTGATGGCTGTTGCGGGTCCCGTACCCAAGAGGGGCCGGGAAGGCCGCTAGATGCGCTAAACTTGGGGGGTCCAAGAGCCGAAATCAATCCGGCATCCCGTCCATAGCGTCGCAGTTTGCGACCCCGGCGCCCCCCGTGCAAGCACGGTAGCGGCGCGAATTGAGCCCACATGTCCGATAAGCCACTGACCGATATCACCTTTTCCAACTTCGATCTGCATCCGGCGCTCCTCGCCGGACTCGAAGCCGCCGGTTTCACCCGCTGCACCCCGATCCAGGCCATGACCCTGCCGATCTCCCTGGCCGGGCGCGATGTCGCCGGCCAGGCCCAGACCGGCACCGGCAAGACCCTCGCCTTCCTGATCACCCTGATGAACCGGCTGCTGATCAAGCCGGCCTTGGCCGATCGCAAGCCTGAGGATCCGCGCGCCCTGATCCTGGCGCCGACCCGTGAGCTGGCGATCCAGATCCACAAGGATGCGGTCAAGTTCGGCTCCGAGCTCGGACTGAAGTTCGCGCTGGTCTACGGCGGTGTCGACTACGACAAGCAACGCGAGCTGCTGCAGCAGGGCACCGACGTGATCATCGCCACCCCGGGCCGGCTGATCGACTACGTCAAGCAGCACAAGGTCGTGTCCCTGCATGCCTGCGAGGTCTGCGTGCTCGACGAGGCCGACCGCATGTTCGACCTCGGCTTCATCAAGGACATCCGCTTCCTGCTCCGGCGCATGCCGGTACGCACCGAGCGCCAGACCCTGTTGTTCTCCGCCACGCTTTCGCATCGCGTGCTCGAACTGGCCTACGAGCACATGAACGAGCCCGAGAAGCTGGTCGTCGAGACGGAGTTCATCACCAATTCCAAGGTTCGCCAGCTGGTCTATTTCCCGGCCGACGAGGAAAAGATCCCGCTGCTGATCGGCCTGCTCACCCGCAGCGAAGGCCACCGCACCATGGTCTTCGTCAACACCAAGGTCTGGGTCGAGCGGGTCGCTCGCTCGCTTGAGCGCGCCGGCTTCCGGGTCGGCGTGCTTTCCGGCGATGTGCCGCAGAAAAAGCGCGAGACCTTGCTCGGCCGCTTCCAGAAAGGCCAGCTCGACATCCTGGTCGCCACCGATGTCGCCGCCCGCGGCCTGCACATCGATGGCGTCAGCCACGTCTACAACTACGACCTGCCCTTTGATGCCGAGGACTACGTACATCGGATCGGCCGCACCGCGCGCCTGGGCGCCGAGGGCGACGCAATCAGCTTCGCCTGCGAACGCTACGCGATGAGCCTGCCGGACATCGAGGCCTATATCGAGCAGAAGCTGCCGGTGGCCGCCGTCGAGCCCGAGTTGCTATTGCCGCTGGCGCGCGCGACGCGGGTGGCGGTAGAAGGTGAAGAACCCGGCGAAAGCGTCAGCCAGATTTTCCGCGAGGTGCGCGAAGCGCAGGCCGCCGAGGCCGGACGCCATGGCGGCCGCAGCGGTGGCAGCAGCAAGTCTAGTGGTCCCTCGCGAGGTCCGCGCCGTGATGGTGGATCGGCGCATGGGCCGCGTCGCGACGGTAGCCGCTCGCCCGCGCCGCGTCGTGAGGAACGTCCCGTCGCCGCAACGGCGCCGGCACGCGATCCGAACGCGCCGCCGCGCGAGCGTGCCGAAGGCGAGTCGTCGCGTCGTCATCGTGGCCCGCGTCGTGAGGGCGCACCCGTCGCTGCGGCGCCCGCCGTAGCGAACGTGCCGGTCGCAGCGGTGGCCGCTTCTGCCGGCGTTTCCCGTGAGTCCTTTATCAAGCGCATGACGTCGCGCGTGAAATCCTGGGTTGCGCCCTCGAAAAACTGAATCGAGTTCCGGATATGCCTGTGCTGCGCTTTGACAATGTCAGCAAGTCCTATCCGGGCGGGCAGGCGGCTTTGTCCGAGATGAGTTTCTCGGTGGCCGAAGGCGAAATGTTGTTCGTCACCGGCCATTCCGGCGCCGGCAAAAGCACCTTGCTCAAACTCATCCACCTGTCCGAGCGGCCCTCGCGCGGAACAATCCTGGTCGATGACCGCAACCTCGCCACCGTGCGCGGCCGCCAGGTCGCCCTGCACCGACGCAAGGTCGGTGTGGTCCATCAGGATCATCGCCTGCTCATCGATCGCAGCGTATTCGACAATGTTTCTTTGCCGCTGCTGATCGCCGGCCTGCCCTCGGCCGAGATTGGCAAGCGTGTGCGGGTGATGCTCGACAAGGTCGGGCTCGGCGCGCGTGAACGCTCGAAGCCGCGCGACCTGTCCACCGGCGAACAGCAGCGCGTCGGTATTGCGCGCGCGATGGTCGGGCAGCCGAAAATCCTGTTGGCGGACGAACCGACCGGCAACCTCGACCCAACCCTGGCCGCGGAGATCATGCAGTTGTTCGCTTCGCTGCAAGCGCAGGGCACGGCGGTATTGATCGCCAGCCATGACCTGGCGCTGGTGCGGAAGCTTCGCCGGCGCGTGCTGGTGCTTGACCACGGCCGCCTGACCGACGACATCGCGCCCGAGGAACTGGCCGCATGAGCGCGCCCACCGCGCGCGTGAAGGAGGGCGGGCTGTTCCGGCGCTTGCACGCCTGGCGCGAACAGCATGTCTACTCATTGGTATCGAGTCTGGGCCGTTGCCTCCAGCGTCCGATCGCGACCTTGCTCACGGTCGGCGTGATGGCGGTGGCGATCGCGTTGCCGCTCGGCCTGGCGCTGGCCTTGGCCAATGTCGAGCGCCTGTCCGGCAGTGTGCGCGAATCGCGTGAGGTCAGCGCCTTCCTCAAGCTCGGCATCAATCCCGGGCAGGCGCAGCAACTGGCCGACGAGCTCGGCAAGCGGCCGGACGTGGCCATCGTCACGCTGAAGACACCTGCGCAGGGGTTGCAGGAATTCCGCCGCATGAGCGAACTGACCGGCGCGCTGGAACTGCTCGATGGCAATCCGCTGCCGACGGTGCTGGTGCTCCAGCCGCGCGACGATGGCGCCGCGCTTGCGCAGTCCTTGCGGCAACGGCCGGAAGTGGCGCTGGTACAGCACGACGCCGTCTGGCGCCAGCGTTTGACCGCCTGGCTCGACCTCGGTCAGCGCCTGCTCTGGGTGGTCGGCTCGTTGTTGGGTCTGGGAGTATTGCTGGTGGTGGGCAATACGATCCGGCTGGAATTCGGCGCGCGCCGCGACGAGATCGAGGTCATGCAGCAGCTCGGTGCAACCGACGGCTTTATTCGCCGGCCCTTTATCTATCTTGGCCTTTGGTATGGATTGGCCGCAGGCGCGCTGGCCACCGCGTTGTTGTTCGGGGCCGTGGCGGCACTACAACCAGCCTTGACGGCGTTGACGCAAAGCTACGGCAGTGCTTTCAGGCTGGATGGCGCCGACTTCCGGGGCGCCCTGGCCATCCTTGCTGCGGGCGCCCTGCTGGGCTGGGCAGGTGCCTGGCTCGCCAGCGGCCATCATCTAAGGCAGACTCGGCCCACGGATCTTTGAGGCAAGGCATGAGCAACCCCGGTTTCCGGCTTTCCGAAACGACGGCACCCCGCATCATGGTGGTGGACGGGTCGAAGGTCGTGCGCAAGATGATCGAGGGCGTGCTGCGCCAGCAATTGCCCAACATGGAGCTGGTCGGCTGCGAAACCGGCGCCGAAGCCAAGGCCGCGCTGATGTCCGGCGCTTTCAGCCTGGTCACTACCGCGTTGCGTCTGCCAGACATGGATGGCCTGGAACTCGCGCGCCACCTGCGCGAGCACACGCCGCAAGCCTATATCCCGATCATCGTGGTCTCCGGCGATGTGCAGGAGCGCCTGGAAAATCGCAGCTTCAACGATGACGTCACCGATTACTTCGACAAGTCGCTCGGCTTTGGCGCACTTGCCGCCTTCATCAAGGGCTATGTCGCGCCCGAAGCCGAGCCAGGCGGCGAAGTGTTGTACGTCGAGGACAGCCGCGTCGTAGCGGTCGCTACCCGGCGCATGCTGGAAAAGCATGGCCTGTCGGTGATTCATGCCACCGGTGTGGAAGATGCGATCGCGCATTTGGAGACGATGAAGGCGCAAGGCCGTACCCCCGGGCCGGACGTGGTGCTCACGGATGTCTATCTGAAAGGCGAGCTGACCGGCAAGGATCTGGTGAATTCGATTCGCAACGTCTTCCATTACCCGAAGGGCTTGCTGCCGGTGCTGGTGATGACCGGCGACGCCAATCCCGGAAACCAGACCGAGCTGCTGCGTGCAGGCGCCAATGATCTGGTGCAGAAGCCAATCGAGGAACGCCTACTGGTCACCAAGCTGCTGTTCCAGCTGCGCGTCGGTCGCTTGATGCGGCAGAAACTGGCGCGCCAGTAAGTCCGTAGCAGGCATGGGTGAGGACGCCATCCGGCTCGAGCCTTCGTGGAAGTCCCGCGTTGGCGATTACCTTGCCCGCCCAGAGATGCAGGCACTGGCGCAGTTCCTGCGCCAAGAAAAAGCGCGCGGCAAGCGCATCTATCCGCCCGGGCCGCAGATTTTCGCCGCACTCGATGCCACGCCCTTCGAGCAGGTGAAAGTGGTGATCCTCGGCCAGGATCCGTACCACGGTCATGGCCAGGCCCACGGCCTGTGCTTTTCGGTGTCGCCCGGCGTGGATGTGCCGCCGTCGCTGGTGAATATCTTCAAGGAAATCGAACGCGACCTCGGTCTTGCCCGGCCGCGCAACGGGTACTTGCTGCCGTGGGCGCAGCAAGGCGTGCTGTTGCTAAATGCCGTGCTCACTGTCGAGGCCGGCCAGGCCGGATCACACCAGGGCAAGGGCTGGGAAGGCTTTACCGACCATATCGTCGAAACCCTCGACCGCGAGCGCGACGGCTTGGTGTTTCTGCTCTGGGGCAGTTATGCGCAGGCCAAAGGCCGGATCATCGATGCCCGTCGGCATTGCGTCCTGCGCGCCCCACATCCCTCGCCGCTGTCGGCGCATCGGGGTTTCATCGGTTGCGGGCATTTCGGTGCGGCCAACCGCTGGCTGGCCGGTCGCGGGTTGCCGGCAATCGACTGGTCGTTGCCTGAGATTGCCCGGTTGAACCCCCCTTGAATCCGATTGTAACGACCCCATCCAATGAATTCAGGTACTTGGCGGCAGACTGTTGCTGTATGGGAACACAGCGGAACTCCCCCCGGGGCTTAGCAGTCAGATCCGCCGAGTGCTAAAATTCAACTTATGAGCGATGCCATGTCCACTGCCACGATGAATGCGTTGGTCGCCAACAACCTGCCGATCCCGAGTGCCCTCGGATCATTGGATGCCTATATTGCGGCCGCCAACCGAGTTCCCGTCCTGACGGTCGAAGAAGAGCAGGCGCTGGCCCATCGGCTACGCGACGAGGACGACCTCGACGCCGCCAAGCATCTGGTGATGTCGCACCTGCGTTTCGTCGTGCATGTCGCCCGCGGTTACCAAGGTTATGGGCTGGGCATGGGCGACCTGATCCAGGAAGGCAACATCGGCCTGATGAAGGCGGTCAAGCGTTTCGACCCGAACCAGGGCGTGCGCCTGGTCTCGTTCGCGGTGCATTGGATCCGTGCCGAAATGCACGAGTTCATCCTCAAGAACTGGCGCATCGTCAAAGTCGCCACGACCAAAGCGCAGCGCAAGCTGTTCTTCAACCTGCGCAAGTCGAAGAAGCGCCTGGGCTGGATGAACGATGCCGAAGTCAGCGCGGTCGCCAAGGACCTCAACGTCTCCAAGCGCGAAGTGCTGGAGATGGAATCGCGCCTGTCCGGTCGCGATGTTGGTTTCGACGCCCCGGCCGACGAGGACGATGAGCACGCGCCGCCATCGCCGTCGGCCTATCTGGTCGCGCATGAAGCCGATCCGGCAATGGCCTACGAACGCGACAACCACGAGGAAAGCCAGCACGAATTGCTGCGCGAAGGTCTGGCTGATCTCGACGCCCGTTCCCGCGACATCCTGCAGCGCCGTTTCCTGGGCGAGCCGAAGGCGACCTTGCAGGAACTGGCCGACGAATACGGCGTGTCTGCCGAGCGCATCCGCCAGCTCGAAGCCAATGCGCTCAAGAAGATGAAGGCGCTGTTCGCGGCTTGAGTTCGCACTACGCTGTCGAACGCAACTGCCCCGATTGGGGCAGTTTTTTGTTGTCCGCAAGGATTGCCGGTTCGAAGTCCGGTCCAGATATCTATTGGCCGGTCGCGTTGGCGGCTGCCGCGTCGCCACCGGTGTGCAAATACAGGAAATCGATCAGTTGCCGGTAGAACTCGGTCCGGTGTTCCTGGGTATAGAAGCCGTGGCCTTCGGTGGGATAGGCCAGCCATTGCGGAACGTTTCCGGCTTTGATGAGTCGCGCGCGCATGTCTTCGGATTGGGATTTGTCCACGCGCTGGTCCGTTCCGCCTGACGCAAGGAAGACCGGAACCCGGATCTTGTCCGCGAGGTTGATGGGCGACCGCGACGCCAGCAGGGCATTATCCTTGCCGAGTACATGATCGTAGAAGTTCGTGTCGGCGTTCGAGGCCCGGATATTGTTTTGGTTGACTAGGGAAACCAAGTCGTAGACCCCGACGTAACCGACGGCGCATTGATAGAGAGCCGGCTCGCGCGCGGCGCCGTAAAGCGCGGCATAACCACCGTAGCTACCGCCATAGATGCAAATCCGATGCGGGTCCGCGTAGCCCTGGTCGATCGCCCAATGGGTGGCGTCGGTCACATCGTCCTGCATGGCCGCGCCCCATTGGCCGTGCCCGGCAATCTCGAAGCTGCGGCCCCGGTTACCCGAGCCCCGGAAGTTCACCTGCAATACCACGAAACCATGCGCGGCCAGGAGCTGTGCTTCGCCATTGAAACCCCAATGATCGGTGATGCCATAGGGGCCGCCGTGGGGATTGACGATCATCGGCATCGCTCCCTCGGCATGCCCATGCGGGAGGGTGAGCAAT
>JANXRY010000088.1 GCA_025356635.1 Gammaproteobacteria bacterium
AGGATTCGGCCTGGCCTGGGCGACCGCCATCGGCTCCTGCGTGTTGGCCGTCGTGCTTGGCTGGGCCCTGAACCGGCAGTTGCATTCATCCGGCGTCTACGGAGACCGTGGGCTCCTTGCCGGCGTGTTACCGCCGCTTTGCCTGCTTGGTCTTTTGGGCTGGAGCTACTTTTCCAATCGACGGCAGCTGGCATTGGGCATACTCGCGGCGTTTGGAACCATGTTCGCGGTAATGCTGCTCTTGATCGCCGGCTGCTTCGGCCTGTTCGGATTCAACGCCTTTTAGGAAATGCCATGGACCCGTCGACGAATTCCTTGCCGCCACCATCGCCAGTATCGGAACACAAGGGATCGATGCTGGCGGGCTTCTTCATCGGCTGGGGCGTGCTGATCGGCGGATCGCTCATAGCTGGGATGCTGATGGCGCTGACGGCAGGTCTCTTCGGATTCACCCGGGGCATGACAGCCTTGAGCTGGATGTTTGGGATGCTGCCGCAAGCCGCGCTTATCGCAGCATTGGTCTGGGCCTTCGTCAATGGCAAGACGCGCACCGGCCTGGGCATCCTTGCCGCCATCGGCTCGATGATCGCGCTCGTGATCCTGCTGGTGGCGGCCTGTTTCGGCCTGATGGCGAGCAGCGGCGGCTGGCACTGATCAGGCCTGGAAGAACAATTCCGGAAGTGAGTACAAACCGGCTGGTTTTTCGCGCAACTTGACCGCGGCTTCCAGCGCCCCCCGGGCGAAGATGTCGCGATCCTCGGCGTGGTGCCGGAGTTCGAGCCACTCGCCCTGCCCTTGCAGCCGGATGCGATGGTCGCCGACGACGTCGCCTTCGCGGATGGACGCGATGGTGGGCGCCGTGCCGCTGGCTTCCGCATGCGCCTTGGCGAGGGTGAGCGCGGTGCCGGAAGGAGCGTCCTTCTTGTGGACGTGGTGGACCTCGGTGATTTCCGCGCGCCAGCCCGGCACGGCGGCGCCGGCGCGTCGGATGAGATCGTCGAGCACGACCACGCCCAGGCTGTAGTTGGAGGCCCAGACGACGGGAATATCGTTGGCGGCGTGGCTGAGCGCGTCGCGTTGCGCCTCGGTCAGGCCGGTCGTGCCGCTGACCAGACCACACAGGCGCGAGCGGCACAATCGAAGGATGCCGTCGAATCCCGGCGCCAGGCTGAAGTCGATGGCGATATCGAACTCGGGACAGTCTTCCAGCGCGTCCGCAGAGAGGATCGCCGCCGACAGGCCGTCGCTGTCCTTGCCCGAGCGGGAGACAGCAGCCACCACTTCGAAACGGGATTCCTCGCCGGCAAGGCGCAGCAGTGCCTGGCCCATGCGGCCGGAGGCACCGTGGATGAGAAGCCTCAGGGGAACTGTCATGGCGACAGCCTAACTCAGGACGTCATTCGATCCCAGAAGGCCTTGACGCCATCGAGGAAGCCGCTGGAACGCGGCGAATGGCGCGCGCCCTCCTCGCCCTCGAACGTAGACTCGAAGTCCTTGAGTAGCAGACGCTGCTTGCCAGTGAGGTTGACCGGGGTTTCCACCACGACGCGACAGATCAGGTCGCCATGCGCATGACTGCGCACTGACTTGACGCCCTTGCCACGCAGCCGGAACTGCTTGCCGGTCTGGGTTTCCAGAGGCACCTTGATCAGGGCCTCGCCGTCGAGCGTTGGTACAACGATGTCGGCGCCGAGCGCGGCCTGGGAAAAGCGGACCGGCACTTCGCAATACAGATCGTCGCCATCACGCTGGAAAATCTTGTGTTCGCGCACGCCGACTTCGACATACAAGTCACCCGCCGCCGCTCCGCTTGGGCCAGCTTCGCCCTCGCCTTGCAGACGGATGCGATCGCCGTTGTCGACGCCAGGCGGGATCTTCACTGAGAGGATTTTCTGGTCGCGAATGCGGCCATTGCCGTTGCAGCTCTTGCAGGGCTTGGCGATGGTCTGGCCACGGCCGCCACAAACAGGACAGGGCTGTTGCACGGAAAAAATTCCGCGCTGCATGCGAACCTGGCCACGACCGGAGCAGGTCTTGCAGGTCTCGACCTTGCCATCCTCGGAACCGGAACCCTTGCATGGCTCGCAAGCGACCAACGTCGGGATCTCTATTTTTTTCTCGACGCCGAACACCGCTTCTTCCAGATCAAGTTCCATCACGTAACGCAGGTCGGCGCCACGGCGCGGGCCGCGCTGTTGGCGACCACCGCCGAAGATATCGCCGAAAATATCGCCGAAAATATCGTTGACGTCGCCGAAACCCGGGCCGCCACCGCCGCCGCCCATGCCGTGTTCGAACGCCGCGTGGCCGTGCTGGTCGTAGGCACGGCGTTTGGCGGCATCACTGAGGACTTCGTAGGCTTCCTTGGCTTCCTTGAACGCTGCTTCCGAGGCCTTGTCGCCGTGTTCGTTGCGATCGGGATGGTGCTTCATCGCCAGGCGGCGATAGGCCTTCTTCAATTCCTCCTCGGTTGCCGATTTCGACAGACCGAGAATTTCGTAGTAATCACGCTTGCTCATTCAGACAATACCCGTTCAATGCGCCGGTCAGGCACAAGCCACATCACTGCCACAAGGCCGTAGATCAGATCGGCAAGCCACGGTGTGACAAACACAGCCACTGGAATCGCCAGCGCGTAGAGCAGCAGCGAGATCTTGCCCTTGGCATCGGTGCCGACAGCACGAGCCAACAGCGATTTTTCGCAACCATCGGACGCGATGATGACGCGACTCAAAACGAAATAGGCGGCACCGGCCATCATCAGGTTCGCACCGTAGATCGCGGTCGGCAATGGCGCGAAATGGTTTTCGCCCAGCCAGCCGGTGCTGAACGGCACCAGCGACAACCAGAACAGCAAATGCAGGTTGGCCCAGAGCACGCCGCCGGTCACCCGATGGACGGCGTGCAGAAGATGATGGTGGTTGTTCCAGTAAATACCAATGTAAACGAAACTGAGCACATAGCAGACGAAGATCGGCCAGATCGCCGACAGGTCGGTGAACGTGGCGCCATGCGGCACCTTCAACTCCAGCACCATGATGGTGATGATGATCGCGAGTACGCCGTCGCTGAATGCCTCGAGCCTGCCTTTGCCCATCGCCCCCCCCCTTTTTTCGCCAACAAGGCGAACGCCCGATACCGGGCGTTCGCTAAGCTCTTAACAGACCATTCCGGATTCTGGCGGCGAGTCAGGCCTTACCGTCGTCCTTGACTTCGGTGAACTCGGCGTCGACCACATCCTCAGCCTTGCCCGCGCTTTCGCCAGCAGGCTGTTGCGGACCCGCCTGGTGACCAGCCGAAGCCGCCGCGTGCAAGGACTGCGCCGCTTGCTGAAGGCCGTTGGTCTTGGCTTCAATCTGGCCTTTGTCGTCGCCCTTCATCGCGGTTTCAAGATCGGACAGCGCCGATTCGATCGCGGCCAGCTGCTCGCCCGGCACCTTGGCGCCGTTGTCCTTGATCGCGGTGCGGGTCGCGTGGATCAGGCCATCGGCCTGGTTACGCGCGGTCACCAGTTCATGGAATTTCTTGTCTTCCTCGCGATTGGCTTCGGCGTCGCGGACCATGCGCTGGATCTCTTCCTCGGACAAACCCGACCCAGCCTTGATCTCGATGCGCTGTTCCTTGCCGTTCTTCTTGTCCTTGGCCGAGACATGCAGGATGCCATTGGCGTCGATGTCGAACGATACCTCGACCTGCGGCATGCCACGTGGCGCCGGATCGATGCCGGATAAATCGAACTTGGCCAGCGATTTATTGTAGCGGGCCTGATCGCGTTCGCCCTGCAGTACGTGCACGGTCACGGCCGATTGGTTGTCATCGGCAGTGGAGAAAGTCTGCGCGGCCTTGGTCGGGATGGTGGTGTTCTTCTCGATGATCTTGGTGAACACGCCGCCGAGCGTCTCGATGCCGAGCGACAGTGGGGTCACATCGAGCAGGAGCACATCCTTGACCGACCCGGCGAGCACGCCGCCCTGCACCGCTGCACCGATGGCGACGGCTTCATCGGGATTGACGTCTTTCTTCGGCTCCTTGCCGAAGAATTCAGTCACCGCCGCCTGCACTTTGGGCATGCGCGTCTGGCCGCCAACCAAGATCACTTCGCCGATGTCATTGGCGGTCAATCCGGCATCCTTGAGCGCGATGCGGCAGGGTTCGATCGTCTTCTTGACCAGATCGTCCACCAGTGCTTCGAGCTTGGCGCGGGTCAGCTTGATGTTCAGGTGCTTCGGGCCAGAAGCATCCGCCGTCACGTACGGCAGGTTGACGTCGGTCTGCTGCGAGGTACTGAGTTCGATCTTGGCGCGCTCGGCCGCGTCCTTCAGGCGCTGTAGCGCCAGCGGATCCTTGCGCAGGTCAATGCCCTGCTCTTTCTGGAATTCCTCGACCAGGAAATCGATCACGCGCTTGTCGAAATCTTCGCCGCCAAGGAAAGTGTCGCCATTGGTGGCCAGCACTTCGAACTGCTTCTCGCCGTCGATGTTGGCGATCTCGATGATCGACACGTCGAAAGTGCCGCCGCCAAGATCGTACACGGCGATCTTGCGGTCGCCGCCGGCCTTGTCCATGCCGTAGGCGAGCGCGGCTGCGGTCGGCTCGTTGATGATGCGCTTGACGTCGAGGCCGGCAATGCGGCCAGCGTCCTTGGTGGCCTGGCGCTGGCTGTCGTTGAAGTAGGCCGGCACGGTGATCACGGCTTCGGTGACCGTCTCGCCCAGGTAGGCTTCGGCGGTCTTCTTCATCTTCTCCAGCACTTTGGCGGAGATTTCCTGCGCGGCCATCTTACGGCCGTCGCTGGTCTGCACCCAGGCGTCGCCGTTGTCGTGCGCGAGGATCGAATACGGGACGAGATCAAGATCTTTCGTCACTTCCGCGTCAGCGAACTTGCGACCGATCAGGCGCTTGACTGCGTAGAAGGTGTTCTTCGGGTTGGTCACCGCCTGGCGCTTGGCCGAGGCGCCGACGATCACTTCGCCGTCCTTGGTGAATGCAACAATCGAAGGCGTGGTGCGGTCGCCCTCGGAATTCTCGATGACCTTGACGTTGCCGCCTTCCATCACCGCGACGCAGCTGTTGGTGGTGCCGAGGTCGATGCCGATGATCTTGCCCATGATGTTCTCTCCCTAAATATTGCTGGCCCGCAGGCCGAATTTATGTCTGGTCCCGATGTGCGGGCACCTATCGAACTTTCAAGTCATTCCGAGGCCGCAACTACCACCAGCGCGGGGCGCAGCAGGCGTTCGTTCAGCAGGTAGCCTTTCTGGAAGACCTGCACGATGCTGCCCGGTGCCGTGCTGCCGGCCGGGACCTGGCTGATCGCCTGGTGCCATTCCGGATTGAAGGCTTCGCCGATGGGATGGATCACTCGCAGGCCGTTATCCACGGCAACCTTGAGCAATTGTTTGAGCGTCAGATCCAATCCGTCCTTGAGCGGACCCGATTGCGCACCGGCCGCAGCCAAACCGGCATCGAGGCTGTCGAACACCGGCAGCAACTCGGAAAGCAGGCGTTCGTTGGCGAATTTGCGGGCCATGTCTACGTCGCGAGCCAAGCGCTTGCGCTGGTTGTCGAGCTCGGCACGTTCGCGCAGGGATTCTTCGCGCATCGCAACGATCGTGGCGCGGAACTGGTCGAGTTCGGCGGCAAGGAGGTCGTTGTCCAGTGAAGACAAATCGAGGGACGCATCGGCGTCCAGCGGGTTTTGCTCGGGTTGCATGGTGTCCCTGCGTGACTGAATTGAGTAGCGCCCGCCCCTGCGGCCGCCCACCGCCTTTATGGGGCTGTCGATTCCGGATTCAAGGCCGCCCCGAGTAAATCCGCCGTCGCCTGCACCATCGGGATCACCCGTTCGTAGGCCATCCGGGTCGGGCCGATCACCCCGATAACCCCCAGAACCTGACCTTGCGAGCGATAGGGGGCAGTGACTACGGTGCAGTTCCCGAGCGGCGCCAGGCCACTTTCCTCTCCGATGAACACGCGCACGCCCGGGGCTTTGGTGCAGCGTTCGAGCAAGGCCAATATCTCGCGTTTGCGGGCGAAGGCCTCGAACAGCTCGCGCAGGCGGTCCAGGTCGGCCAGGCCCTGCACCCCCATCAGCCGGGTCTGGCCCACCAGCAGCATGTCCTCCCCGGCCGGCTCGAAGGCCTGGTCGGATAGGTCGAGCGCGGCTGAGAGGACGCGCTCCATCTCGCTGCGGGTATCGCGCAATTCGCGCAAAAGGGTCGTCCGGATGTCGGCCAGTGGCCGGCCGGCGAACTGCGTATTCAGGTAATTGGCGGTTTGTTCCAGTTCGGAGGGCGCGTAGGGCCGGCGCGTATGGATGATCCGGTTCTGGACTTCGTTGTCGGTGAATACCAGCACCACCAGCACCCGGTTGCCGTCGAGCGGCACGAACTCGATCATCCGGAAGGCAAACGCGGTGCGCTGCGGCACCGTAACCACACCGACGAACTGGCTCATCGCCGACAGCAACTCGCTGGCGTTGGCCAGCAATGCCTGAGGGCCGGCACCCGTCGGCATGCTCATGCGCAAGCGGGACATTTCCGCGTCCGGCAAGGGCTGCATCTGCAAGAGACTATCGACGAACACGCGATAGCCCTGCGCGGTTGGAATTCGCCCGGCGGAGGTATGTGGCGCCGAGATCAGGCCAATCTCTTCGAGGTCGGACATGATGTTGCGGATGGTCGCCGGGCTGACGTCCAGGCCCGACTGGCGCGCCAGCGTGCGGCTGCCCACCGGTTCGCCATCGCGAATGTGCTGGGCGATCAGGGTGCGCAGCAGGCTGCGGGCGCGGCTATCGAGGACGGGAGGCATGGTCCATAGCTTACTAGAGGCCTCTTGTGGGAGGCCTCCAGGCCCGACGCCGCAAGCGGAAATTCGTCTGGCCTGGAGGCTCGCCACAGCGGCCATGCTGTTTGAGGCAAAATTACCGCGACCATGCTCAACCAACTCAGCCTCCGGGATTTCGCCGTCGTCAGCCGTGCCAATGTGGCCTTTGGCCCGGGCATGACCGTGCTTTCCGGCGAGACCGGCGCCGGCAAGTCGCTGATCGTCGATGCCTTGCTCTGGCTGACCGGCGCCCGCGCCGATGCCGGCATCGTCCGCCATGGCGCTGAGCGCGCCGAGCTGAGCGCCGAGTTCAGCCTGGAAGCCGACGAGCCCGGTTTGTCCTGGTTGCGCGAAAACGAACTGGACGACGGCGCAACTTGCACCCTGCGCCGGGTCATTCGTGCTGATGGCGGATCGCGTGCCTGGATCAACGGCCGTCCAGCCACCTTGGCGCAATTGTCGGAATTGGGTGGCCTGTTGGTGGAAATCCATGGCCAGCACGAACACCAGGCCCTGCTCGAACGTGGCCACCAGCTCGGCCTGCTCGACGCCTTCGGCCGCAACCAGGCTTTGTGCACTGACATCGCAGCCCTGGCACGCCGCTGGGTGAACCTTGATCGCGAGCTAGCGGCGCTCGATGCCGCTGGCGATGCCGACGAGCGCCTGACCTATCTCCAGCACCAATATTCCGAACTCGAGCGCGAATCGCTTGATCCCTCCGACATCGAGGATCTGCTGCATGCGCACCGGCGCCAATCCTCGGCAGCCAGTTTGTTGGCCGGCTACGACGCTGCCTTGCTGAGTTTGTCATCGGACGAAGGCCTGTCTCCCGTTCGCAGCCTGCGTCAGATCGGCCTCGACCTTTCCCGCCAACGCGACAGCGAACCCCGCCTGGCGACTGTGCTGGAGCTGATCGAGAGCGCGAGCATCCAGCTCGACGAAGCCGCCGGCGCGGTTGAACGGCTTCGCGACGAACTCGATCTCGACCCATCCCGACTGCAGGAGCTGGAAAACCGCCTCGGCCGGCTGCATGAACTGGCGCGTAAACACCGCGTGTCGATGCCGGCGCTGGCAGCGCGGCGCGATGCCATCGCCGAGGAACTCGAACTCTTGCGCGGTGCCGGCGAACGTCGCCATCGCTCTGTGCAAGACCGCGATGAAGTTGGCAGCGGCTGGCGCGAAATTGCGGCGCAGTTGAGCCAGTGCCGATGCACCGCCGCGCAAACGCTGGCTAACGCTGTCTGTGGATTGATGGCCGAACTGGGCATGGCCGGAGGCGTGTTCGAAGTGCAGCTACTCACGCACGAGGAGGCAAAACCCAACGCTTTCGGCGCCGAACGTTGCGAATTCCTGGTCTCGGCCAATCCCGGCCAGCCGCCGCGACCACTGCGCAAGATCGCTTCGGGCGGTGAACTGGCGCGGATCAGCCTGGCCATTGAAGTGGCGCTGCTGGGCCTGGATTCGGTACCGACCATGGTCTTCGACGAAGTGGATGCCGGCATCGGTGGCGCGGTGGCCGAAGTCGTCGGCCAGAAGCTGCGCACGCTAGGCGCGGAACGGCAGGTATTCTGCGTGACCCACCTGCCCCAGGTCGCGGCGCAGGGCCATCGCCACTACAAGGTCAGCAAGGCCATCGAAGGGCAGCAGACGCACAGCGTGGTGGTGGAGCTGGACGACAAGGCGCGCATCGAAGAATTGGCGCGCATGCTCGGCGGTGTGGAGATCGCGAAGGAAACCCGGGCCAACGCCAAGCAGATGCTGGCGAAGGCTCAAGCTTTGTAAGAGCGACGGAAGTCGCGACCACGTGCCCGGCCGGTCGCGATTTCCATCGCTCCTACAAGAGTGGTTACTTCTTTTTGGCGCGCACGTACAGCACCAGGCTGTGCTCAATGATCTCGAAACCGTGCTTCTCCGCGACCTGCTTTTGCAGCGCCTCGATCTCCGGGCTGGAGAACTCGATCACCTTGCCCGAGTCCAGGTCGACCATGTGATCGTGGTGCTGGCCGTGGTCGAGCTCATAGACGGCCTGCCCGCCCTCGAAATTGTGCTTTAGCACCAGCCCGGCAGCAGCGAACTGGGTCAACACGCGATAGACCGTGGCCAGGCCAATTTCTTCCCCTTGGCTGACCAAGTATCGGTAGATGTCCTCAGCGGACATGTGCCGTGCCTGACCACTCTCCAGCAGCTCGAGGATCCGGGTACGGGGGTGGGTGACCTTCAGGCCGGCCTTGCGTAGATCCTGAGATTCCATGCCTTCGCCCCCTAGATGAAACTTTGCTGGGCCGACGCTGGTCGGTGCTTGGTGTATTATCGCCAGCCAGACGACCAATGACCATGATCACGATGCGCAAGGCTTATCCGCTGCTCCTCCTCTCGGTCCTGCTCGCTTCAGGCTGCGCGCTCATCTACCGGCCGCCGGTGTTCCAGGGCAATCTGCTCGAAAAAAGCAATGTCGACCAGCTAAAAGAAGGCCAAACCCATGCTCAGGTGCAATCTCTGCTGGGTACGCCCCCGATTGCCGATCCTTTTCACGCAGCCCGCTGGGACTTCACCGCCAGCGAGCAACGCGGCCATCATCGGCGCACGGTCAAGACCCTGACCTTGTGGTTCGAGAACGATCTCCTGGTCCGTTGGGAAGGCGAATACTTTCCCGAGGCTGACGCGGCATTGGTCCGGGAAATGGGCAAGTTCGGCAATCTGCCGAAAGACAAGGACAAGAAGGGCGCGCACCACTGAAGTTCAGCGCCGGGCGCGTTTAGCGTCTGCTGCTCGTTGTTTACGTGCCTGTTTCGGGTCGGCCTGCAAGGGCCGCAATAGTTCGATTCGATCGCCATCGTGCAGGCGCGTCCGTAATGTCGCGGCGCGCCCGAACACGGCGATTCCGGCTGGCGAATCGAATCCTGCGCGATACTCCGGTGGCAACCAATCCGACCTAGCTTCCCGCAAAGCCCGGCTGACATCGGCTCCGGCCGGCAGGCTTACTCGCAAACACCAGTAGCGTTCGGCGAGTGCATAGACCAGTTCGACATCGATCGAATCAGGTTCAGTCATCGCTGCGGTTGGCTTCACGGCAGAAATCATCGACCAGGCGGTCAGCCAGGCCCTGGAAACCGATCGCCAGCGCCGAGCCGATCAGCTTGCTGGCGACATCGAAATCCAGGCTCAGGCTGATCTTGCAGGCGTCCTCGGCCAAAGTGTGGAAGACCCAAAGCCCATTGAGCTGGCGGAATGGCCCTTCGACCAGGTTCAATTCGATCCGGGTCGGAGCCACCAGCGAGTTGCGGGTGGTGAAACTAGTGCGCAGGCCGGCGATGCGCAGGTCGAGCCGGGCCAGCATATGCACGTCCGATTGCTCGAATACTTCCGAGCCTTCGCACCAATTGAAACGGCGTGGATAGGCCGCCACATCGTTCACCAGCCCGTACATGCGCAGGGCCGAATGTCGCACCAATGCGTGTCTGTGGATCGCCGTCATCAGCCCTGTCCTGCGGAACATTCCCCGCCCGGCCGCGCATCGGCGACAATGGGCGCAAGGAAGACCATGTCCAAGATCAAAGAAGCCAAGAATAACGCAGCCAGCAAGGGCAAGAGCGAACAGGGCAAGACCATCGCCCTGAACCGCATGGCGCGCCACGACTACCACCTGGAAGCGCGCTACGAGGCCGGCATCGCCCTGCAAGGCTGGGAGCTGAAGTCGATTCGCTCCGGGCGCATGAACATGGGCGACGCCTATGCCACGATCCGGAATGGCGAGATCTTCCTGTTCGGCGCGCAGATCACGCCGCTGATCCAGGCGTCCAGCCATGTCGTCACCGACGACCGCCGTACCCGCAAACTGCTCCTGCACCGCAACGAAATCGACAAGCTGGTCGGCAAGGTCGAGCGCGAGGGCTACACGCTGATCCCGACCGCCTGCTACTGGAGCCGAAACAAGGTCAAGCTGGAACTGGCGCTGGCCAAGGGCAAGCAGGCGCACGACAAGCGCGCCGCCGAGAAGGATCGCGACTGGGCGCGCGAGAAGCAACGCACCATGCGCCAGCACAACAAGAACGCTTGAACCGCCCCACTTCCACCCGCATACTGGTCATGTCGGTTACTTCAAGATTTCCGTTCACCGGGGGTGTCCTGGCTTCGACGGGGGTTGCAAAGTCAACTGGCGCATGCCGAGGGGGCGACTTTCCTCGTTAATCCAGTAGCAAACTTTAGTTGCCAACGACGACAACTACGCTCTCGCCGCTTAAGGCGTAAGCCCTG
>JANXRY010000126.1 GCA_025356635.1 Gammaproteobacteria bacterium
ACGCGCGCCATCAGGTCAAGGTGGCGGCTGATCAGCTGCGATTCGAACACGTCCAGGAAATCCGCCGCGGTCAGCTGGCTGCCCGGTAGCACCGATTCGCTCGGAGCCGGCTTGTGCAAAGATTTTCCCGACCAGCCGCGAACGAACTCGGTGAAGTTCTCGTCGCAGACCTTGGCGCGGTTGACGTCTTTCTGACGGGCAGGAATCAGTTGATTTGCAACAGGTGGCGCTACGGCGGACATGGCGTTCTTCTGTGCGGAAAGGTTCAGTAGGTTTGCGCGACAAAACCGGGCTGCGCCTCGACCCGCGCCAGCCAGGCGCGAATCGCCGGGTAGGCATCTAGGTCGAAGCCGCCGACATGGGCTTCGTGGGTGTAGGCGTAAAGCGCAATATCGGCGACCGTGTAGCCGACATCCAACAGGAATTCGGTTTTCGCCAGTTGTTGTTCCATCACCGCCAGCGCCTGGTAGCCACGCTCGCGTAACTTCGGGAGGTCCGCCTGGCGCGGATGATCGGCCGGCAGCCATTTGGCGATGAAACGCGCGACCGCGATATAGGGCTCGTGGCTGTACTGCTCGAAGAACAGCCATTGCAGGACTTGCGCGCGCTGCCAGCGATCGTCCGGCAGGAAACGCGAGCCTTCGGCCAGGTAGCAAAGGATGGCATTGGATTCGGGCAAGCGACGCCCGTCATCCAATTCCAGCAAAGGCACCTTGCCGTTGGCGTTCTTGGCCAGGAATTCCGGTGTACGCGTCTCGCCCGTCGTGCTGTCGGTTTCGATCCAGCGGTAGGGCTGGCCTAGTTGCTCAAGCAATAACTGCAGCTTGTAGCAATTGCCCGAAGCCTTCATTCCATAGACGGTGTTCATGCCAGGGAATTCCTGCGCGCCAGCCAGTGTTCGCGAGTTTGGCCCCAGACCCCGACCTTGGAATCCTGGAACGGCTCCGGCAACTCGCCGATCCCCCGGTAGGTCGACCCCAAGCGTTCCGCCAGATGGATCGAAGCCTGGTTGTCGGGATCAATGCAGTGAATGATGTCGGACCAGCCCAAGTTCGCAAATGACCAGTCGATGGCGGCAATCGCCGCTTCCTTCGCATAGCCCTTGCCCCAGGCATCGCGGTGCAGCGAATAGCCGATTTCGTTGCCCGGCCAGCCTTCCGGTTTCCAGGGCCCCAGTTGGCCGAGCCAACGACCGCTGGATTTCTCGACCAGGCTGAACATGGCGAAGCCCTGCACCGCCCAGGCGCCGGGCATCTGCAGGAAACGCCGCCAGGCGGCGGCGCGCGGCATGTAGCCGCCGATGTACCTGACGGCGTCTTCGTCGGCCATCAATTCGGCGTAGCGCTCGAAATCGCCAGCCTGCGGCACGCGCAGGATCAGGCGTTCGGTCTCAAGGATCGGGCCGGCGTCGGTCATTTCATCAGAAAGCGTTGATGCCGGTGACTTCGCGACCGATCACCAACTGGTGCACGGTCTCCGTGCCTTCGTAGGTAATCACCGACTCCAGGTTCAAGGCGTGGCGGATCGGCGGGTACTCGGTGGTGATACCGGCGCCGCCGAGGATGTCGCGCGCCTCGCGCGAGATGTCCAGTGCGATGCGGCAGTTGTTCCATTTGGCCATCGACACCTGCGCCGGCTGCATCTTGCCGGCATCCTTGAGCCGTCCAAGTTGCAGCGACAACAGTTGCGCCAGGGTGATGCGGCGGGCCATGTCAGCAAGCTTGAGCTGCACCGCTTGGGTGGAAGCGATCGGCTTGTTGAACAGGATGCGGGTCTTGGAGTATTCCAGCGCCGTGGTGTAGCTGGAAATCGCCGCGCCGATCGGACCCCAGGTGATGCCGTAGCGGGCCTGGGTCAGGCAGCCGAGCGGGCCCTTCAGACCCTTCACGTTCGGCAGGCGCTGGCTTTCCGGCACGCGCACGTTGTCGAAGAACAGTGCCGAGGTCACCGAAGCGCGCAGGCTCATCTTCTTGTGTACTACCTGGGCAGTAAATCCAGGCGTATCAGTCGGAACGATGAAGCCCTGGATGCCGTCGTCGGTCTGCGCCCAGACGATGGCGATATTCGCCACGTTACCGTTGGTGATCCACATCTTGGCGCCATTGATGACCCAATCGTCGCCGTCGCGCCGGGCATTGGTCTTCATGTTGGCCGGATCGGAGCCACCCTGCGGCTCGGTCAGGCCGAAGCAGCCGATCACTTCACCGCGAGCCATCGCCGGCAGGTAGCGAACGCGCTGCTCTTCGGTACCGTAGGCATAGATCGGATACATGCACAGCGAGCTCTGCACGGAAACGAAGCTGCGGATGCCGGAATCGCCGCGCTCCAGTTCCTGGCAGATCAATCCGTAGCTGACGGCATTGAGGCCGGCACAGCCGTATTTTTCCGGCAGGGACGAGCCGAGCAAGCCCATCGCAGCGATTTCCGGGATGAGTTCTTTCGGGAAACGGCCCTGATCGAAGCAGTCGCCAATGATCGGAATGACTTTCTCGTCGACGAAGCGGGCGACGGAATCCTGGATCATCCGCTCCTCTTCGGTGAGCATGGAGCGGATGTCGAAGAGGTCGGTCGGGTTCAGGGCCATGGGTTGGAGCCTTCGCAAGGGTCGAGTTTCAGTCCGCCATTTTAGCGGTTGGCGGAGACCTGGGGTACCCCGGCGACGTGCTAATTTGCCCGCTGACCCCGACAAGGCACCTTGTATGCCCCATCCTCTTTCCGGCCCCGCCCTGATTGCCGCGCGAAGGCTGAAATTTCCCAAGCTGCTGGCGCTCACTGCGGTGCTGTTCGTGGTTGATTTTCTGGTGCCGGACCCGGTTCCCTTCCTCGACGAAATACTGCTTGGTTTGAGCACAATCCTGTTTGCCAGCTGGCGCGAGACTCGAACCGCCCCAGCTCCCGCACCCAGCGGCAAGGAATGAAGGCATGAGGCTGTTCGACAGCCACTGCCACCTGGATGCGCCGGAGTTCGATGCTGATCGTTCGGAAGTCTTGTCGCGCGCGAGGTTGGCGGGTGTCAGCGAGCAAGTGATCCCGTCCGTGGAGTTCGCCGGCTGGGGGGAACTCAAGGTGATTTGTGCTGATGAACCAGGCTTGCACCCAGCCTACGGCTTGCATCCGATGTATCTGGACCGGCATCGCCCCGAGCATCTGGATGCCTTGCCCGACTGGATCGAGCGCGAACAGCCCGTGGCGGTGGGCGAATGCGGCCTGGATTTCTTCGTTGAAGGCCTCGATCCCGATGGGCAACGCCGGTATTTCCGGCAGCAATTGGAAATCGCCCGTGAGTTTGGGCTCCCGGTCGTCCTGCATGCACGCCGCGCCGTAGAGGAAGTGATCGCGACGGTCCGCTCAGTCGGCTTGCTGAGTGGCGTCGTGCACAGCTATTCAGGCAGCGAGGAACAGGCGCGACAGCTGTTCGGACTCGGGTTTTGCCTGGGCATTGGCGGCCCGGTGACCTTCGAACGGGCGCAACGCCTGCGCCGGATAGTCGCGACCATGCCACTGGAATTCCTGCTGCTGGAAACCGATGCACCAGACCAGCCGGACGCGGTCCACCGCGGCGAGCGTAACGAGCCATCGCTGTTGCCGAATGTGCTGCGAGTCGTTGCTGAGCTTCGTGGCGAATCCGAAGAAACCATCGCCGAGTCGACGAGCTCAAACGCGATGCGGCTCTTTCGTATAGACGCGTAGGGGCGGCAGGGGTCGTGGCCAAAGGTACCGCAGGGCTTTGTGTCGCGGCCCCTGCTGCCCCTACGCGGCGCCGCGCCGCAACAGCAACTCGATGGTCTTTCCGACCGCCACGAACGCGAACGTGCCGGTGATATGCGTTGCCGATCCCAGTCCGGCACCGCAGTCGAGCTTGAGCGCTGCGTCGGGACCAAGTGCGGGCCGGGTTCCGCAGACACTGCCGTCGGCCTGCGGATAGCGGACGTTTTCCAGCGAATAAATCGCCGATACGCCGAAATAGCGATCGACATTCTTGGGGAAATTGAATTCCTGGCGCAGCTTCTTGCGGATCAGGGCCAACAGCGCGTCGTGCTCGGTGCGCGACAGGTCACGAACTCGCACCTGGGTCGGATCGGTACGGCCGCCAGCCGAACCGCAGACGATGATCGGCAGCTTCCGACGCCGGCACCAGGCGATCATCTCAACCTTGCTGCGGAAGCTGTCGCAGGCATCCAGGACGGCGTCATAGTCTCGATCCAGCAACGCGACGAGGTTGGCTGCCGTCAGGAATTCGGGCACAACCTCGATCTGGATTTGCGGATTGATCGCCCGGCAACGCTCGGCCAGCGCTTCGGCCTTGCCGCGACCGTACTGGCCTTCGAGCGCATGCAGTTGCCGGCTGGTGTTCGAAACGCAGATGTCGTCAGCGTCGATCAGGGTCATACGCCCTAGCCCGCTTCGGGCCAGCGCTTCTACCGCCCAGGAACCGACGCCACCCAGGCCGATCACGCAAACATGGCGGGTCCGCAGGCATTCCACGCTGCCTTGCCCGTAGAGCCGGTCGATGGCGGAAAAACGGTCGGCCCATGAAGATCGCATTCGCCTATTGTAAGACCTTGCCCGGTGATGGACCTGCTCCGGCATCGTTCAGGCGGCGGGCACTAGGGTGTTGCTGTCCGCACTACTGGGGAAGGCTCATGGGTTTCCGCCACTTCATCGTCGTCGCGCTTGCGCTGGCACTCGGCGCTTGCGCCAGCTCGCCCCCGCCGCGTAACCAACCCCCTGTCAGCATTGGCCCCACGACACCGCAAGCTCGTTGCCCCGAGTGTGGTCGGGTTGAGCGGATCGAGGTGCAACAGGTGACTTCTGCTTCCAAACCAACCGGCACTGTGCTGAGCGGCATCGTCGGCGGTATCGCCAGCGGCGCCACGATCGACTATGGCCCGGCGAAGCGGATAGTCACTCCCAACTACCGCATCAGCGTGCGCATGGACGATGGCCGGCATCTTGTTTTCGTCCAGGGCGTGATCTCCCCGAACCTTCGCGAAGGCTCAAACGTCCGGATTGAAAGCGGTAGGGTTGTCTTGCTTCGCTAGCCGAGCGGCAGCGTCAGGCTGGGGGCATTGCCATCGAGATCGCGTGATATTGTCGCGGCTGCCCCAACCTGGACTAATCCCATGCGTTCTCTGATTTTCTTTGTGATCGGCATCTTCATTGGTGCTGCTTGCACTGCTTATGGCGTCAATGCCCTGAACCGACGCTCTGCATATTCCGATGGTGTCATGACCGTGATGGGACACCAGATGAAATCCCTAGGACAGAACCTCAAGCAGAACCACTGCACGCCTTCCGACCTTACTACCCAATTGCAGACTTTGCGCCTCGTCGCCAACGACATCGAACCGGCGTTCGCTTCCATGCAGGGCGACGCCCAGTTCGATCGCTATGCCAGTGACCTGCGGGCCGCCGCCGATTCCGCACTGGCCGTTCCCCTGACTAGTTGCGCACTCGCTTCCGCCGCCGTGGACAAAGTCGACAAGGCCTGCGACAGCTGTCATCGCGACTACAACCAGTAAAAACTGTTGCGTCGCAACATGCGAACTACCTCACAGTTCGGTAAGGTCAGCTTGTCCAGCGTCCAGGACCACTAGACCAACACTTCCCGGGGGAAATGCATGTCACAGAACCATCGCAATCTATTGCTAGCTACCGCTTTCGTCGCCGCTACGGGCGCTGCCTTTGCCGGTCGCCAATCGGCACCTGTGCAGATCGCCAACCCGCTGCGCGTCAGCCTGTTCGCCAATGGCTCCACGCACGGTTTCGATGGCGTTGTCCAGCTCAAGCTGACCAACAACAGCAACCAGATCGTGAAGGTGCCGTACTGGCAGTTACCTAGCAGCCATCTGGAAAGCAGCCTGTTCCAGGTCATCTCCGCAGGTCGTGCTGCCGCCTATACCGGCCCGATGGTCAAGCGCGGGGCACCTACCAACGCTGACATGGTGGTGTTCCAGCCATACGAAACGAAAGTCGTCAGCGTCAACCTCAGCAAGTTCTACGACCTTCGCGGCGGTGATGCCAGCATTCGTTTCAACAGCGTGCTCCAGGGCGCGAAGACCGGTACTGGCGCGAACGTTGGCGATGCCGCCGGCCGGCTCTCCGTTCTCCAGACGGCACCACTGCGCATCTGGCTCGACAGCGAAAGTTTAAAGGGCGGCGTCAGCAATAACGCCAAGCCCGGCAGTGGCGGCACGGTCGTCAATGGTGTGTCGTTCGTCGGTTGCAGCACCACGCAAATCTCCGGCGCGGGTCAGGCCGTCGTCGATGCCCGCGTGTACACTGAAAATGCGAAGACTTACCTCAACGGCGGTGCAGCTGGCCCACGTTACACGACCTGGTTTGGTACTTTCACCAACAGCCGTTACAGCACGATGCAATCGCATTTTGTTTCCATCGACAACGCAATGGATCAAAGCGCTGGCCAGGTCACGATCAACTGCGGCTGCAACCAAAGCTACTACGCCTACGTCTATCCGACCAAGCCCTATGAGATCTTCGTCTGCAAGGCTTTCTGGACTGCCCCCGCCACCGGCACCGACTCCAAAGCCGGCACACTGGTGCACGAGATGAGCCATTTCAATGTCACCGCCAGCACCAACGACTGGGTGTACGGCCAGACCGGAGCCAAGAGTCTGGCGATCAGCAATCCGGACCAGGCCATCGATAACGCCGACAGCCACGAGTATTTCGCCGAAAACAAACCAGCCCAGAACTAGGCGCTGCGTTGCATGCTTGAATGAACGGCCCACTTCAGCGGGCCGTTTTCATTGTCGACCCGTACAATGCGGGAATGGACGCGAGTTTCTGCTTATATGCACTGTCGATAGCGTTAATCTCGGTCGGACTGGCAGGAATCCTGCTGCCGCTCATCCCAGGCTTGCCGCTGATCTTCGCCGGACTCTTGCTGGCCGCATGGACTGATCATTTCGAGCACGTCGGCGCAGCGATGCTGGCCTTCCTCGGCGTACTGACGCTGGTTTCGATGTTGCTGGATTTTTGGGCGACAGCGCACGGTGCCAAACGTGCCGGCGGTAGTGGGCGTGCAGTGCTCGGTGCCAGCCTGGGCCTGCTCGCAGGCGTGTTCTTCGGCCTGCCGGGATTGCTCCTCGGGCCCTTCCTGGGTGCGTTGATCGGCGAGATCAGCCTTGGAAACTCCTGGCAACAAGCGACGGCCATCGGCGCCGCAACCTGGTTGGGCTTACTGCTTGGGATGGCGCTGAAGCTGGCCTTGGCCATCGCAATGTTGGCCATCTTCGTGATCGATTGGGTCTGGAGCTAGGCTTGGGAGATAAGCTCGGCATAACAATGCACGAATCGGCCGCTTGCTTTTTCGCCGGTCAATCGGGCCACGGCGCGCGCCACTTTCTCCGATTTGATGCTCCGGTAAGCGCCGAGGCGGCCGACCAAAAAGGGGTTGAGCAATGGCGCAATTCGCTGCGCCAAGGCCTCGGCCGGTCGACGTTCCGGACGAGCGCCGAGCAGCAAACCCGGCCTGACGATATCGAGGCGATCGAACCCCATCGCCTCGAGCGCATCCTCGACTTCGCCCTTTATCCGCAGATAGAAATTCCCTGATTGCCTACTGGCACCGACCGACGTCACGACGATGGCGTGCTTCGCGCCATGCTGGTGCGCCAGTTGCGCCAATTGCAAAACCAGGTCGCGATCAACTGCGATGAAGCCCTCGCGCGAGCCGGCCATCTTGAGCGTCGTGCCCAGGCAAGACACGAATACATCCAGTGCCGGCACCTGCTCCTCTGGCGCGGATAGCGGAAGGGTCACGAGCCTTGGATCAGCCTGCAGCAAGGGACGTCGTACCGGCGCCACGATCTTGCCAGCGAAACCGGGATCGGCCAGCAATGCCTTGATTATCTGGCTCCCGACCAGCCCGGAGGCTCCGGCAAGCAAGATTCTGGTATTGCTTACACCCACTCAGTGAGGCCTTCGCGCTCATAAAGTGTGCGGAACGACGGCCGCGCCTTCATTCGCGCCACAAATGCAGCCAATTGCGGCCAGTCAGTGGCCGGTTTCGGCATGCCGCGCGACCAGCGCATCAGCATGGTGAACATGAAATCGGCGGTGCTGATGTGTTCGCCAAGCAAGTACGGACCATTCGCGGCCAGGTGCGCGTCTACCCGTTCGAAGCCCGCTTCGATGCGTGTACGCGCCGACGCCTTGACCGCGTCGATATTGGCTTCGCCAGCCGGTTCGGATGGATACCACCAGGCTCGGAATGCCGGCTGCAAGGTGTTGGCGCAGAAGAGCATCCATTGGTAGTAGCGGGCACGTTCCGTCGTTGCCAGTGCAGGCGCGAGACTGGCGGCCGGATGCGTGTCGGCCAGTTGCATCACGATGGCCGCCGCTTCTGTCATGGGCTGACCGGCGACAACGAGCGTGGGCACGACGCCAGCCGGATTGAGCCGCAGGTATTCCGGCGATTTTTGTTCTTTCTTGGCAAAATCGAGCAAGCGTAATTCGTGCGGCACATCGAGCTCGATCAGCAGCCAATGGACAACCCATCCGGCGGCGCCGGGAGCGGTATAGAGGGTGGTCGACATCGAAGGTTCTCCGTGATTTCAGTGGCGGGATTTACGTTTTGCAGTTTTGCGTTTGGCGGGAGGCTCCGCTTCGGATACAGGCGGTTGGTCGCCAATAATGCCTTTGACTGGGCAGACGGCGAAGATCGGGCACTTTCGGCAACCGACAGCGATAGCAACGGGACAAATAGCCATGGTGATACCTCTCGGGGCAGGAGCGAATCCATTCGCGACGCTTGTACCGTTCGGCCACTTCAGTCGCGAACGAATTCGTTCCTACTCTACCGCAATTGCAATCTTGCCGATCCGTGCCTGCCATTCGCGCGGGCCGGTCTTGTGAACGGACTCGCCAGTCGAATCCACGGCTACCGTCACTGGCATGTCCTGCACGGTGAATTCGTAAATGGCTTCCATGCCGAGATCAGCGAAGCCGACCACACGCGAGGCCTTGATCGCTTTCGAGACCAGATAGGCCGCACCACCAACCGCCATCAGGTAGACCGATTTGTGCTTCTTGATCGCGTCAATCGCGACCGGGCCGCGCTCGGCCTTGCCGACCATGCCAAGCAGACCGGTTTGCGCCAATACCTGTTCGGTGAACTTGTCCATGCGCGTGGCCGTGGTCGGGCCGGCCGGGCCGACCACTTCGTCGCGGACTGGATCCACCGGACCAACGTAATAGACAAATCGGCCGCGAAAATCCACCGGTAGCGGTTCGCCCTTGTCGAGCATTTCGACCATGCGCTTGTGCGCGGCGTCGCGCCCCGTCAGCAGCTTGCCGTTGAGCAACAGCACTTCACCTGGTTTCCAGTTCACAACATCCTGAGGCGCAAGGGTATCGAGATCCACGCGACGGCCCTTGGAGGCGTCGTAGGTCAGCTTGGGCCAGTCTACGAGCGAAGGTGGATCGAGCATCACCGGCCCGGAGCCGTCGAGCACGAAATGCGCGTGGCGGGTGGCAGCGCAATTGGGGATCAACGCCACCGGTAGGTTGGCGGCATGGGTCGGAAAATCCTTGACTTTGATGTCGAGCACGGTGGTCAGGCCACCCAAGCCCTGGGCGCCGATCCCGAGCGCATTCACTTTCTCGTAAAGTTCAAGGCGGAGTTCCTCGGCACGCGTCTTCGCGCCGCGCGCCTGCAGGTCAACGATATCAATGGGCTCCATTAGCGCTTCTTTCGCCAACAGCATCGCCTTCTCGGCAGTCCCGCCGATGCCGATGCCGAGCATGCCCGGCGGACACCAACCGGCGCCCATGGTCGGCACGGTTTTCAGAACCCAATCAACGATGGAATCGGACGGATTGAGCATGGCGAACTTCGACTTCGCTTCGGAACCGCCGCCCTTGGCCGCAACGATCACATCGACGTTCTCGCCCGGTACAACCGTCATATTGACCACGGCCGGTGTGTTGTCGCGGGTATTGGTCCGTTTGCCGGCCGGATCGGCGAGCACCGATGCGCGCAGTTTGTTGTCCGGGTGATTGTAGGCGCGGCGCACGCCTTCGTTGACCATGTCTTCAACGCTCATGTCGGCGTCGTCCCAGCGCACGTTCATGCCGATCCTCAGGAACACGGTAACGATGCCGGTGTCCTGGCAGATAGGCCGGTGGCCTTCGGCGCACAGGCGCGAATTGATCAGGATCTGCGCGATGGCATCTTTCGCGGCCGGCGATTGCTCGCGCTCGTAAGCGGCAGCAAGATTCCGGATGTAGTCAACCGGGTGGTAGTACGAAATGTACTGTAACGCGTCGGCGACAGACTGTATGAAATCTTCTTGTCGGATGGTAGCCATGCGTGTTCTTGCCTTAGGTGGATTCGAGGGCCTGCCAGCGTGCATAGGCCGACTCCAGATCGGCCTGCAACGCGGCCATGCGGGCATTGGCCGCGGTCACGACCACTGCGCCAGTGGCATAGAAGTCCGGGTCCTGCAGTTGCGCAGCGAGTCCGGCGAGCTCGCTGTCCAGCGTTTCAATGCGAGCCGGGAGCTGATCGAGTTCGCGCTGATCCTTGAAGTTCAATTTGCGTTTTGGCGCTGTCACCGCGACAGGAACCGGAGCTTGTTTTGGCACTTCTGGCGTGAGTCGCGGCGCATTGTTGCCGGGCTTGGCTTGTTGTGGTCGCTGCCGGACCCAATCGCTGTAACCGCCCACGTACTCGCCGACCCGGCCATTGCCTTCCATCACCAGCGAACTGGTAACGACGTTGTCGAGGAAAGCGCGGTCGTGCGAAACCAGGATCAAGGTGCCGGGATAGTCGATCAGCAATTCTTCGAGCAGTTCCAGCGTCTCGACATCGAGGTCGTTGGTCGGTTCGTCCATCACCAACAGGTTCGACGGGCGGGCGAACAATTTCGCCAGCAACAGGCGGTTGCGTTCGCCGCCGGACAGCTTGGTGATCGGCGCCAGTGCACGCTCCGGGCTGAACAGGAAGTCCTGCAGGTAGCCCATCACATGCTTGCGGCTACCGTTTATCTCGATGAACTCGCGGCCTTCGGAAACGTTGTCGAGCGCATTCCAGTCGTCGCGCAGTGCCGCGCGCAGCTGGTCGAAGAAGGCGATCTCAAGATTGGTACCAATCCGCACTTCGCCACGTTTCGGTTGCAGATCGCCGAGCAGCAATTTCAATAGCGTGGTCTTGCCGGAACCGTTCGGTCCGATCAGGCCGATCTTGTCGCCGCGCTGGATGGTAGTACTGAAATCGCGAACCAGGACGCGCTCACCGAACGCGAAATCAACATGCTTGGCCTCGAATACGCGCTTGCCGGATTTCTCCGCGCCCGCCGCCGCCAACCGGACATTGCCGGCCTGTTCGCGGCGTTCGCTGCGTTCACGGCGCAAGGCCTTGAGTGCCGTGACGCGGCCTTCGTTGCGGGTGCGCCTGGCCTTGATGCCCTGGCGGATCCAGACTTCTTCCTGCGCCAATTTCTTGTCGAACAGGATATTGGCCTGCGATTCGGCATGCAGGCGTTCTTCGCGGCGGCGCAGGTAGTTGTCGTAATCGCCGGGCCAACTGGTCACCTGGCCGCGGTCGATTTCGATAATCCGCGTGGCGAGATTGCGCAAAAATGCGCGGTCATGGGTCACGAAAACAACGCTGCCGGCGTAGTTCTTGAGGAACTCTTCGAGCCAGGCGATCGATTCGATGTCGAGATGGTTGGTCGGCTCGTCCAGCAGCAGCAGGTCCGGCGCGGCCACCAGTGCCTGCGCCAGTAGCACGCGGCGCTTCATGCCGCCGGAAAGCGCGGAGAACTCGGCGTCTTCGGGCAGATCGAGTTTGCTGATCACCTGCTCGACCCGTTGCTCAAGCTGCCAGCCATTGCCCGCTTCGATCCTGACCTGGACCGCGCCGAGCGCGTCCATGTCGATCTCGTCGCCGTCATGCAGAAGGTGGTGGTAACGGGCCAAGTGCGCGCCGAGTTCGCCCAGGCCCATCGAGACCACGTCGAAAACTGTGCCGGTCAGCGCCAGTGGAACTTCCTGCGACAAGCCAGCGATCCGGCTGCCGAAAGTGCGGACTTCGCCGTCATCGGGCTTTGCTTCGCCCGACATCAGCCGCATCAGGGTGGACTTACCAGCGCCATTGCGGCCGACGATGCAAACACGCTCGCCGGGCTCGATGGCCAGATTGACTTTTTCCAGAAGGCGTGGGCCGCCAACACTGAAATCGACGTTTTGGAAGAGGATGAGTGACATCCGGGTATTTTAGCCGCCAGCGCCGACTAAAGCCCGGTTTTGCGAAATGCCGCCGGATTTGAGTGCGTGGCCGGGCTAGAATTCCTGAATGGATAATCGCATTCAGCAGCTCTGGCGGCGCGGTCTAGACCACTTGCGGATCGGCAATCTCGAGGCGGCGCAGGCCTGTTTCGAAGGCGTCCTGCTGCGTGACCCGACCCACGCGGCGGCACTGCTTCGGCTGGCAACGATTCACCTCCGGCGCGGCGCGCCCGCGACTGCCATCCAGCTTGCCGAACAAGCGCTGGCCTTGGCTCCCGGCCGGATGGAAGTACTGGCATTGTTGGCGAGGGCGCACTTGGCATCCGCAAGCCTGGCCCATGCACGCGACTGCGCCGTTCGCGCTCTCGATTGCTCGCGAGACAACCTCGCAGTGGTCGAATCACTCGGGATGGTATTGAGCCAATTGGGCGAACATGCGGCTGCAATCGAGATGTTCGACGCTGCCATCGCGATGTCGGCGCCTGCGGCCGTTCTTTTTTTCAACCGGGCGATTGCCCAACGCAGCGTCGGAAAAATGGCCGCCTACGAGCAGGATATCCTGGCCTGCCTCGCGCTGGATTCCGGTCACGTGAAGGCACATTGGCATCTCGCCCAACTTCGCCGCCAGGGCATCGGCGGCGAGCATGCAACGTCTTTGCCGCTGCTGATGGCCCGCGCGCCGAGGGATCGCGTCCAGTACGAAGTACTTGGCCTGTCGCTGTTCCAGGAGTTAGACAGCCAGGGCCGATATGACGAGGCCTGGAAAATCCTGGAAGATGTGTTCGCAAGTCGGCAACTGCAACCGGCGCGCCCTCTGGTTGACTGGCCGGCATTACGGCAGGTCATTGACGGCCCTCTGCCGGCACCCACCGAAGCGCGCGGCCCGATATTCATCATCGGTCTTCCCCGCTCCGGCGTGGCCGTCCTTGGTCGGCTGCTGGAACGACATCCAAAACTTCGCTGCCTGGGATCGGTGCCGGCGTTTTCGCGTCGGCTGGATGCTGCACTGTCACGATCTCCGGCAGCGGCACCGCACTGGCAGAATTCCGGTGCTACCGCTGCGTTGCACGGGCTTGATTTCGATGCCCTCGGCCGGGATTACCTCGAGCATGTTGCGCTTGATGCCGGCCCGATGATTTTTGAAAACCACCCCATCAACGCCTTGCTGGCCGGGACCATCGCCCGTGCACTGCCGCAGGCACGTTTCCTGCACGTTACCCGCGACCCGATGGACAATGCCCTGTCGTTGCTGACCTTGCCGCGCGCCGATGCCGGCCTCGAAAACGAGGACGTGCCGCGCCTGCTCCGGGATCTTGCCTGCCACCAGCAAATGATGCGCCATTGGCAGGAAAACCTTCCGGGCCGGATCATGGATGTGCAGTACGAAAGCCTGGTGCGCAAGCCGGAAATGGTGTTACGGGTAGCCTGCGCATTCCTTGGTCTACGCTTCAAGGCCGACCTTGATACGCATGACTTGCACGACCGCTGCATCGGCCGTGCCAAGCCCTATGCCAAGCGGCTTCAGGCAATCGAAGCAGAATCTATTTAGTGACGCGTACCGAGACCACGTTCGAATAGGGCGAAAATTTCCCGGTACTGGTGTTGAACGCCCGCACTCGATATTGATAAGTGGCCTTGGCGACGGTCTGCGAATAACTGGTTGCGTTGACTCCCACTTGTCCGACCTGCACGTAGCTGCTGCTGCCTGCCGGCGCACGCTCGATGAAAAAGCCTTCCTCGTTGCTGGAATTGTCGGTCCAGCGCAGCGTCACCTTGCCGCCCCTGGCATTGCTGCCGGACAAATTGCTGGGCGCGGCAATCACGCCGGGGTCCGGGGTGCCAGCTGCAATCACGTAAAGCGTGATGCTTTGCGCCGGAACCGACGCTGTCAGACTATTGCCGCTGAAACCCACGTCGGCCAAGTGAGCGATGGCATTTCCAGACGTCAACTGCCACACCTGCGCGGTACCGGCATTGGCGAAATTGGCCAGGCTTATCGTCACCGGTGTGGCGCCCGACAGCACTTTGGCAATCACCATTACCGTCAGCGCACCATCGCTGCTGCGTTGGGCTGCGAACGCCGAGAGGTTGTCGGGGCTCGGCGCAGTCGTCGAAACCGAGGTGTCGCCAAAACCAGACTTGGCGCCATCGTAATTCCGATACAGCTTCATCGCCTTGTAGGTGGGCGTCGAAGCATCTGGCGTCGTCCAGCGGGTGGCGAAATCCACACCCTCGCGGCCCAATATGCCGAGGATGTCTGCCTGCGCGGTGGCGCCATTGATATGACCTTCGGCACCCCAGTTGTACTCGGTAAGCGCGATCTTCAAGCCCGGGTAATAAGCATTGACCCAGCCCTTCATGCGCGGAATCAGCATGACCTTGTCGTTGATCCAGGTCGGATCAAGATAGTTCGTATCCCATAACGCGCGTGTAGACCGATTGCGCAACTGCTGCATGGTGCTCGAAGTGTCATCGCTGAACTCGCCGCCCTGCGGATAGTAGTGCAGGCTGAAGACATCGAGCAGGCGTTTGCCGGTGCGGACGTTCTCCTGTCGAAGCTGCGCGAGCAGCCAGGGCATCGCGTCCATGTTGCCATGCGCGGCCCGGTCGGGCAGATGACTCCAGTCCTTGTGCTCATTGCCCCACTGCGAGTCGTAGCCGCTGTAGAGATAGCCGGTCCATCCCCACTCTTCCGGCCCGACAACGAGCGCGGTCGGATCGACCGCCTTGATCTTGGCCGCGTATTCGAGGGTTTTGGCGCGCAGGTCGTCCAGTTTCAGTCCGATCGGATGCACGTCGCGGTGGGTGCTGTTCCAGAGGGCAGGCTCGTTGTCGAGGAGATAGTATTTGACGCCTCCCGAGGCCGCCGTACCCCATTTCGCGACCAGATGTTTCACCCACTCCTGCTGAAAGGCAGAGTTGTTGGGGACATTGGCGTCGTTGGGATCGTTGCCGGCGATGGGC
>JANXRY010000043.1 GCA_025356635.1 Gammaproteobacteria bacterium
GCGCGCGAGAACATCGCCTACTTCGGCCGCCTGCACGGCATGGGCGAGGCCGACATCGCAAGACGCACCGAGGAACTTTCAGTTGCGCTGGGCATGGCGGATTTTCTCGATCGCCGCACCGAAGGATTCTCACAAGGCCAGCGCACCAAGACCGCGATCGCCCGCGCGCTGGTGCACGATCCCAAGAACGTGATCCTCGACGAACCGACCAACGGCCTGGACGTGATGACCACGCGCGGCTTGCGCGATTTCCTGCGCCACCTTCGCGCCGAAGGCCGCTGCGTGATCTTTTCCAGCCATATCATGCAGGAGGTTGCCGCCCTCTGCGATCGCATCATCGTTATCTCGCAAGGCCGGGTCATGGCGGCCGGCACGCCCGACGAATTGTGTGCGCACACCGGCGAGAACAACCTCGAAGACGCTTTCGTCAAAGCCATCGGTTCCGAAGAAGGATTGCACGCATGAGCCCGCTGTTGACCGTGATGGCCAAGGAGCTTCTGGATTTGTTCCGCGACCGCCGCACCTTGTTCCTGTCCTTGCTGATGGGCCCGATCCTGTTTCCGGCGCTGATTCTGGGCATGGCCAAACTGGCCAGCAACCGCATGCAGACTGAAATGGAAAAGCCGTTGTCGGTACCGGTGATCGGCGCCGAACACGCGCCAAACCTGATTGCCTGGCTGGCCGGCCAGAACATCGTGATCAAACCGGCGCCGGCGGATGCCGACGCCGCGATTCGTAACCAGAGCGAGGATGTGATCCTGCGTATTGGCCCCGATTACGGCAAGCAATGGCATGGCAGCCTCCCGGCGTCGGTCGAGATCCTGCAAGACAGTTCGCGCGAAGCCGCCGAGATTCCGGTCAAACGGCTGGAAACCCTGCTCGGGAACTACAGCCAGACCGCCGGTGCATTACGCCTGGTCGCGCGTGGCATCAGTCCGGGCGCAGGGACGGCCTTGCGGGTCAGCCATCGCGACCTGGCGACGCCTGAGAGTCGGGTCGGCCAGGCCTTGGCTTTCCTGCCGTACTTGCTGATCCTCAGTGGCTTCCTTGGTGGCGCCGCGCTGGTGATCGACGTCACCGCTGGCGAACGCGAGCGGCAATCCCTGGAGCCCTTGCTGGCCACCCCCGCGGCACGCGCCACGATCATGAGCGGAAAGATCCTCGCTGCTACCTCGATCGGCCTGCTCAGCCTGGTATTTACCCTGGTGGCCTTCAAGCTCAGCTTTGCGTTCGGGCCGGCGCTCGGGCTGAAACTGGATCTGTCGTTCTGGACGATCGCGCGAATGCTGCTGGTATTGCTGCCCATCGTATTGGTCGGCACTTGTCTCTTGACGCTCATCGCCGCCGGAGCAAAGTCGGTGAAGGAAGCGCAGAGTTACATGAGCGTGCTGATCCTGCTGCCAATGGTGCCCACGATCGTGTTGATGGTAAATCCGATCAAGGACCAGCTATGGCAGTTCGCCATCCCGTTCCTGGCGCAAAACCAGATGATCCTGCGGCTGGTGCGCAGCGAGCATGTCAGCGCCATGGAATGGGCTGTTTACCTGGCCGCGGGTTTCGGTATCGGCCTGCTCTTGTGGTGGTTGGCCGCGCGCCGTTACCACGACGAACGCCTGGCGATTTCCGCCTGATCCCCGAGCCCTGGTCTTCAGGAACAACAAGGCCCGGCTTTCGCCGGGCCTTGTACGAGTGCTTGCCGCTGAACTAGAGCGTGAACGAGAAAGTACGGGTCACTGTCTGCGGCGAATCAATCGGCTGGAACTTCCAGCGAGCTACCGCCGCGCGGACATTGCGTTCGAACACCCCGCGTGGCCGTGCGCTGGTGATATCAACATTGCCGACGCTGCCATCGGTGTTGACCGTGAAGGTAACCACGACTTCGCCGGTCGTACCAGAGCGACGGGCGTCCGGTGGGTACGCCGGCTGTGGCGCATACACCTGCACCAAGGTGCTGCTGTTGCGGGCAGGTGGTGGCGGTGCGCTGACTACCGGCGCAGGCGCAGTCTCGACCGGTGGTGCGCGCACGGGTGCCGGCGGCGGCGGCGTTGGCGCCACCGGTGTCGGCGCCGGTGTCGCGGCTGCCTGTTGCGCCTGCTGCTGAGCCTGGAGCCGTGCCGCTTCCGCCGTTTTTGCCGCCTGATCGGTTTGGGTCGTCACTTGTTGCTGGCGCAATGCGACTGCTTGCTTGCCCTTCAAGATGGCATCGGCGATGCGTCCCAATGCCGGCGCCTGTGCGTCGGCGGAAGCGATCAGGTTATGAAGCCGATCGGCTTCCACGAAATCTTCCCGGGTGATTGCCTGTTCGGCGGCGATGACCGCGTAGGGTTCGAGATCGATCAGGGCGCTTTCGGCCGAGGCGTTGGGCTTGTCGCTCTTCTTGCGCAGGGCGATGTAATACTCCATCGCGTTGTTTCCCGCGGGCGAATACAGGCGCTGTTCGCGCAAGGCGTCAGCTCCACGCTTCTTGAGTTCTTCCGCAGGCATCGCCGCGAGCGCGGCGGCCTGTTGCGCGGCCGCGGCCTGGGCGGCGGCATCCGGAACGGTTGCTACAACAGGTGCCGCGGCTGTAGCAGGCGCCGGGGCCTGGTCCTTGTTACAGGCGGCCAAGCTCGCGCCCAGTACCAGGACGATGGCCCAACGAAGGGAGGGGGTACTTGGAGTCGCAGCGTTCATGGGGTACTCGCAGGGTCAGAGGGTGTTGCGTTATTCAGCACAGTAAACTTTGACCGGTTTGTCAAGCCATTTCCGTTGTGGCGGTCACTTTCCGATGCAAAAGTCGGAAAAAATCCGCCCAAGCAGATCATCGGCGGCCAGCACCCCGGTGATTTCGCCCAGTGAGCGCTGGCCCAGGCGCAACTCCTCGGCGGCCAGCTCGCCTTGGCCTTCAGCCATCCTGGCCTGCGCCCGATCCAGGGCCGCGGAAGTTTCGTCCAGGGCGGCGACATGTCGCGCCCGGGCGCTGAAACTTCCTTCGCCCTCGGCGCCAGCCGCCGCGCGCAGCGCGCTGTGCAAGGCTTCCATCCCGATTCCCGTCTTTGCCGAAAGCCACAAGTGCACACCGTCCGCGCGCGTTTCGGTGCGCGCCGACTGGCTCGCAAGATCAGCCTTGTTATGCAGCCAAAGCACTGCCGTCTGCCCCTGAAGCGCTGTCGCCAGTGCCTGCGGCACCTCCGGATCACGCGCGTCGAGAACGGCCAGGGCCAGATCCGCGCGCGACAGTTCGGCCCGCGCGCGGCGGATACCCTCGGCTTCGACGATATCGGTGGAATCGCGTAAACCGGCCGTATCCACCAAGGTCAGGCAAACGCCATCCAGGTCCAGCGATTCCCGCAGAAGATCGCGCGTGGTACCGGCAATCTCGGCGACGATCGCCCGATCCTCAGCGGCAAGTGCATTGAGTAGCGACGACTTGCCGGTGTTAGGCGCGCCGACAATCACGGCATGCAGGCCGTTTTGAAGTCGCAGACCACGCGCCGCCTCCCGCCGCAACTGCGCGAGTGCCGCAACGGTGCCGGTGAGTCCTTCATGAATATGAGGCTCGGCCAGGAAGTCGATGCCTTCTTCGGGGAAGTCCAGCATTGCCTCCACCAGCACGCGTAGCCGGGTGAGGCACTCCAGCACTTCCTGCACCCGGCGCGAGAATTCGCCGTCTAGTGAGCGCCGGGCGGCACGTGCCGCCGCTTCGCTACCCGCAGCGATCAAGTCAGCAACTGCCTCGGCTTGCGCCAGGTCCAGTTTGTCATTGAGGAAAGCACGCTCGGTGAATTCGCCCGGTCTTGCCGTGCGCGCGCCCAATGCAAGACAGGCGCGCAACAATTGCGCCAGTACCGGCGTGCTCCCGTGCACCTGGAGTTCCACCACGTCCTCGCCGGTATAGGAATGCGGTGCCTGGAAATAGAGCGCGATGCCGTCGTCGATGCTGTCGCCCACCGCATCACGGAAGCATCGGTGCAACGCGCGACGCGACTCCAGGGTGGAGCCGGCGAGAGTTTCGCCGATGGCCCGGGCTCGCGGCCCGGACAATCGAACGATGCCGATGCCGCCGGCGCCGGATGCGGTGGCGATGGCGGCAATGGTGTCGGTGCTGGTACCCATGGCCCTATCTTGGCAGAGCAGCGACCGATCTCACCTGGCCGTGGCAGGCGCCTCGGCGTATTGCTTGGTCATCCACCATTGCTGGAGCAAGCCGAGCAGGCCGTTGGTGACCCAGTACAAGACGAGACCCGCCGGGAAGAAGGCCATCATCACGCCGAACACCAGCGGCATGAATTGCATCATCTTCTTCTGCATCGGATCCATGCCTGGCGTCGGCGTCAGTCTCTGGGTCAGGAACATCACCAGCAGGTTCAAGGCTGGCAAGATGAAATACGGATCGGCGTCGGTCAGGCTATGGATCCAGCCCATCCACGGCGCCTGCCGCAATTCCACGGTTTCGATCAACACCCAATACAGCGCCAGGAAGATCGGCATCGGCACCAACGCCGGCAGGCAGCCACCCAACGGGTTGATCTTCTCTTTCTGGAACAACTCCATCTGCGCCTTGGCGAACTGCTGGCGGTCGTCGCCATAACGCTCCTTCAGGGCCTCGAGCCGTGGCTGCAGGCGGCGCATCTTGGCCATGCTCTGGTATTGCTTCTTCGAGAACCAATACAGCGCGGCCTTGAGCAAAACGACAATGGCGATGATTGCCCAGCCCCAGTTGCCGAACAGCAGGTGCAGCTTCAACAGCACCCAGAACAGCGGCTGTGCGATGACGGTGAAGATTCCGTAGTCGACCGTTTTCTCCAGACCTGGCGCCAGTTGCGCCAACGGGATCTGCAGCTTGGGCCCAACCCAAAACCGGCTGTCGCGTGCTTGGACGGTACCCGGCACCAGCTGCCGGGGCGCAGCCACGCTTCGGATCACGTAGAGCGTGTTGCCTTCATGGCTCTGGGTGAAGGTGGCGAAGCGCTGCGGCGTCTTTGCATCGGGCAGCCAGGCGGCGACAAAATGATGCTGCAGCATCGCGATCCAGCCGCCACTGACGTCGCTGGTGGGCGGTTTCTTGCTGTCGAACCCAGTGAAGCGGGTGCGTTCGTACTTGTTCTCCGGGCTGTACCAGGCCGGCCCAACAACGCTGAAGGACTCCGGATTGGTCATGAAGCTGTGCTTGGCTGGCGCCGGCGGGGCGACGCGATCCAGATCGACGAATGGATAGACGGTCTGCGTCAAGGCGCCGGTATTGCTGATCTGCTCGCTCATACCGAGCGCGTAGCTGCCGCGAGTCAGCGTGAGCGTGCGCCGGACGTTCAATCCCGTGGCCGGATCGGCCCATACCAGCGGCACCGAGATTGTCGCGGCGCCCGGCATGAGCGCGTAACGGTGGGCCTGTCCTTCGCTTATGAAGTGCTCTTCCAGCACTCGTTCGCGTTGCTGCTTGTCGACGACTATCAGGCCAGCGCCGGCGGTGTAGTAGCGCGAGGGCTCGCTGCTCAGCAATTGCACGTCCGGGCTGCCGGCCTTTTTTTCGACCGTGTACTGCAGCAGTTGAGAACCAACCAGCCGACCGCCATCGAGATCGATGGTGAGGCGCAGGACATCATTCTCCAAGGTGATCGTCCGTTTTGCCGTCGCAGCGGCGCGCGTGGCTGCCACGGCCGGCGTGGCGCCGGGCGTGGCCGTCGGCAAGTCATCGGCCGGTAGTTGTGCCGGAACAGCAGGCGCGGGTTGCGTTGCCGGCGCAGTCACTGTGGTGCTGGCGGGTTGTGTCCATTGCAGCCACAGGAAGCCGACGACGAATAGCCAGGCAATCAACAGGAAAGAACGGGTCTGATTCATGAATGAAGTAATCTCGGCGCACTGCGCCTGTCAGGCATCGGTGGGTTTGCGAGCAGCGTTCGCAACGGGCGGCATTGTGCCGGGCGTGGGGATAGGCATCAACGTGCGAGCGCGCTCAAGCAAGGCCAGGAGCTCGACGCGAATCGCGGCATTGTCGACCTTGCTTGCGCCAGGCTTGGCAATGACAACGTAATCGCCGGCAACAAGACTGGCCCGTTGCAGTCGGAATGCTTCCTTGACTTGCCGACGCAGGCGATTGCGGGCAACAGCCGATTTGTCCACGCGCTTGGCCACCGCGACGCCGAGGCGTATCTCAGTTGCAGCCAGCGGCAAACGCGCGTGCAGGCGGAAACAAGTACTGGAAATACGTTTCCCCTCGGCAAATACGGCCTGGAATTCGGCCGTGGTGCGCAGGTGCGCACGACGAGGAAACAGGAGCGGGTGCGTGGACATCACGGCCCGGTTCGGATGTCGCCGCCAACGCGGCGACGGATCAGACGCAGAGTCGAGCGCGGCCCTTGGCGCGGCGGCGAGCAAGAACCTTGCGGCCGTTGGGAGTGCTCATGCGGGCACGGAAGCCGTGGTCACGCTTGCGCTTGAGGTTGCTGGGTTGATAGGTACGCTTGGTGGCCATGCCGGCATCTCAAGGAAACGGGGCGGAAAGACTGTCTAGCGTAGCAATCCACGTGGTTTGCGTCAACTGCATTCTGCTTGGCAGGCATACTGGGACAGGGCTAGACTGCCGGTCCCGTCCACTTATCCACAGGCGCCGCAACTGCCGCCTGCAGGGCTTCGATCTTGATGCTTTCGCTCTGGCCCCGCTGTCTCGAACGTTTGCAGGCCGAACTCCCGGCCGAGGATATACACACCTGGCTAAAGCCCCTGCAGGCTTACCCGCAAGGTGGGCTTTTGACCCTGTATGCACCGAATGCGTTCGTCGTGGACACTGTTCATGACCACTACCTGGCCCGAATCCGCGAGTTGGTCAGCCATTTCGCCGAGCTGCCTACCGAGGTCGCGCTGGTCGTAGGCTCGATGCAGCGTGAAGCGGCGCCGGCTGCTTCGATGACGCTGGCAAACCGCCCCGGGGCGGATTTCCAGAGCAATATCGACCCGCATTACACGTTCGAGAATTTTGTCGAAGGGCGCAGCAACCAGCTCGGGCTCTCGGCGGCGATGCAAGTGGCCCAGAATCCCGGCCGCGCCTACAACCCATTACTGCTTTACGGCGGCACTGGACTGGGCAAGACGCATTTGATGCAGGCTGCCGGCAACCTGATGCGCAAGGCCAATCCTGGCATGCGCGTGCTCTACCAGCGTTCCGACACATTCGTCAGCGATATGGTCAAGGCGCTTCAGGGCAAGTCGATGGACCAGTTCAAACGCCAGTTCCAGCAGGTCGACGCCTTACTGATCGATGACATCCAGTTCTTCGCCGGCAAGGACCGCACCCAGGAAGAGTTCTTTCATACCTTCAATGCCATGTTCGACGGCAAGCAACAGATCATCCTGACCTGCGACCGCTATCCTCGCGAAGTTGAAAACCTCGAACCGCGGTTGAAATCGCGCCTGGGCTGGGGCTTGTCGGTTGCAATTGAACCTCCTGATTTCGAAACCCGTGCCGCGATCCTCACTGCCAAGGCCGGTGAGCGCAACGTCAAGCTTCCAGAGGAAGTGGCCTACCTGATCGCCAAACGCATGCGCTCCAATGTCCGTGATCTCGAAGGCGCCTTGAACACGCTCGCCGCGCGTTCCAATTTCACTGGCCGGCCGATCACCGCCGATTTCGCCCAGGAAACCCTGCGCGACCTGCTCCGCGCCCAGGCGCAGGCGATCTCCATCAGCAATATCCAGAAGTCCGTGGCAGACTACTATCAGCTGCGCATGGCAGATCTGCTTTCGGCGCGGCGAACGCGCTCGTTGGCGCGGCCGCGGCAGATGGCGATGGCGCTTACCAAGGAGCTCACCGAACACAGCCTGCCGGAAATCGGAGACGCCTTCGGGGGGCGCGACCACACTACGGTCTTGCACGCGTGCCGGGTCATCCGGGAGTTGATGGAGACCGACGGGAAAATGCACGAGGATTGGGAAAAACTGGTACGCAAGCTGACCGAATAACAATCGTTTCGAGGCCGGGGACTGGCACAGGAACAAGCTGTGGATAAACGCGGGAGCAAAAATTCCTGGAATAGTTACCCACAGTCTTACTGCTACTTGAATGGCTAGTAACACACAGGGTTTATTCAACAAAAATCAATAATAATCAGTACGTTACGCTAATTTTTAAACGCCGATGCCGCCCTCTACAACCACAAGTTTCTAATCTATCCACTTGAGCTTTGGGGTCCTTGCATGCGCTACAGCCTTTCCCGTGAAGCCTTTCTCAAACCGCTCCAGCAGGTCGTGAATGTTGTTGAGCGCCGGCAAACCTTGCCAGTCTTGGCAAACCTTCTCGTGCAAGTGGATCAGGGCCGGTTATCGATGACCGGAACCGATCTTGAGGTCGAGATGGTTGCGCGCTGTGCCGTCGAGGACAGCGAATCTGGCGAGACCACAATTCCGGCCAGGAAGCTGTTCGAGATCGTCCGTGCCCTGCCCGACGGTTCCCGTGTCACTGTCAGCCACAGTGCCGACAAGGCGACGATCCAGGCCGGCCGTAGCCGCTTCACCTTGGCGACGTTGTCGGCCCAGGACTTTCCGGCGATTGAAGACCTCGACTTGGTCGAACGCGTCCGCGTTTCGGAATCGGCATTGAAGGAACTGATCGAACGGACCTCGTTCGCGATGGCCCAGCAGGACGTGCGCTATTACCTCAATGGCCTGCTGTTGGACCTGCGTGAATCCTCGCTGCGCTGCGTGGCGACCGATGGCCATCGCCTGGCCTTGTGCGAGGCCGACCTCCCTGCCGGCGCGCAAACCCGCAAACAGATCATCGTTCCACGCAAAGGTGTGCTGGAGTTGCAGCGGCTTCTGGAAGAATCCGACAGCGAAATCGAGCTGGAAGTCGCACGCAACCATCTACGCATGCGTCGCGAGGACGTCAGCTTTACTTGCAAGTTGATTGACGGCCGTTTCCCCGACTACGAAGCAGTGATTCCAATTGGCGCCGACAAGGAAGTCCGGGTAGACCGGGAAGTCTTGCGCGCTGCTCTGCAACGCGCTGCGATTCTTTCCAACGAGAAATACCGAGGCGTGAAGCTCGAGGTATCGCCCGGGCAGCTCAAGATCATGGCGCACAACCCGGAGCAGGAAGAAGCCCAAGAAGAAATCGAGGCGCAGACCCGGGTGGACGGCCTGACGGTAGGCTTCAATGTCACCTACCTGCTCGACGCTTTGTCCGCCCTGCGGGATCCGGAAGTCATCCTGAATCTGCGCGATGGCAATTCCTCGGCGCTGTTGCGAGAGGCTAGCCACGAACGTAGCCGGCACGTCGTTATGCCCCTGCGCCTGTGAGGCATCGATGCAGCTGATCCGGTTACGGGTCGCAGGGTTGCGATGTCTTGGTGAAGTGGATCTGACGCTGGCCCCAGGCCTGAATGTCATCGTCGGTGGCAACGGCGCCGGCAAGTCGAGCCTGATAGAAGCAGTGCACCTGATGGCCTATGGCCGGTCGTTTCGCGGACGGGTTCGTGACGGTCTGGTTCGCACCGGGCAAACCCATCTTGAAATCTACACGGAGTGGAAGGAAGGCCCGGCAGTGCATCGCGCGGGCATGCGCCACAGCGGCCAGGATTGGCAAGCCCGCCTGGATGGTGAGCCGACCCAGCGATTGACGGACTTGTGTGCGCAGGTAGCCGTGGTCACCTTCGAGCCGGGAAGCCATGCCCTATTAGGCGGCAGCGGCGAGCAGCGCCGACGATACCTCGACTGGGGTCTGTTCCACGTGGAACCGGATTTCCTGATGGGCTGGCGGCGATACACGCGCGCGCTCAAACAACGCAATGCTCTACTCAAAGCGCGCCCCACGGAACGAGCCTTGGACCCGTGGGATCACGAAATGGCGGCGGCGGGAGAAATCCTTACGCGGCAACGGCAAACTTATGTGACGGCGCTTGAACCCGGCCTGGAAAGGGCAGCCCAAGCGTTCCTGCCGGAACTTGGCCGACCGCAATTGGATTTCCAACCGGGCTGGAAGCAAGCCGAACTCGGGCTCGCCGATGCCTTGCTGCTCTCCCGGGATCGTGACCTGGCGATGGGCTACAGCACGACAGGCCCCCACCGCGCCGACTGGCGGCTGGGGTTCGCAACCCTGCCGGGGCGAGAGGCATTGTCCCGGGGCCAGGAGAAACTGGCGGCGTTGGCCTGCCTGATGACCCAGGCCGAGCAACACGCGCTTCGTCGGGGCGGCTGGCCCGTGATCTGTCTCGATGACCTGGCTTCGGAGCTGGACCGGAATCACCAGCGGCAAGTCCTGGAGTGGATTCGGGCGTGTGGCGCTCAAGTGCTGCTCACTGGCACTGAGGTTCCCGAAAGCGTCCAATCGCTGGGTTTCCCATATCGTTTGTTCCACGTGGAACAGGGGTTGGTCCGGAACGGGGAAACGGGCGAGGACCATGCCCACGCGGTATAATTTGGCCAGCCTTGGAATCCGCGCCGACCCGCCGTGAAGCGATTCTGGCATCTTGACGAGACACGCCCCCGATGACCGACCCGCACGCAGCCCCGCCCACCCCCAGCAACACCTACGATTCCAGCAAGATCACCGTCCTGCGCGGCCTGGAGGCCGTCCGCAAGCGTCCAGGCATGTATATCGGCGATGTCCATGACGGTACCGGCCTGCATCACATGGTCTTCGAGGTGGTGGACAACGGCATCGACGAAGCCCTGGCCGGCCACTGCGACCGCCTGATCGTCATCTTGCACAACGATGGTTCCTGCTCCGTGTCCGACAACGGCCGCGGCATTCCGACCGACATCCACAAGGAAGAGGGCGTGTCGGCGGCCGAGGTCATCATGACCGTGCTGCACGCCGGCGGAAAGTTCGACGACAACAGCTACAAGGTGTCGGGCGGCCTGCACGGCGTCGGCGTCTCGGTGGTCAATGCCTTGTCCTCGCATATGTGGTTGGATATCTGGCGCGACGGTCAACACCATCAGCAGGAATACGCCTTCGGAGAACCGCTTTTCCCGCTGAAGAACGTCGGCCCATCGGGCAAGCGCGGCACGGAATTGCGTTTCCTGCCCAATGCCGAAATCTTCACTGACGTCGAATTCCATTACGACATTCTGGCCAAGCGCCTGCGTGAACTCAGCTTCCTCAATTCCGGCGTCAAGATCGAACTGATCGATGAACGCGGCGAAGGCAAACGCGACCTGTTCGAATACGAAGGCGGCATCAAGAGCTTTGTCGAACACCTCGCGGCATTAAAAACCCCATTACATCAAACAGTTATCTCTGCATCTGGGGAAAGGGACGGGATTGTTGTTGATATCGCCATCCAATGGACCGACGCCTACCAGGAAACGATGTTCTGCTTCACCAACAACATCCCGCAGAAGGATGGCGGTACCCATCTGATCGGTTTCCGCGCCGCGCTCACCCGCACGCTGAGCAACTATATTGAACAGAACGGCATCGCCAAGCAGGCCAAGATCAGCCTGTCCGGTGACGACATGCGCGAAGGCATGATCGCCGTGCTCTCGGTGAAGGTGCCGGACCCGAGTTTCAGTTCGCAGACAAAAGAAAAGCTGGTTTCTTCAGAAGTGCGCCCGGCCGTGGAAGCGGTGATCGGGCAGAAGCTCGAAGAATTCCTGCAAGAACGCCCGAACGAAGCGCGCGCGATCGCTGGAAAAATCGTCGATGCGGCCCGCGCGCGTGAAGCGGCACGCAAGGCGCGCGATCTCACGCGACGCAAGGGTGCACTCGATATCGCCGGCCTGCCCGGCAAGCTCGCTGATTGCCAAGAAAAAGATCCGGCGCTGTCAGAATTGTTTATCGTCGAGGGCGACTCCGCCGGTGGCTCGGCCAAGCAGGGCCGCAACCGCAAGACCCAGGCGATCCTGCCGCTAAAAGGCAAGATCCTCAATGTCGAACGCGCGCGTTTCGACCGCATGCTCGCATCTGCGGAAGTCGGTACGCTGATCACCGCGCTCGGCTGCGGCATCGGCAAGGACGAGTACAACCCGGACAAGCTGCGCTACCACCGCATCATTCTGATGACCGACGCCGACGTCGACGGTTCGCATATCCGCACGCTGCTGTTGACCTTCTTCTACCGGCAGATGCCTGAGTTGATCGAGCGCGGCCACATCTATATCGGGTTGCCGCCGCTGTACAAGATCAAGCAGGGCAAGAACGAGATGTACATGAAGGACGATGCCGCGCTCAACGCCTACCTGGTGAGCAACGCCATCGACGGCGCAGAATTGCGACCTTCGGATGTTGCGCCGGCACTGCTCGGCGCAGTGCTGGAAAAACTCCTGCTTGATGTGGTTGCCGCCAACGAAGTCATCGCCCGGCATGCCTATCGTGTTGATCGTGTCGTGCTCGAGTCCTTGCTGGAAGCGCGGCCGCTCGCCGCCGAGGATTTTATCGATGGCACCCGCCTCAACGATTGGTGCGCGACGCTCGAAGCACGACTGAATAACGTCGGCTTGGGTCGCCCCCAGTACCGGCTGCGTGTACAGACCGCGGTCGAGGGGCAGGGTGGCGCTTTGCTGATTGAAAAACAGCACCACGGCCTGAGCAGCATCCAGACCTTGGCCGTGAATCAGTTGCTGCATGGAGAGCTGCGCCAGATCAACGAAATCGCCACACAACTGCACGGCCTGCTGCAGCCGGGTGCAACCGTGTCGCGCGGCGGCAAGTCCCAGCCAGTCACCAGCTTCCGCCAGGCCCAGGAATGGTTGCTCGAGGAAGCCAAGAAAGGCCGCACGATCCAGCGCTTCAAGGGCCTTGGCGAAATGAACCCGGAGCAGTTGTGGGACACCACGGTGAACCCGGAAACGCGGCGCCTGCTCAAGGTGCGGATCGAAGACGCAGTGGCGGCGGACCGGATTTTCACGACCCTGATGGGCGACGTGGTCGAACCTCGGCGCGAGTTCATCGAGGACAACGCGTTGCGCGTCGGCAATCTCGATGTCTGAGCGTGACTACTGCACTGCGACTTGAGCCAGCAGTGCGTCCGCCGTACTCTTCTATCTTGCGTTGCCCACGACCATCCAGGCACTGGAGCCCGACATGAACAAGTCCTTGCTGCTCGTTGCCGTATTGACGGCTCTCGTTTCGTCATACGCCAGCCCCGCGGCCCACGCGCAATCCTATGGTGGCGTGGAAGATCGCCAGTCGAATACGCGTGGCGCCCGTCATGCCGCCAACAGCAAGCCGGCAGTCATGTTTCCCAAGGCGACGCGGGCAGAGCCGAAGCAGGGCGGAAACCCGGCACTGTCCAAGACACTGAACCAGATCTTCGACCTCTACGAAAAGCAGAAGTACGATGAGGCGCTGCCGAAGGCCGACGCCATGCTGGCCGATCCGCGCGCGACGCCCTACGATCGCGCCTCGGCGGCCTATCTGGCGGGCTACATTTCCCTGGAACAGGAAACCGGCGGTTACGAAAAAACGCTCAAGTACCTGCTGCAGGCGCTGACCGAAAACGCACTCACCAACAACACCCACTACCAGGTGATGTTGCAGGTGGCGCAGATGCTGACCTCGGACGACAAGCATGCCGATGCGCTGACTTACGTTGATCGTTACCTGACCGAAACCGGCAGCGAGGATCCGAAAGCCTACACACTGAAGGCCAACATCCTGTATCAGCTGCAGCGCTTTCCTGAATCGGTGGATACCGTGAAGAAAGCCATGGCCGGCAACCCGAACCCGGACGACAACATGGTCAAGCTCCTGGTTGCTGATTACTTGGAGATGGACAAGCCACGCGATGCCGCCGCAGCGATCGAGCAGTTGTTGGTGAAAACCCCCAACGACAAGGCCCTGCTGCAGAATCTGTGTGGCGTTTACCAGCAGGCAGGCGATGACGCCAAGGCCGGCCAGGTGTTCGACCGGATGCGCGCGGCCGGCTTGCTGACCGAGAGCAAGGACTACGAGTTTGCCTATCGCCTCTTGGCCAATATCGAAGGCCGTGAAAAAGATGCCGTGACAATTATCAATGAAGGCCTGTCCAAAGGCATCCTGACGCCGACTTACGACGTCTACGCTTTCCTCGGCAATGCCTATTACGACGCCGATGAAATTGTGAAGGCGATCGAAGTTTGGACCAAGGCGGCGCCGATGGGCAAAGATGGCGAGATGTACCTCAACCTTGCCAAGCTTCAGCTCAGCGAAGACCACGGCACCGAGGCCAAGGCGGCAGCACACCAGGCCCTGACCAAGGGTGTGAAGAAGCCCGGTGAAGCCTGGGCTGTGATAGGCAACGCAGAATTGGCCGCAAACAACAAACCCGCCGCGATTGCCGCGTTCCGTGAAGCGGCCAAGTACCCTGAAACCAAGAAGCAGGCAGAAGCCGTGTTGCGCCAAGCCGGCGTCAAATGACGGTTGGTAATGCTTCGGGCTTGGTATAAGCTTCCACGTTCCGGCCGCCGCAGGGTGTCCGGAAGTTATCATTCAAGCGACACTGCGACGATCCCAAGAACTACACCTTGAGCCGACACCGAGCCGACACCGCATGACGGAATCAGACTCCCCTACCGAGCACACACGGCTTGCGCTGAACTGGCCACGCATTGCTGGCACCGCGTTTGCTATTGCACTGCACATCGCGGTGTTCATGATGCTCATGGCGCCGGTGTCGGCACCGCATCAGGCCGACAAGGATGATGACGTGACCCTGGTCAACTTCATCGAGCCACCGCCGCCGCCGCCGCCACCACCACCACCGCCGCCGGAACCGCCGAAGCAATTGCAGACGCATATCATCGAGACGCCGCGACCGACCACGGTGCCGCCGCCGCCGGAAGAGCCGCCGATCGTGTACAACGATCCGAGCCCGGTCGCCTACCGTGCACCGCCACCGGCACCGCCGGCGCCGCCACCGGTTGAGTCCGATTACAACGGCACTGTCGATCCGAGTGCGCGTTCGCTGAATCCACCGCGTTACCCTCCCGAGGAATCGCGGCGTGGTATCGGCGGCACGGTGACTTTGCTCCTGACCTACGACATCAGCGGCACCATCACTGATGTGTCGGTCTCCAAATCCAGCGGTAATCGCAACCTGGACCGTTCGGCGATGCAAGCTGCGCGGCGCTGGAAGGTCAACCCCGGTACCCGCAATGGCCAGAAAGTAGCGGGCCAGGCGACCGTTTCAGTCAATTTCTCTCCTCCATAACTATTAACGATTCACACTAAAAGGGTCATCCTTATGCTGCAGGACATCCTCCTCACCGTCGCCGCTGCCGCGTCCGCACCGGCCGGCCCCGTCAACAATGCCGAAGCCCTGCAACAGCTGGGTTTCAGTCATATGATCCAGAATCAGGATTTCATCAGCCGGTTCGTGCTGTTCTTCCTGGTGATCATGTCGATCGGTTCCTGGTGGTACACGATCATCAACCTGATCAAAAACCTCATCATCCGCTCCCGTGCCGACCGCGTGATCCGTACCTTCTGGGAAACGCCGAACGCCCAGGACGCGGTCCGCTTCATGGAAGAGCAGAAGTCGAGCGAGCCGTTCTCGAAGCTCGCTCTCGACTGCGCCCAGGCGGCGGCCCACCACCAGCGCCACGAAGGTAGCCGTCTGGTCGAGGCCTTGAACCGTTCCGAGTTCATCGACCGCGCCTTGCGCCAGGCCGTGACCCGCGAATCGGCCAACCTCGAAAACGGCTTGACCTGGCTCGCCACCGTTGGCGCCACCGCGCCGTTCGTCGGCCTGCTCGGCACCGTCTGGGGCATCTACCACGCCCTGCTCAGCATCGGCCAGAGCGGTGACTCTTCGATCGCAGCCGTTGCCGGCCCGGTCGGCGAGGCGCTGATCATGACCGCGCTCGGCCTCGGCGTCGCCATTCCGGCGGTGTTGGCTTACAACTACTTTGTCCGTGTCAATCGCGGGACCTACGCGAAGTTCGATACCTTCGCCCATGACCTGCATGACTTCTTCGCCACTGGCTCGCGCGTCGGCGAAGTGAAGCGTTAATTCCCGGATCCCTCAGGTAACGCAGCCATGGCATTCAGTTCCAATTCCGGCGGTGGCCCGATGGCCGACATCAACGTCACGCCCCTCGTGGACGTGATGCTGGTGCTGCTGATCATCTTCATGATCACGGCGCCGCTGATGACGCACAAGGTCAAGGTCGAGTTGCCCAAGGCATCGCTGTCGATCAAGACCGAGGTCAAGACTCCGCCGGTCACGCTGACGGTGAAGAACGACGGCAGCCTGTACTGGAACGACGAGCCGGCAACCACCGCCCAGCTTGAACAGAAGCTTGCGGTGACCGTGCAGCTGACCCCGCAGCCGGAAGTGGACGTGCGCGCCGACAAGGACACCAAGTACGGCGTCATCAATGCCGCCGTGCAGATGGTGCGCCATTCCGGCATGCGCAAGGTCGCTTTCATCTCGGGCCAGGAACGCAACAAGTAAGGCGGACACGGAGAACCTCATGGCTTTTTCCAGCAATTCCACCGGCGGCCCGATGGCCGACATCAACGTGACACCCCTCGTGGATGTGATGCTGGTGCTGTTGATCCTGTTCATCGTGACGGCGCCGGCGGTGACCTACCAGATCCAGGTCGACCTGCCGCAACCCAACCTGAACCCGCCGCCGGTTCCGGTGAATCCGCCAGAGCCGATCCGCATTGCCATCGATGCCGGTGGCACGGTGAGCTGGAACGGCAGCCCGACGCCGATGTCGACCCTGCAGGCGCAGTTTGATATCGAGGGCGCGCGGGTTCTGGCCGAGCAGCCAACGATCGAGATCCAGACCGACAACGATGCCGAGTATGAAGTCCTGGCGAAAGTGCTCTCCCGGGCCAAGAACGCCAACCTGGTCAAGATCAGTTTCGTCGAACCCGGCGCCTGATCGCGCCGGTCGATTGTCCTTCAGCAACGCCGCCCTGGAGGCGGCGTTTTTTTGCCCGGGTCTTGCCGCCGTGGCGGGCGAGGCGTAGAACCGGAGTTGAGCCCAAGCCGGGAGTGCGCCATGAGCTTTGCCTCTGCTGCTTCTCGCAACGTCCAGATGGCCGACATCAACATCACCCCGTTGGTTGACGTAATGCTGGTCCTGCTGGTGATTTTCATGATCGCCCCTGCCGACGCTTAGCCAGCACCTGGCAGTGGCGCTGGCGAACGGGGCCCCCTCCGTGCTGCAGGTCCAGGCGAGCCCCGAAGCTGAGTACGACACCGTGGTCTTGGGCGTTGCAACCGCACGCAAGGCCGGTATCGAGACGGTGGTCCTGGCTGCCTACTAGCGACGACTGCTGGCGATCACTTCCAGATAGGCGCGCACGGTTGCCGACAGACCGGCATACAGGGCGTCACCGATAAGGGCGTGGCCGATCGACACCTCCAGCACATTTGGCACGGCGCGCAGGAACGGGCCGAGATTGACTTGGTCAAGATCGTGTCCGGCGTTGACTGCCAGGCCAAGCGCCTGCGCCGCCCGCGCCGTCGCCGCACAGCGCTGCAGCTGTTCGTCCGGCTTGCCGAGCGCATATGCCTCGGCGTAGGGGCCGGTATAGATTTCGATTCGGTCTGCGCCGATGTTCGCCGCGAGCGCCAAGGTTTCGGAGCCGGCGTCCATGAACAGTGAGACGCGCGAACCGAGCGCGTGCAGCTCTGCGATCAACGGGCGCAGCCGTGTGCTGTCACGATCCAGGTCGAAGCCATGATTCGAAGTGATCTGGTTGTCGTCGTCGGGTACCAGGGTGACCTGTTCCGGGCGGGTTGACGCGACCAGCGCCAGCAGTCCCGGGTAGTTTTCCCTGGGTGCTGCGAACGGGTTGCCTTCGATGTTGAACTCGGCACGACCACGGCAAAGTACCGACAACGCCAGCACGTCCTCGGGCCGGATGTGGCGCTGGTCGGGGCGTGGATGCACGGTAATTCCGTGGGCTCCCGACGCCAGAATCGCTTCGGCCACGGTCAGAACGCTGGGCTCGGCGCCGCCACGGGAGTTGCGCAGGACGGCAACTTTGTTCACATTGACGCTCAATAGAGTCATGCTGCGCCTTTACGGGTAACTGAATTGTCCAGCACCGACCCCATGCCGGCCCGAAATATGCGTCCCTCCGCACATTATCGCCTTGATCGGCGACGGCATACTGCGGCAATGAAGAAATTCCTGCACTGGACGATGGCCCTGCTACTGGCCTTGGCGCCGTTGCTGACAACCGCAGATACCCTGCGTGGAATGCCGCTCCTGCGCCGTTACGGGCCGGAAGACTACAACGCCACACCCCAACATCTGGGCATCGCCATTGATCGCGACGGCCGCCTGTACGTCGGCAACAGCGAAGGCGTGCTTCGCTATGACGGCGACAAGTGGCAGTTGATTTCCCTGCCAGGCAAGCTTTCCGGGCTGTCGATCCAGCTGGCCAACGATGGTCATGTTTACGTAGGCAGTTACGACACATTTGGTTGGTTGAAGACGACCGCGGACGGTGACATCGTTTATGAAGAGTTGTTGACCGCCGACAAGCTCAAGGGCACTGATCGCAATGTCGGCACTATCTGGGCGGTGATCGCCACCGACGAAGGCGTGTATTTTCGTGCCGAGCACGCGTTGCACTTCCTCAGTTACGACCGGCAGCGGACCGGCCACTGGCCGCTGGCCGACAAGGTCCGCCAGTTCTACCCCGAAGGTAGTCAGCTTTACGCAAGAGTGGATGGCGTTGGTTTCTGCCGCTTCAAGGAGGGCCATTACGAACTTGAGCCGGGTGGAGCGGAGTTTGCCAACCAGCCTCTAACCGGGATGATCAACCACGAAGGCTGGCGTCTTCTGGTGGGATACAAAGGCCTGTATCGGGCCGACGCGGAAGGCATCCGCCCGATTCCCGGCAACTCCGAGCAGGAGTTGCGCGATACCAAACCCTATGCGCTGCAGCCACTTGACGACGGCAGCTTCGTCATCGGTACGGCTACCGGGGAAGTGTTCCGCTACGGCCCGGACTTTCGGTTGCGTGAGCGCGTCAGCCTAGGCAGCTACGGGATCGTCGCGCTCGGCAGCGACCAGCAAGGCGGTTTGTGGGCGGCCACCGAAGGTGATCTGATCCGGATGGCGCTGCCGTCGCCGTGGTCCTTCATCGGCGCAGCCCAGGGCCTGCAAGGCACGGTCTACGATTTCGAGTGGTACAACGGCGTGCTCTGGCTGGCGACGTCGCGCGGCTTCCAAAAAGTCACGTCGGCCAGCGATGGAAAGATGTCGACCGAGGTTACGCACTGGATCGATTTCGAAGGCTACGCTCTTGTGGCCACCGAATCGGGCCTGGTGATGGGGCACCGCAATGGCATTATGGTGCTCGATCCGGATGCGACGCAGCCACGGCCGTTGCTACAGCGCGAAGCCGAGGGCGTGTTCGAATTGCTGCGCTCGAGCTACGACCCGGATCTGATGTACGGGCTTGGCGACCAGAACCTGTACGTGCTTCGTCGCAGCAGCGGACGCTGGCAGCTCGATTTCAGCCTGCCGCTGGAAGGCGCGAGCGCTGCCTACCTCCATGAAACCGCACGCAACGAGTTATGGTTTGGCGACTCCCGCGGCGGGCCGCAACGCTGGACGCTGGATGTCGGCAATCACAAAGTCTTGCAGAAGGACGTCTTCGGCGGCACCGACGGCCTGGTGCTGGATCCGCACAGCGGTAGCACCCTGTACCTGCTGGATGGACAGGTCCACGTACTTTCGGGAGACAAGAGCTTCCGCTACCAGGCGCCGCGATTCCTGCCGGACACGGGTCCGCCGTTCACCCTGATTGACCGGCCGAACGAATTGCAGGTCGAACAGACGCCACTCGGCACCTATGCCTTCAGCAGCCGGAAACTTCTGTTCCGTGCGATCGGCCAGTCCGCCTGGCAACCGTTGCAGCTCGGTTCGCAGCTCGCCGCCGGCTATAGCCGGCTGCGCTTCAACGCGGACGGCGTCATGCGTGTTTCCACCTGGAGCGGACTGCTGCAATACAACCAGGGAGAAAAACAGCCCGTGCCGGTACCGCTGGTACTCGGCTTCGACCTGATCACCGCAGAAAGCCCCGATGGCCAGGATTTCCGGCGTTTGCCGATCGTTGGCCATACCACGCCCATTGAAATCCCGGCCGGCTATCGGCTGCATTTCCGTTACGGCCTGGTCAGCATGGATAGCGGATTGGAGTTCCGCTACATGCTGCACGGCTCGAGTGGCGCCGAGGAATGGAGCGACTGGACCGATCGCGATCTGTTCATCCGCGCGGTTACGCCAGGGGATTACCTACTGGAAGTCCAGGCACGCACCAAGAGCGGTCGCCTCGCGGAGTCGATCAGCTATCGCTATAGGATCTTGCCGCGCTGGTATGAGCGGCTGTGGGTGCGTGCGCTCGGGTTGCTGTTGCTGCTTGGGGCGTTGGCGCTGATCGTGCAGGAATTCATCCGCCGGCGCACGCAACGCTACGTCGAAGCCAACCGCAAGCTCGAGGCGCGCATCGCCGAACGCACGCACGAACTGGAAGAGGTCAACCGCAAGCTCGCCGAGCTGGCCACCGAAGACGCGCTGACCGGCGTGGCCAACCGGCGTGCATTGGAAAACGCCATGCAGCGCGAATGGTATCGCTGCCTCGACCAGCGTCGGCCGTTGTCGGTGCTGATGATCGATGTCGATCATTTCAAGCGCTACAACGATGCCCACGGCCATCTCGAGGGCGATGTGTTGCTGCGCGCGATCGCCCAGCACCTGCAAACCCAGCACGACCCGAAACGGGAATTGCTGGCCCGCTACGGTGGCGAGGAATTTGCGATGCTGCTGCCCGGCGTGCACCAGGAGGAGGCGATCCGGCGTGCCGATACGGTCCGCGGCTACATCCAGGAGCAGCTGACCGAAATCACCATCAGTATCGGTGTTGCCGGTTTTGTTCCCGCTGTACACGCCGATCCGAGCCATTTGCTGCGGCGTGCCGACGCGGCGCTTTATCGCGCCAAACGAGGCGGGCGCGATCGCGTGGAAGGCGATACCGATCCGCCACCGTGACCGCGGGTGTTAGTCCACGACAAGCCGAAAGCCGCGGATGTGCTGTACAGCGCAATCCCGCATAGCAAGGACGGCCGTGTATCCCGGCGCCGGCGATAGCCGCTGCCATTGCCAGCGGGACGCAGCGCCGGCGTCATCCGGTAAATCGAGCAAGGTGGGTTCCGCCCGCCCGGGGACGAATTGCCAGCGCGGCAGATAGCCGAATATCCCCGTGCCCGTCGCCTTGCAGCTGGCCTCCTTGGCCGTCCACAGGTGCAGGAAGGGCAGTGCCGCTTCTGCGTCAGGCAAGCGCGCGAGCGCCGCGCATTCCGCCGGCGCAAACCAACGACGGGCCAGCCGCAGGGCTGGCGGCAGCCGATCGCTCCGTTCCAGATCCACCCCGACGCGGCCGATCGCGACGATCGCCAGCAAGGTTCCGCCACGAGTATCGCTGAGGTTGAAATCCGGGCTGCCGGCGTGACGCAGGAACGGGCGGCCTTTGGCTTCCCGGCCAAACACCAGCTGCTCGGGCGCAAGCCCGAGCAGCGGCGCCAGCGCGAGCCGGAGCAGGCGATCGAGCCGTTCACGGCGGGAGATGGCAAGGCCGGCGTCCTCGCACCAATACAGACGCAACTCGCCCGGGGCCAGCAGCGGTAGCGAGCTAGCCGCGCGCAGCGGCCAGGGCAAAGCCCCGTTCAGGGTTGCGATGACTCCGACTTGGCTTCGGCCGCGGATTTACGGGCCGCGGCCTGCTCACGCATGAGTTTCAAGTCTTCCGGGCTGATGATCTGCATTTCGCTGCGCGCGCCCCGCGCGATTCGTGCGGCGGTCCAGCTCAGCATCCAGGCGATGAACGCGATCAGCGAGCCGAACAGGAGCACCACCACCAGCCAGCCCGATGACTTGTAGGCACCGGCAAACAGGGCGAGGGAGATGAGTAGATAGATCCAGGGCATGGGACACCTCAGAGTGGACCTGAAGTTTAGCTCAAGCCTCAGAGCAGGGGCGACAACAGCCTGGCCCCGGCCTCGGCCAGACGCGACAGGAAGGGCCGTCGGCGCGGCCCGCGAACCTCTTGCGATCCAGCAAGGTCACTGGCCAGCACTTCGGCCAAGCGAGTGGCCAGCACGGCATCCTCGAACAGCACGCACAGCTCGAAATTCAGCCGGAAGCTGCGGTAGTCGAAGTTCGAGCTGCCGAGCACGCAACAGTCGTCATCAAGCAACAGGGCCTTGGCGTGGAGCATGCGCGGAAATTCATAAACGCGAATGCCGGCGCGAAGCATTTCGCTGTAATACGAGCGGGTGGCTGCCGTGACCAGTTTCGAATCGCTCATTCGCGGAACCAGCACGCGCACGTCGAGCCCGCGTTGGGCGGCCGAAGTCAGCGCCATGCGCGCCGCTTCGCCGGGAACGAAATACGGTGTGGCCAGCCAGACCCGGGCGCGCGCCTGGTAGATGGCGGCGATCATCAGCCGGTGGATCGCTTCCCATGACGAATCCGGACCGGCCGGCAATACCTGCGCACGGATTGCCCCGAGTTCCGCCACCGGCCACAGCGTGGGCTCGCGCGGCAGCGATCCGCCGGCATAGACCCAGTCCTCGACGAAGGCCAGTTGCAACCAGCGCACGATATCGCCCTCCATTCGCACGTGCAGGTCGTGGTATGCGTCCGAGCGGACTGCCGGATTTTCGTCATCGGTGATATTGATGCCGCCGGTAAAACCGACAGAGCCATCGACGACAACGATCTTTCGGTGGCTGCGCAGGTTGGTGCGTGGGCGCCATAGCCGTGCCAACCGGAACGGATGGAACCAGGCCACTTCGACGCCAGCAGCAAGCAGCGGCGCCAGGAAGCTGCGGGACATCCGCCCGGAGCCGATGGCATCGAGCAGCAGGCGCACCTTGATGCCTTCGCGTGCTTTCGCCACCAGGGCATCGCGAATCCGCGTGCCGGTCATATCGGGCTCGAAGATGTAGTACTCAAGGTGGACATGGCCGCGCGCGCCGGCAATGGCCGCGACCAGCGCGTCGTAGGTATCACCACCATCCACCAACAAGGTGGCGCGTGTGCAGTGGCTCGGTGGATAGCCGCCGCAACCCTGGGCGAGTCGTTGCAGCGAGCCGGGTGGTTCGGCATCGGCATGCGCGTCTTCCGGCGCGAGTCCGGCCTTGGCGCGGACGCGTTTCAGGCGTTGCCGATGAATTCGTTGCGGCCCGAAGAAGTAGTAGATCAGCAAGCCGACGTACGGAAGCAGCGCCAGCGACATGATCCAGCTGAGCGTGGCGATCGGTTCGCGCTTCTGCAACACGATCCATACCGACAAGCCGATCAGATACGCCACCCACAGCACGGAAAGGGCCAGCAGAAAATGCGGCACCAGGGCTTGCAGGCTTTCGAGCCAGTGGGTCATCGCAGCATTCTAGATGGCATCGCGGCAGGGCGCTTGGCGGCGCGTGTCGCCAGCGCTGAGACGACCGCGTGCCAGGCTGGCGCGCGATCGGCAATCTCGACGGGCGCTTCGCCCAGCGCGTCGACGACGCGCCCAATGTTCTCTTCGCACAGTCGATCAATCCTTACCGCGGCTGCGAGCATGGTGTAGTCCTCTGGTGAAGTGTTCACACGCTTTATCCCTCGATCTATTTGGGCTAGTTTCTCTGAACACGTCAGGCTCCCTGTTCTAGGCCTAAGAGTGGGGTTGTTGTTCACCAGCAGGTGACAGGCTCTAAGTCGCCAGAGCCTCGGTCGTGACAACCGAGGCATGTGGGCAAACCGGCGCGCCGCGCTTTACTGGCGGTCGATCTTGGTAAGCGTGCCGTCCATGCCCGTGGATGTGAACTCAAACGCCACATGATCGCCGGGCTTGATCGAGCTCACGTCCACGTTGCCGGTCTTGAACGTCATGATCATCGCCGGCCACTGCAATGCCGCCACGGCGCCGTGGTCGAGGGTGATGGTCTTGGCCACCGGATCTACGGCTCTAACCACGCCGATGGCCGACGCGGTTGTCGGTGCTGCAGACGGTGACGTGGCGGTGTCGGGCATGGCAGGCATCGACGCCATTGCCTCTCCGGTGGTCGTGGCCTTGGCCGGCGCGACGGCAGGCGCCGGCGCGGTGGCGGTCGCGGTCGCAGTGGAAGTGTCGGGCGTTGCCGGGTTCGCGGCGCCATTCGGTGACGAGCAACCCGCCAGCAGGGCGAGCGTGAACAGCATACTTTGAATTTTCATTTCGGGTTCCTTTCAGTGGTGAGTTGTGAAGAAAGTAGTGCATTGCAACGAGGCGATGAGTTAGCGATGGGAGTTGCCTCGCAACGGATGGTTCGTCGACTCCGTTCGCGCAAGCGTGCGCAACTGCATCCACCGATAGGCGGCCGGAATCACCAGCATCGACAGCAACGGTGCGGTGAGCATGCCGCCGACCATCGGTGCGGCGATGCGCTGCATCACTTCCGAGCCGGTACCGCTGCCGAGCATGATCGGCAGCAGGCCGGCGATGATCACGGACGCCGTCATCGCGATGGGACGCACGCGCTTGCCTGCACCTTCCTGGATCGCCGCCAACAAGGAATCGGCCGTGACCGGCTCGCCAGCGGCCTGTTGTCGCGCCATCGCTTGCTTGACGTACAACAGCATGATCACGCCGAACTCCGTCGCGACGCCGGCCAGCGCAATGAACCCGACGGCGGACGCGATCGACATCGCGTAGCCGAGCAAGTACATGAACCAGAATCCACCGATCAGCGCGAACGGCACGCTGGCCAGGATCAACAGCGCCTCGTCGGCGCGTCGAAAGTTCAGATACAGCAGCACGTAGATGATGAGCAGGGTCGCGGGCACCACCACTTTCAGACGGGCCACCGCGTGCTCCCAGAACTCGAACTGCCCGGACCAGCCGATCGAGTACCCGGCCGGCAATTTCACCTGTTTGGCGACAGCCGCCTGCATGTCGTGCACGGCCGACACCAGGTCGCGGCCGCGGATGTCGATGTAGATCCAGCCGGACAGTCGTGCGTTCTCGCTCTTGAGCATTGGCGGCCCGTCGACCACGCGGATGTCGGTCACTGCAGACAGGGGTAATTGCACGCCGGTCGCAGTGATGACTGGTAGTTGTCGCAGCTTTTCAATCGAATCCCGCACCTCGCGTGGATAGCGCACGCTGATCGGAAAGCGCTGCAGGCCTTCGACGGTTTCGCCGATCCTCTCGCCGCCGATGGCCGAGGACACCACATCCTGCACGTCTGCGACGTTGAGCCCGTAGCGCGCCGCCGCCGCGCGATCGATATGGATATCGATGTAGCGCCCGCCGGTCAGCCGTTCGGCCACCGCCGAGCTGACGCCGGGCACGTTTTTGACCACGGTTTCGATCTGATGCGTGACGCGATCGATCTCGACGAGATCGGGGCCCGCGACCTTGATGCCGACCGGGCTTTTGATGCCAGTCGCGAGCATGTCCAGGCGATTGCGGATCGGCGGGATCCAGACGTTGGTCAGCCCGGGGATTTGCACCCGCCGATCCATCTCGTCGATCAATTTGGCCGTCGTCATGCCCGGTCGCCACTGGTCGCGCGGTTTGAACTGGATGGTGGTCTCGAACATCTCCAGCGGCGCCGGATCGGTGGCGGTGTCGGCGCGCCCGGCCTTGCCGAACACATGCGCCACTTCCGGCACGGTTTTGATCAGACGATTGCTCAATTGCAGCAACTGCGCGGCCTTGCCCGCCGACAACCCAGGCAGCGCCGTCGGCATGTACAACACGTCCCCTTCGTCGAACTGCGGCAGGAATTCGCCGCCGAGGTGGCTGACCGGAATGACGGTCAGCACCAGCCCGACCGCGGCGATCGCGAGGGTGAGCTTGGGATGCCGCAGCACGCCATCCAGGATCGGTCGATAGCCCGCGATCAGCGCCCGGTTCAACGGGTTGGCGTTTTCTTCGGGTAATCGACCGCGAATCAGATAGCCCATCAGGATCGGGATCAACGTCACGCTCAGGCCCGCGGCGGCCGCCATTGCATAGCTCTTGGTGTACGCGAGCGGCGCAAACAGGCGCCCCTCCTGCGCCTGCAAGGTGAACACGGGTACGAACGAGAGCGTAATGATCAGCAGACAGAAGAACAGCGAGGGCCCGACTTCGATGGCGGCGTCAGTGATGACCAGCCAGTGTTCCGTGGGACGGATCGTTTCGTTCGGATGCGCGTGCCGCCAGGCTTCGAGATGCTTGTGCGCGTTCTCGATCATCACCACGGCGGCATCGACCATGGCGCCGATCGCGATCGCGATGCCGCCGAGCGACATCAGGTTGGCATTCACGCCCTGGAAGTACATCACGATGAAGGCCATCAGCACGCCGAGCGGCAACGACACCACGGCTACCAGGGCCGAACGCAGGTGAAACAGGAAGATCAGACACACCAACCCGACGACGATGAATTCCTCGATCAGCTTGCCGCTCAGATTCTCGACCGCGCGGTTGATCAGCCCCGAGCGGTCGTAGGTCGTCACGATCTCCACGCCCGGCGGCAAGCTCGCGGTGAGCGTCGCCAGCTTGGCCTTCACCGCATCGATGGTCGCAAGCGCATTCTTGCCCGAGCGCATGACGATGATGCCGCCGACCACTTCGCCCTCACCGTCGAGTTCGGCGATGCCCTGACGCAGCTCGGGGCCGATCTGCACCGTGGCCACGTCCTGCACTGTGATGGGCACGCCGTTGGTGCCGACGTTGAGCGGAATGCTGCGGAAGTCAGCGAGTGTTTTCAGATAGCCGTCGGTACGCACCATGTAATCGGTTTCGGCCATCTCGACCACGGAGCCGCCGGTCTCGCCGTTGGCGCGACGCACGGCATCCATCACCTGCGACGGCGTCACCGCAAAGGCTTTCAGTCGGATGGGATCGAGCACGACCTGGTATTCGCGCACCATGCCGCCGAGGCTAGCCACTTCGGCGACGTCGGGCACGGTTTTGAGTTCGTACTTGAGAAACCAGTCCTGCAGGGCGCGCAGCTGGCCCAGATCGTGCCGGCCGGTGCGGTCGACCAGCGCGTATTCGTAGACCCAGCCCACGCCGGTGGCATCGGGTCCGAGCGAGGTGGTCGCGCCGCTGGGCAAACGCGATTGCACCTGGCTCAGATATTCGAGCACGCGCGAGCGCGCCCAGTACATGTCGGTGGCGTCATCGAACAGCACGTACACATACGAGTCGCCGAAGAACGAGTAGCCGCGAACGGTCTTCGCCCCGGGCACCGACAGCATCGTCGTCGTCAGCGGATAAGTGACCTGGTCCTGGACGATCTGCGGCGCCTGGCCGGGATAGGTCGTGTGCACGATGACTTGTACGTCGGACAAATCCGGTAGGGCATCGAGCGGCGTACGCAGTACCGCCCAGACGCCCCAGGCGGCGATCATCACGGTCGCCAGCAAGACCAGAAACCGGTTCGCGATCGACCAGCGGATTACACGCGCGATCACGGTTTGGGCTCCGGTGTCACGGGTGGCATCCGTTCGAGCGCGCCGGACAAGCTGGCTTCGGAATCGATCAGGAATTGGCCCGAGACCACGACCCGTTCGCCACCGCGCAGGCCGGCGAGAATTTCGGTCTTGCCATCGGCGGAGCGTCCCGTGCGCACCGCAACCGGCCGGAAGCGACCCGCGGATTCGGCGATGATCACGCGTGTCGATGTCCCCGTGGCGATCACCGCTTCATCGGGTACCAGCGGATAGCGGTGGCCACCCCCGGACTGCAGCTGCAACTCGGCGAACATCCCCGGTGCCAGTGTTTCTTGCGGGTTGTCGAGCACGATGCGCGCATGCTGGGTGCGGGTTGCCGCATCGATGTCCGGCAATAGCGCTTCGACGCGGCCACGGAAGGTTTCGCCGGGATGCGCATTGACCGTCGCCAGCACCGGCGTTCCTGGCGAAACACCGCCGCTCTGCGCCTGCGGAATCGCCGCGTCCAGCCACACGGTGCGCAAGCCGTTGATGGTCATGATCGGCATCCCGGCGCCGATGCGTTGACCTTCGCGGGCATCGAGGCTGCTCACCACACCATCGCTCGGTGCGCGCAACACCATGCGGGCACCGTCGCGGCCGGCGTCGCGAATCTGGTTCTCATCCATGCCCAGCGCCCGCAAGCGTTCCCGCGCGGCCGATTGCAGGGCGCGTGCATCACTCGATGTCGCGGCGGCCAGTGCACGATATTCCTGCGCGGCTGTGTTCCACGCCGGCGCGATCAACGACGCCAGCGGTTGGCCGGCGGTCACATGCTCGAACGGCGCACGCACGTAGAGATTGTCGATTACGCCGTCGGCGCGAGCGGTTACCGCCGTCGCCTGACGTAGATCCCAACCGATCGTCGCCGGTACGCGCAGGTCCCCAGCCAGTGTCCCGAGTTCGACGGTGGCCGTGCGCATGCCGAGGTTTTGCACCATGGTCGGATCAATGCGCACGCTGCCTGCCGTGGTGGCATCACCGTCGGGATATTTCGGCACCAGTTGCATGTCCATGAACGGCGACTTGCCCGGATGATCGAAGTGCTGGTCCGGCTTCATCGGGTCGTACCAGTAGAGGATTTTCTTGTCTGCGGCTGGCGCGCTCACTGCAGTGGGTGTGCGATGTCCCAACCCATAGCCGGCGGCGAGACCGACGCCGAGAACGGCAACCGTTAGGACGATGACAGGGGTACGGTTCATGGCCGGTTCTCCTCGGGTAACAGAAAGGCCAGCGCCGCCCAGGCGCGGCCCAAGTCGCCCGACATTCGGGCGTGCGTGACGTAGGTTTCGATCTCGGCGCGGCGGGCGTCGAGCCACGGCTGCAGCTCGCCTCCGCCGCGATAGGCAGCGAGCGCGACGCGTGAGCGATCCCGCGCTAGCGGCAGCAAGCTGGCTTCGTCGCGGGCCACCTGCCGTTTGTATCCGGCCCATTGCGCCAGATCGGATTGCAACTGTTGCTGCTGCGCCCGCTTTGCATCCTCATGCTCGTCGAGGGTGGCCTCGTACTCCGCCTGTCGGGCAGCGATACCGCGATCCTGTCGATTGCCCGGGAACAGCGGCAGGTCGATCGAAAACTCCACCGACAACAGATCGCTGAAGCGATCGCGCTGCCCGTAGGACACACCAACGCTCCAATCCGGGTGCTTATCCGCGCGTGCAAGGTCCACTTGCGCCGAGGCCAGCTGCTCACGCGATGGCCAAGACAACAACGGACCTTGGCGATCCAGCGATTGCAGCAGCACCGTTTCGCCGATCGGCAGGCGCGTAAAATCCGGCGCCGTGTCCGCCGCTGCACTGGCGCTGTCACCGAGCCAGCGGGCCAGCATGGCGCGAGCGGATTCAACCTGCGCTTGTGCCATCTCCAGACGGTTTTCCAGCTCAAGCGCGGCCGCTTGCGCGGCCAGCACATCGACCGCGCTGCCGGCGCCTCCCCGTAGTCGCGCTTTTGCCGTGCGTACCACGAGATCGGATTCAGTACGCAACGCTCGCAAGGCGTCGACTTCGTGTTCGGCGGCCCACAGCGAGATCCACGCTTCCGCCGCCGCACGTTTGACCGCCAGCTCCTCAGCGGCGGTAAGTGCAGTGGCCTGATCGATCATGCGATCCGCGACGGCCTGCCGTGCTTGGCGCTTGGCCCGCGCGGGAATGGTCTGCATCACGCCGATCTTTTTCATCGTGAAATTGTCAACACGTGGGTCGAACGCATCCGTGCCGGTCACAGGCAGGTCTTGGAGACCGAAAGTGAGTTGTGGATCGGGCAGCGCTGACGCGCGGCGCGCATCCTCGTCGGCCGCGCGGGCCTGCAAACGGCGGGCTGCCAGCGCAGGCGCCCGCTCGACCGCTTGATGGATGGCAGCATCGAAAGAAATCGCCGGCGCCGTGCCGGGCGCCATCTGCGGCATCGACGCGGCCATCGCACGGCTACCTGGCGCAGCGGCCACCGCCGTTTGCGCTATCAACAGCCCGAACAACAAGCCGACCGGACACAGCCAGCGTGCCGCGCGTTCGTCGCGCAGCGAAAGCAACACAAACATGGTCACGCTCCCAGTTCGCAAATTCCCTGGCTATGAGAGCAGCAGGGTTGTGATGGCATCCCTCGAAATTCGACTGGACTGGCCGTGCGACCCACGGAGAGACTGGCCACCTATCTTTTCTCATGACACGCATGAGCGGGCTGGGTCGGCAAGGCCCCAAGCCGAAAGGAAACTAGACATCAGAGGTCGACGCATCTGTGGCGAAACGCCCCAGGCAAGCCAGCCGACGGGATCAGGCGATGGGAGGCGGCGTCGGTGGAACCTGGCGGTAATTCACCAGGGAGACGCTGGGCGGCAATGCCAGCGCATCGCCCAGCAGAAGGTGCGGCACGAAGAACGCCACACTGTGAATGTTCGCCGGCAGGCTGCAGCTTTGCATGCAGGTCTGGGCCGTCATGTGATCACCGGTATTGCCAGCGTGCATAGGCATCGCCGTGCAGCCCTGCGCAGCGTCGGTCATGCCCTGCATGGCCATAGGCTGACCACCCGTGCCGACCGGCATCGGACCGTACGCGCACACGGAGCCCATCCCCTGAAAAATCAGGGCGACGGATAGCAAAAGGTGAGCGAGGACTCGTCGCATGGCAGGCCCAGATTACACGCTCTGATCCAATTTTCCAGTGAGAGCTCAACCGTGAGCCTCTCGTTTCGGACGGCCGCTTAATGTGTTGAAAAACTCAGTGGCTCCGTCGCGCAGGCAATTGCCATCTGCATTAAGCTCGCGACAGCGAGATTCTGCGTCGCCTGAAAGCCAACAAATGGCCAATACGCGGTTATCGTGAGCATCAGCGATGCTGCCATTTCGAAGCCCCTTTGTCGGGGCAGCCAGAATGGCCGTACCACAACACCGACCCCTACCTGCTGCTCGAGCGCCGCTACCGGAGCACCCGGTAAATCCTCGAACTACTGGCCGAATGCCGGCATCCGTTCTCGATCGTCACCAAGAACGCGCGGCGATTCGCGGTCGCGCACCGCCGACTCGGCTTCGCCGAGGGTCGCGAACGGCTTTGGGACACCGGGCAATTCGTCGCGCCGCGGATTGCCACGGCGCAAGGCGAATTGTTCTAGCCCGAGCTCAGGCCTTCTTGATCAGGCCGATCAGGAACAACACGATCACGGCGCCGATCACCGCATTGATGATGCTGGCGATGATGCCACCGCCGATGGCGATGCCGAGCATGCCCAGTGCCCAGCTGCCGACGAAGGCACCGACGATACCGACAACGATGTTGCCGAGCACGCCGAAGCCGTGGCCTTTCACGATCACACCGGCCAACCAGCCGGCGATCGCGCCGATCAAGCAGATGATGAGCAAGCTTTCGAGGGACATGGGGCTCTCCTAGGGATGGTGGCGCACCAGGAATACCGGCGCCGGTCGCACCCTAGCATGAACGGTGGTGGTCTCATTCAGCCGGGGTTGGCGTTCGCCTGAAGGTGGTAGCGCTCGGCCGCGGCGACCTCGTTCTTCGAGCCAAGGAACACCGGGATGCGCTGATGCAATCCGTTCGGCGTCACATCAAGCAAGCGTTGCCGCCCGGTGCTGGCAGCGCCACCGGCCTGTTCGACGATGAAGGCCATTGGATTGGCTTCGTACATCAGGCGCAAGCGGCCGCCCTTGTCGCGGCATTTGGCGTCGATCGGGTAGATGAAGATGCCGCCGCGCGTGAGGATGCGATGCACATCGGCGACCATGCTGGCGACCCAGCGCAGGTTGAAGTCCTTGCCGCGCGGGCCGGTCTTGCCGGCCAGCAAATCGGCCACGTAGTGCTGCATCGGCGCTTCCCAGTGGCGCTGGTTGGACAGGTTGATGGCGAACTCCTGGGTGTCTTCAGGAATGCACAGATCCTGGCGCGTGAGCATAAAGCTGCCCTGCTCGCGATCAAGCGTGAACGCATGCGTGCCACGGCCGAGCGTGAGCACCAGCATCGTGCTCGGGCCATAGGTGGTGTAGCCGGCGCAGACCTGCGCGGTGCCGGCTTGCAAGAAGTGTTCGTCGTGCGGTTCGCTGACGCCGTCCGGGCAATGCAACACTGAAAAAATCGTGCCGACGGAAATATTCACGTCGATGTTGGAACTGCCGTCGAGCGGATCGAACAGCAACAGATAGTTGCCCTTCGGATAGGAATTCGGAATCGGATGGGCATGGTCCATTTCTTCGGAAGCGAGCCCGGCCAGATGCCCGCCCCATTCGTTGGCTTCGAGCAGGATTTCGTTCGAAAGCACGTCCAGTTTTTTCTGCGCTTCACCCTGCACGTTGCCTGTGCCGGCATCGCCGAGCACGCCACCGAGCGCGCCCTTGCCGACCGCCGTGGCAATGGTCTTGCAGGCACGGGCGACGACTTCAATCAGCAGGCGCAAGTCGGCATTGATATGGCCGGCCTGCTGTTCCTGGATCAGGAATCGGGTGAGGGAGATCGGTTTCATGCGCGGCTCGGCAAGGCGTGGAGTCGCATATTGTAAGGGGCGTGGCAGAATCGGCGCAGAGGAATCGCCATGCCAGATCTGCCGAACATCCTGATGTCGCTGTTGGCCGCGCTGGGCCTGGGCGTGCTGATCGGAGCCGTTCGCCAACGCCAGCATCCCGACACCCTGGCTGGCTTGCGCACCCATGGCTTGGCGGCGCTGCTTGGCGCAGTGGCCTACACGCTCGGCGAGCCGGTGTTTCTGGTGCTGCTGGTACTGGTTGCCGGCCTGGTGCTGATCAGTTACTGGCGGGAGTCGGCGCACGATATTGGCCTGACCGGTGAAGTGGCCCTGATGCTCACCGTATTGCTGGGCGCGTTGTCGTGCCGGCAGCCGGTACTGGCCGTGGGGCTCGCCGTGGTGACAGCGAGCCTGCTTTACGCCAAGGCCAGCTTGCATCGTTTCGCACAACAGGTACTCAGCGAACGCGAAGTACACGACGGCCTGGTGTTGCTGGCTTCGGCCCTGGTGATCCTGCCGTTGTTGCCCGACCACCCGATCGGACCGTACGGCAGCCTGAACCCGGCGACGTTGTGGAAACTGGCGGTACTGGTGATGGCGATCAGCGCGCTGGGGCACGCAGCCTTGCGCATCATCGGCAATCGTTGGGGCTTGGCGGTGGCGGGTTTCTTCGCCGGCTACGTGTCGTCCACGGCCGCGATCGCCGGCTTCGGCCAACGCGTGCGCGAAATCCCGGCGTTGCTGCGCCCGGCAGTGGCGGCGGCGATGTTGTCGAACCTGGCATCGCTCAGTTTGTTCGTGCCCGTGTTGTTGGCGGTGGCGCCGGCATTGTTGCCAAAGCTTGCCGTGGAACTCGCTGCGGCGGCCGCAGTTCTGCTGATCGGTGGCTTGCTTGGCCTGCGCGGCAACGGTGCCGGGCCCATCGCACCGACCGCCGAGCAGCGCATGTTCCGGGTCAATCAGACCTTGGCGTTTGTCGCAATCATAGCCAGCGTGCTGGTCGTCTCAGCGGCGATGAACGCCTGGCTGGGACCACGCGGCGCCTTGCTTGCTGCGGTCGTCGCAGCGTTGGTGGAACTGCACGCGGCGGTCGCTACGCTCGGGCAGCTGTTCCAGCAAGGGGTGCTCGACGATGCCCAGGCACGCTGGGGATTGTTGGGCTTGCTCGCTGCAAGCACGCTGGCAAAATCCGGCGTCGCTTTCGCCAGTGGCGGCAAGGCCTACGGGCTGCGCGTCGCCACTGGCTTGGTGGCGATGCTCGTGGCGGTGGCGACGACGGTCGTGCTTTTTCCTGCGAGGTGAGTCAGACGTCGCCTGCGCTCGACCAGCCTTCCCCCGTGCCGCGATGGAACACGCGGTCGCTGGCGAGCACGTTGCCGGCGGGGATGGTTTCCTGCGATGCCAACTCGCTGTAGTACGGGCGGAAGTCGGGTTCGGTGGCCTTCATCAATTGCTCGAAGGCATTGATGACGAAATAAGTTTTCTGGAAGGTATCGATGCGATAGCGCGTGCGCATGATTCGCGTGAGGTCGAAACCGATGCGGTTGGGCGCGGTTGATTCCAGGCAATAAAAACTCTCGCCTTTCGAACTCAGGATGCCGGCGCCGTAGATGCGCAGGCCTTCGTCGGTATTGATCAGGCCGAACTCGACCGTGTACCAGTACAGGCGCGTGAGTTCGGCCAGCGCCTCCGGGCCGATGCCGTGCGCTTTCACGCCACCGAGGCCATACGCCTGCATGTAGTCCGCAAACACTGGATTCATCAGTAGCGGTACATGACCGAACAGATCGTGAAATAAATCCGGCTCGCTGAGGTAATCGAGTTGCTCGGGTTTGCGGATCCACCAGGTCACCGGGAAGCGACGGTTGGCCAAGTGTTCGAAAAAGGTCAGCTCCGGCAACAGCCCTTCCACGCCGACCAGCGTCCAGCCGGTCTTGGCCTGCAATTGCGCGTTGAGTTCACTGAACTTGGGGATTTGGTCCTCGCCCATGCCCATCGCATCCTGGGTCTCCAGGAATTCACGACAGGCGCGGCCGGGCAGGATCTCGCGCTGGCGCCGGAACAAGGTGCGCCAGACGTCGTGGTCGACATCGGTGTAGCTGTCCCAAGGCTGCTCGACCACGGTGGTGGTATAGACCGGCACGGAGCCCTTGTCGGTCTGGAGGTGTTCTACGCGTTGGGGGATGGCGACCATGAGCGCAAGTCTACCGGGGAAGGCGCGCAACGACTTTGCAAAATTGCGCCATAAGACCATAACTGTGCAATATTAATTGGCAATAACAAGAATTTGAGCAATAAATGGACGATTTACGCCTCGATCGTATCGATTTGGCGGTGCTGGCTGAGCTCCAGAGCGATGGCCGGATCAGCAATGCCGATCTCGCCGAACGGGTGAAACTCTCGCCGTCGGCCTGCTTGCGCCGGGTGCAGCGGCTGGAAGCGGCGGGGATCATCGCCGGTCACGCGGCGCTGCTCGATCCGGCCCGGGTCGGCCTGGGGCTGCAGGCGTTCGTGCGGGTGCAATTGGCGCGGCACGATGCGGCCACCATCACGGCGTTCTCGCGGCGCGTGAACGAATGGGACGAGGTCGTTGCCTGCCATGCCCTCACTGGCGACATGGATTATCTGATGCATGTGATCGTGCAGGATCTAGACCATTTTTCCCGCTTCCTGCTCGACCGTTTACTGAGCAGCGATTTCGTCGCCGACGTCAATTCCAGTTTCGTGTTGCGTTCGGTCAAACAAACGCGGCGCCTGTCGCTCGCGCACCTGGCCTGAGGGGAACGCTCTTGAATACCCATGGCATGCAGATTCCCGGAACGATCGAGCGACGGCTGCTGTGGCTGGGCGTGCTGCTGGCGCTGGTTCTGACCGGCATCGGGACGCGCGACCATCTCACCTGGGCCATGGAAGTGATGTGGGTGGTAGCGGGGTTACCGCTGGTGGCATGCGCCTGGCCGCGCTTCCCGATGACGCGCCTGCTCTGCTGGTTGCTCGCATTGCATGCGCTGGTGCTGATCTACGGCGGTTACTACACCTACGCGCAGACGCCATTGGGCTTATGGGCGAAAGAAGCCTTCGGCTTGGCGCGCAACCATTACGACCGGCTCGGCCATTTGATGCAAGGAATCGTGCCGGCGATCCTGGTGCGCGAACTGCTGCTGCGCACGAGTCCGCTGACGCGCGGGCGCTGGCTGTTCGTGCTGGTGGTCTGCGCCTGCCTGGCCTTCAGCGCGTTTTTCGAAATGATCGAATGGTGGGCGGCGTTGATTTGGGGCGGTGCGGCGGATGCCTTCCTCGCCACCCAGGGCGACGTCTGGGACACGCAGTGGGACATGTTCTGCGCGCTCCTGGGGGCGATCGCAGCGCAGTTGTTGCTGGCGCGCTGGCACGATCGCCAGCTTGGGCTCAGTCCTCGTCCTTGACGCGACGCCGGAACGGCAACACTGCGCCACCGGACGGGCGCTCCGGCCGATGCCACAGGATCGGCACATCATTGGGTCGGGCCGGCTCGACTTCTTCCCATTGCAGGTCTTCTTCGGGCTCGTCTTCCCAGCTATAGCGCCGGCGCGGCGGCAGCGCGTCGGCGCGACGCCAGAGCACACCGGCAAGAATCCCCATGACGGCGCCGCTCAGGTGATATTCCCAGGACACGCCCCATTCCTGCGGCAGCACCGTCAGCAGCATGCCGCCGAAGAAAAAGAACGCGATCAGCGCCGCCGCGATCGAGGCGCGATCGCGCCGCAACAAAGCCAGCGTGAACACCAGAAAACCCAGGCCATGGGTGATGCCGCTGATGCCGAGGTGGTAGCCGGCGGTGCCGATCAACCAGGTGCCGAAGCCGGCGCCAACCCAGATTACCGGCAAGGCGCGCAGCGTTGCTCGTGGAAACACAGTGCCTGCCAGCGTGCCGAGAATCAGCACCGAAAGCGCATTTGAAGCCAGGTGCTCGAGCGAGCCATGCAGCAGCGGCGCGGTCAGGATCGCGGGCAGGCTGCTCCAGTCCTGTGGATGGATGGCGTAACGATCGAGGTCGCCAATTCTGTTTTGCAGGAAAAATATCGCTGCCAGCACGATCACCGCGGCCATGCTCAGGTTCAGGGCGCGGCGAAAGCGCAGGAGCACGCTGGGCGCGGCGGTGAGATCGGGGTCTTGGACATCCATTCTGGCTAGGTTGGGGCTTTGTTGGCGCAAGGCAAGTGGGGTGAGGTCGCCGGCGGGCGGCGGCCCCGTACAATGCGCCCATGAATACTCCTGCCCTGCCCGTGGTTACGCTCAAGATCGAGCGCCGTTCCCGCCATCCCTGGATCTTCCAGAAGATGGTGGAGAAACCCGTCGCCAAGCCCAAGCCCGGCACCATTGTCGATGTCCTCGACAATACCGGGGCCTGGGTCGCGCGCGGTTTCTACAACGGCCACTCGCGCATCGCCCTGCGTGTGCTCACCGAAGACTCCGACGAAGCCGTTGACGAAGCTTTCTTCGCCCGCAAGATCCGCGAAGCGGTGGGTCTGCGTCGAGACCTGCTCCGTCTCGACGAAGTCAGCGATGCCTGGCGCGTGCTGCACTCAGAGGGCGATGGCGTCTCCGGCTTGGTGATCGATCGCTACGGCGACTTGCTGGTGGTCGAATTCTTTTCCGCCGGCGCGTTCCGCTACCGCGAATGGATCTACGCCGCGCTACGCATGGAATTCCCTGCTTGCCGTTTTTATTCCTTCGCCGAAGAGCACGTGCAAAAACAGGAGAGCTTCGATTTCCGCGCACCGGATGCGCCAGCGCCGAGCATCATCACCGAATACGGCCTGAAGTTCCGCGCCAGCCCGGGCAGCGGCCACAAGACCGGCTTCTTCGCCGACCAGCGCGACAACCGCGAATTCCTCGCGCGTTTCACCGCCGGCAAGCGCGTGCTCGATATCTGCTGCAACTCCGGCGGTTTCGCCATCTACGCCAAGGCGCGTGGCGGCGCCGTGGAAGTGATCGGTATCGACCTCGACGAGGAAATCCTCGAGATCGCCGAGAAAAACGCGCGGCTAAACAATGCAAAAGTGAAATTCGTGCAGGCCGACCTGTTCCCGTGGCTGCGCGATGCGCAGGAGCGCGGTGAATTGTTCGACGTGGTGATCCTCGATCCGGCCAAGCTCACCCGCGATCGCGAACAGGTGATAACCGCACTGAAAAAATACAACGACATGAACAAGCTGGCGATGCAGGTGACCAAGCCGGGCGGCATCCTGCTCACCTGCTCGTGCACCGGCCTGGTGAGCGAAGACGAGTTCCTCGACATGATCCGCCGCGCCGCTTATTTTGCTGGCCGCAGCGTGCAGATCCTGAAAGTCACCGGCGCCGGCGGCGACCATCCGTTCATGGCGCACGTGAAGGAAAGCCGCTATCTCAAGGCGGTGTTCTGCCGGGTTGACTGAGCCGATAGCCAAAGCCCGGAACGCGGCCTAAACTGGAACCTGGCAGGCGAGGGGTGGGGACGGCGTGCGCGCACAGCGATGGGTCCTGCTGGTGGCCGTTTGCGGACTACGGGTTTCCGCTGCATTGGCGTCGGCCGACGACGCGGCCGTGCGCCGGGAACTGGAAGCGCACCGGACTGCGGCGACGTTCAACGAAGCCGATCGCCACCAGGCCGCGGCCCTGGCCCTGTTGAGCACCGGCGTTTCGCCGGCGCTGCGGCTGGAAGTCGAAGGCATCGAATGCCAGGAAGACAGCTTCGAAAACGATGACGCCGACGGGCAGCTGTGGCGCCAAGCGCAAGCTGGCGTAGTCCAGGCTCGGGTGAACGGGCAGCCCACTGTCGAGGCGCGGTTCGATCTTTGCGCCGGCAACATTCTGACGGCACGTGGCGAATACGCGGCCGCTGCCGCCCGCTACGAGCGGGCCCTAGCTTTGGCGCGACGGGCGCACGCGGTCAGCCTGGAAGCGGCCACCCTCAATTTGCGCGGCGCGTTGGCGTCGGCACGCGCCTCGTTTCGTGACGCCCTGGTCGACCTGACGCGGGCGCGTGATCTGTTCCAGGCGGTGGGCGAGCCCGCCAATCTGATCGGGATTAGCAACGAGCTGGCCAAGCTGTATTCCCGGCTGGGCGATTACGCCACCGCGCTGGCCTATTTCCAAGGCGTGCACACCGCGGTGGTGGCGACCGGCAATGATTCCGACTTGTCGATCATCCTCGGCAACCTCGCCAGCACCAACGATGCCCTTGGCCGGCAGGCGGAAGCGCAAGCCAACATCGCCGAGTCGCTCAAGTATGCGGAACGCTCCAAAGATCCCTTGCAGATCGCCGTCGTGCAGATGAAGCGCGGCCGCATCCTCGATCACGCCAAGCAATACGGCCCGGCTCTGGAGGAGCTGACGCGCGCGCGCCAGCACTTCCTGCAACAACACGACAAAGAGCGACTGGCGCTGACCGATCTTTACATGGCGCAGGCATTGGAACCGCTGGGTCGACCGATGCCGGCGTTGGCGCGGGTGCAGGCGGCGCGGGCAGTGTTCGCGACGAACCAGAGCTTGTTGAATCTGGCCGAGGCGCAAACGCTGGAAGCGCGCTTGTTGTCGTCGCTTGGCCGCGACCATGAAGCCTACATCGCCGAACAGGCCGGGCGCGTCACCAGCATGCTCCTGGCCAGACAAACCAACGACTACCAGATGATCCTGACCCAAGCCGCGTCGGCGGTGCGCGAGCAACAAGCCGAGAACGCTTCCCTGCGCCGAGAAGTGCTGGCGCAGTGGCAAGTCATTTCGGAGCGCGACCGCACCCGCCGCTGGCAGCGAGTGGCGCTGGCCGCGGGCGTGGTCGTGCTGCTCGGCATCACCGCCTGGGCCTGGCGGCAGTTCCGGCACGGCCAGCGCATGCGCCATTTGTCGTTGACCGACGAACTGACCGGCTTGCCCAATCGCCGGAGCATCCTAGCCTTCGCCGCCAGCCAATTGGAGTATGCGCGCCGCATCCGCGATCCCCTGACCCTGATGCTGCTCGACATCGACCACTTCAAGGACGTCAACGACCGGTTCGGCCATGGCGCCGGCGACGACGTACTGCGCACCGTCGCCGCCAGCCTGGTCGGCGCCATGCGCCACGGCAGTCGGGTCGGCCGAACCGGCGGCGAGGAATTCTTCGTGGTCCTGCCGCACACCGCGAGCGACGAGGCGCTGCTGGCGGCCGATCGCCTGCGCACGGCGATCGCGGCCTTGCGGCGGGATTGCGCGGGCCAGGCATTGCAGGTCACCGCCAGCTTCGGCGTCGTCACGGTGCCGCCCGGCACCGGCGATCTCGATGCCTTGTACGACAAGGCGGACGCGGCGCTTTACGCCGCCAAGCATCGTGGCCGCAATCGCGCCGTGCACCATCGCGACCTGACGGTTCCGGCGGCGGTCAGCTGCTAAACTTTCGCGTCAATCTTCGCCGGGCCTTTCGTGGACACCACAACTCCAATCGTACCCGTGCGCCAAGCCGCGCTGGCCTTCATCTTCATCACTGTGCTGCTCGATATCCTGTCGTTCGGGATCATCATTCCGGTGCTGCCGCACCTGATCAAGTCGATGGCCGGCGGCAGTTTCGTACTGGCAGCGCACTGGGTCGGCTGGTTCGGTACGGTGTTCGCGATCATGCAGTTCGTGTTCTCGCCAGTGCAGGGCGCGCTGTCCGACCACTTCGGGCGGCGGCCGGTGATCCTGTTGTCGAACCTCGGTCTCGGGCTGGATTTCATCCTGATGGCGTTGGTCAACACGCTGCCCTTGTTGTTTATCGGCCGCATCATTTCGGGCATCACTTCGGCGAGTTTCTCCACCGCCAACGCGTACATCGCCGATGTCACGCCGCCGGAAAAGCGCGCCGGTGCATTCGGCCTGCTGGGCGCGGCATTCGGAGTCGGTTTCGTGGTCGGACCTGCGTTGGGCAGCCTGCTCTCCGGGGTGAATCCGCGCGCGCCGTTCGCCGCTGCCGCCGTGCTGAGCCTGGCCAATTTTTGCTACGGATATTTCGTGCTGCCCGAATCGCTGCCGCCGGACCGTCGCAGCGGGTTCAACTGGAAACGCGCCAATCCGGTTGGCGCCTTGATGATGCTCAGGCGTTATCCGCAGGTGTTCGGGCTCGCGCTGACGGTGTTCCTGTTCCAGCTCGCGCATTACGTGTTCAACAGTGTGTTCGTGCTGTATGCCGACTACCGCTACGGCTGGGACCAGCGGCATGTCGGTTATGTGCTCGCAGGCGTCGGCGTACTCAGCGCGTTCGTGCAGGCATGGCTGGCCAAGCGCGTTGTGCATGCGCTCGGCGAGCGCCGCACCTTGCTGCTCGGAACGCTCTGCGGAGCGATCGGTTTCGGCATCTATGGCTTCGCGTCGACCGGCTGGGTATTCCTGCTGGCGATGCCGATTGGTGCGCTGTGGGGGCTGGCCAGTCCGATTACCCAATCGATCATGACCCGGCAGGTCGACCCGCACGAACAGGGCCGGCTGCAAGGCAGCGTGACCTCGCTGGCTAGCACTGCCGGCATCTTCGGCCCGTGGTTGTTCACCACGGTCTTCGCGACGTTCATCGGTACGTCCGCGCCCACGCATCTGCCGGGCGCGCCGTTCTTGCTCTCGTCGTCGCTGGTGCTGGTCGCGCTGGCCATTGTCTGGCGCACCACGGCGCACCTGCACGCCGTGGACTGAACCAAGCGCGGCATGCGCTAGCATGGCCGCTCGCCCCGGAGAAACGCCATGAGCCAGAAACCGACCCGCGAACAAGCCGAGTCCGCCGTCCGTACCCTGCTCGCCTGGAGTGGCGACGACCCGACGCGCGAAGGCTTGCGCGACACGCCCAAGCGGGTGGTCGAGGCCTACGGCGACTGGTTCTCCGGTTATGGCGAGGATCCGCGCGAGTTTCTTGCCCGCACCTTCGAGGAAGTCGCCGGTTACGACGAGATGATCGTGCTGCGCGACATCGAGTTCGAAAGCCACTGCGAACACCACATGGCGCCGATCATCGGCAAGGCGCATGTCGGCTACCTGCCGGCCGGCAAGGTAGTGGGTATCAGCAAGCTGGCGCGGGTGGTTGAGGCCTATGCGCGCCGCTTGCAGGTGCAGGAAAAACTCACCGCCCAGATCGCCCGCTGCATCGAGGAGGTGCTACAACCGCGCGGCGTTGGCGTGGTGATCGAGGGCGCGCATGAATGCATGACCACCCGAGGCATCCACAAGCGCGGCGTGAGCATGGTGACCTCGAAGATGCTCGGCGGCTTCCGCGACGATGCCCGCACCCGGGCCGAATTCCTGCGTTTCATCGATGTTGGCAGCAAGCGCTGACCGCACATTCGGTCCTGAGGCATAATCAAGCCATGTCCCCCGCCCGTGCCAAAGACGCCAAGACCCTGCTGCTTGAATTCCGCGAGCGGGTGGTGGTTGCGCCGGCCTTGCCGGCCCGCGAGGATTGGCTGGCCCGGATCGACGGCATCCTCAAGGCGCTGGAAGTCCAGGGTGCTCTGATCGGCCGCCTGCGCCAGGATGTCGAAGAAGCCGAGCACAACCGCGACGCCGCCAACCTCGCGCGGATGCGCGTGTTTGGCCAGCTCAACACCCTGCACAAGACCTTGGCGGCGGCTACGCCGAATTTCACCGGCGATGCCAGCGGCGAGCCGCAGCACGTTGCCCAGCGCCGGATCCAGTGGCTGGTCGAGAGCGGCGGCACCGATCCGGCCATCGCCTTGGCAGCACGCCAGGCAGAGATGGAAGCACCGATGCCCGGCCAGGCCGTGCTTGAGGCGATCATTGCCGGCGAGCGCAAGTTCAACAAGGCGCAACTGGAGTTCAGTGTTTCCGAGGCGATGGTGCTGACCAACTGGGAAATGACCCCGCTCGAGATCATCGGCAAGGGCGAAGTCTGGCTCGCCGAGTTGATCCTCAAGAACCACAGCAGCTCGGCCTAGGCGTCCAAGTGCAGTGCTAGCATGGCCGCTTGCCAAGGAGGCCGCCATGCGTTCTGTTTTCTCGTTGCTCATGTTCGTGTTGTTCGCCGCGCCGGTATTGGCCGGCAGCCCCGCCGCCGAATACGTCGCGCGCCGCGCGGAACTGGCGCGGCAGATCGGTCCCGATGGCATTCTGATTCTGATGTCGCCGCCGCCGTCGCAACGCAATGGCGATGTCGACTGGCCGTACCGACAGGAAGACAGCCTGCTCTACCTGACCGGCCTGGGCGATCCGGAAACCTCACTGGTACTCACGCCTGGCGATGCCGAGCGCAAGGAATCGGTGTTCACCCGTGACAGCGATCCGGCCAGCGAAGTCTGGACCGGCCGCATCCCCACGTTCGCGGAAGTTACCGCCCTAAGCGGCGTCAAGAACGTCAGTTCGTCCAGCCAGCTCAGTGGCTTCGTCAGTTCCTTGTTGGAACGGCATGGCGGCCAGCAGAGCCTGCGTGACGGCAAGACCGTGGTCTGGATGATCCTGGAGAATCGTTCGTTCGGTGGCGACGTCAGTGCCGAGCTCAAGTACGTCGAGCAGCTGCGCCGGAGCTATCCAGAACTGCAATTCCGCGATGCCTTCCCCTTGTTGGCGGCCATGCGCCTGGTCAAGAGCCCGGCCGAGATCGCCACCGTGCAGCACGCCATCGACGTGACCGTGGCCGCGCAGAAAGCGGCGATGCAGCGGGTTCGCACGGCGCAGCACGAATACGAGATCCAGGCCACGATCGAATACACCTTCCGAAATCTCGGCGCCTGCTGCTGGGCGTTCCCCTCGATCGCCGCCTCCGGCCGCAACACTACGACCCTGCATTACGAAACCAACAACGATGTGGTGGTGCCGGGCGCACTGATGCTCACCGACATCGGCGCCGAGGTCGATGGCTATTCGGCCGACGTGACCCGAACTTATCCGCAGTCCGGCCACTTCAACACCGAACAGCGCGCCATCTATGAAGCGGTGCTGCGCGCGCAATCGGAAACCATTCCGAAGATGAAAGCGGGCGCGTCGATGCGCGATGTCCACAACGCCGCCGTCGGTATCCTCGGCGAGGAGTTGCTCAAGCTCGGCCTGATCAGCCAGAACAAACCCGAGCAGGTGCGGATGTACTTCTTCCACGGGCTGGGCCACCAGCTGGGCCTGCGCACGCATGACGTCGGCGATTACCGCGGCAACCTGCTCAAGGCCGGGATGATCGTCACCGACGAACCGGGCATCTACGTGCGCCCGACCGATGTGCACGCCAGCCCGACCTACCTGGCGCTGACCGCCGCCGAACGCGCCGGCATCGATGCCGCACTGGTCAAGTACGCCGACATTGGTGTGCGCATCGAGGACGACATCCTGATCACCGACGCGGCGCCACGGAACCTGTCCGGCGCGGCACCGCGAACGGTCGAGGAAGTCGAGCGGTTCATGCAGGCTTCGCCGTAAGCCGTCAGGCGACAACGGCCGGTTTTTGCGGCTTCTTGCGTTGTTTGCTCAAGCGGTGTCTTTTTAATTTTCGGGGTGATGGGATATGGGGTCCAAGTCAGGATTGGCGAGCATCATGCTCGCCACGGGTTTTGTCGTTTCTGTGGCACAGGCAGCGACAGAGACTTATATCGACCCCGGCGATGATTACGCCAAGCACCTGCGAAGCGCTCGGGAAGTCACTCCGCTCAAGTCCGACGCCTTTGGCGAGCAAGTCAGCCTGTACAACGGCTCCACCGAGTTCATGCTCACCGATATCGCCATCCCAGGCAATTTCAGTCTCCCGGTGCAATTGGGCCGGCAGTTTCAGATCGAAGGCCGGAAGATTGATAGCGGCAATCTGGGTGGCTTTGGTGAGTGGGATTTGGATGTTCCTTACATCGTCGGCACCTTCACCGCTGATTTTGGCTGGAAGGTGCTGACGGCCAACGGTTACGACCGTTGCACCCATCCAGTCGTGCCCGATGTCGCCGTTTACGGCACCTCGGACCCATCAACCAATTACCAGCCCTTCTACGATCTGATCTGGGATGGCAATCACCTGCATGTCCCGGGCGATGGCGACCAGGAAATGTTCGTCGACAACGCCGCGCAGTTCCCGGCGATGACCGATGGCAATGCCCACCCCTGGATCACCAAGAGCCTGTATCGGATCGGTTGCCTTGCGATGACCAAGAACGGTTACCCGGGCGAAGCCTTTGTTGCTGTATCCCCTTCCGGCGTCAAATACACCTTCGATTGGGTCGTAGTGCATCCGGAGACGGCGGTTCCCCTTTACACGACTTCCGATGCCAACAATATCAAGACGACCCACTACGCCACGCGCAGTCGCATCTTCATGCTAGCCACCCGGGTTGAAGACCGATTCGGCAACTGGGTCAGTTACACCTACAGTGGCGATCACCTGACCCACATCGACGGCTACTCCCGCGATGGAACGCCGGATGGCCGCTTCATTGCCCTGACCTACACCAACGGCGTCGTGACCCAGGCCACCAGCAATGTCGGCACCTGGACGTATTCGTACATCACCAACACGGTCTGGCCGTATATCAATGGGTTGTCACTCAGCGCCGTGACTTCCCCGGACGGCTCGCAGTGGACCTATAGCGCGACCGGCAACCTGCAACTGACGCGCCCGCCCAAGGACGACTACACCTATCCGACCATCCATTGCCAGATCGAACCGGACCCGAAAACCGGAACCTTCGCATTGACCATCGGCGCGCCCTCCGGGGCGACCTCCGTGTTCAGTTTTTCGTACGATCGCCATTGGCGCAACTACGTGGCCTATACCTGCAATGACGGCAACGCCAACCACGATTATCCAAAAACGTATGCCTTTTTCGACAATTTCGACCTGATCGCGAAAGAAGTCAGCGGACCGGGCGCGCCGTCACAGCACTGGAGTTACAGCTATCTCGACCCGACGGGCAGCTATTTCGATGCCAGCGCCCCGTATGCGTCGGCCTACGTGACATCGCAGACCTTCATCCCGCCGGGTACTTGCAACGGCTGCTCGCTGAGCAGGACCACGACCGTGGTCGGCCCGACCGAGAGCACGTCCTATTCCTTCGGTGCCCAATACGCCCGCAATGAAGGTCGTCTGCTTGGAACGTCCGTGAGCACGCTCACCGGCACGGTGCTGAAGTCGGCGAGTACCGGCTACGTGACCGATGCGGAGATCGGAACGCTGCCGTTCCCGGACAACACCGGGTTGACCTTGATGCCCATCTTCAAGAGCCCGCTGGTCTCGCGGTTACGGCCAGTGCGCAGCAGCTCGACGGTCCAGGACGGGGTGACGTTCACCGCCACCAACAACAGCTACGACGCCCTTGCCAATCCGCTCAGCGTGACCCACGCCAGCAGCCTGGGATTTACTCGTTCTGATGCCACGGCCTATGTCCACAACACCGCCAAGTGGGTGATCAACCAGGTCAACACAGTCACCGATAGTGGCACCGGCAAGGTGATGAGCCAGACCAACTACGATGCGATTTCCGCTTTGCCGATCCAGCAATACCAGTTCGGCCTGTTCCGGCAATCGATGCTCTACAACACCGATGGCACTTTGGCCTCGGTCACCGACGGCAACGGCCATACCACTACGGCGTCGAACTGGTTCCGTGGTGTACCGCGTCTGATCACGTTCGCCGACACGACGACGCAATCGGCCGTGGTCAACGATGCCGGTTGGCTGACCTCGGTCGCCGATGAGAACGGCTTTGCCACCAGCTATGGTTACGACGTGATGGGTCGATTGACCCAGGTGACCTATCCGAGCGGTGACAGCACGGTCTGGAACAATTCCACGCAAAGTTTCACGAAGATCGCCACCAGCGAGTACGGCATTCCTGCCGGTCATTGGAAGCTGGTGTCGGCCACGGGACGCGGGCAGACTGCCACGATCTACGACGCTTTGTGGCGTCCAGTCGTCACGATCACCGAAGACCTGGACAACGCCGCGTCCCAGAGTTTCGTGGTCAATCGTTACGATGCCGGTGGGCGGCTGGCTTTCGCCAGCTACCCGGTCGGCAGTCTGGTCACGGTCAATGACGTGCTCGACGGAACCGCGACCGCCTACGATGCCCTGGGCCGCGTCACCAGCGTCCAGCAAAATTCGGAGCTGGGCGTGCTCACCACCACCACCGAGTACCTGACCGGCTTCCAGACTCGGGTTACCAATCCGCGCGGTTACCAGACCACGATGAGTTACCAGGCCTTCGACGCGCCAAGTACCGAGGCGCCGACGGCCATCGTCTCGCCCGAGGCGGTCACCACCACGATCAACCGCGACACTTTTGGCAAACCCTTGACGGTCACGCGTACCGGGGTGTCGCCATGAAGGCGCCCTTGATCCACCGGGCGGGTGCGTTGTTGCTGCTCGCCGCGCTCGGCACGGGCACGGCGCAGGCCAGCGCGCAGGCAGGTTGCCCCGACTGCGTCAAACCCACGGTTACGCTCACATCCCCGACCAATGGCGCCTCGGTCAAGGCGCCGGCGACGTTCACGCTCACGGCGAGCGTGGTGCCCGGCGACGGCGCCATCACCAAGGTCGAGTTCCGTTCCGGCACGACCTTGCTCAATACCGACACCACCGCGCCCTACAGTTACGTCTGGTCGGGAGTAGTGCTCGGCACCTACTCGCTGACCGCCAAGGTCTACGACAGCTTCACCAATACCGGCACCTCGCCAACAGTGACGGTGACCTCAAGCTCCAATGCTTCCCCGACCGTCAGCCTGACCTCGCCCATCAATGGCGCGACCGGGCTGGCATCGGCCAGCTTCACGCTCACCGCCAATGCGGCCGACAGCGACGGCACCATCAGCAAGGTCGAGTTCTATGCCAACGGCGTGCTGATCAATACCGATTCGGCCTCGCCCTTCACCTACGTCTACAGCGGCCTCGGTTCCGGCGGCTATTCCTTTACTGCCAAGGCCTACGACAACCTCAATGCCACGGCGACCTCCGCTGCCGTGGCCGTGTCGGTGAATGCACCACCGACCGTTGCACTGACGTCGCCCACCAACGGGGCTACGGGCATTGCACCGGCGAGCTTCACCCTGGCGGCCACGGCGGCCGACAGCGACGGTTCGATCAGCAAGGTCGATTTTTATTCCAACGGGATCCTGCTTTTTTCGGATACCAGTACGCCCTACGGATATACCTATTCCAGTGTCGGCTCGGGCAGCTATGCGTTGACCGCCAAGGCCACCGACAACCTCGGTGCGGTGACGACCTCGACCACAGCGACAGTCAGCGTCAACGCCTTGCCCACCGTATCGTTGACCTCGCCGACCAATGGCGCGACCGGAATCGCACCGGCCAGCTTCACGCTCACTGCCAACGCCACCGACAGCGACGGTTCGATCAGCAAGGTGGAGTTCTATGCCAACGGCACGCTGATCAACACCGACAGCGCCTCGCCATTCAGTTATGTCTACAGCAATGTCGCGGTCGGCAATGTTGCCTTGATGGCCAAGGCCTACGACAACCTCAGCGCATCCGTGACCTCGGCCACAGTCAATGTTTCTTCCGTGGCCAATAACGCGCCGACAGTCAGCCTGACCTCACCAGCCAATGGCGCGAGCGCCGTCTCCCCGGCCAGCTTTAGCCTGGCCGCGACCGCCAGCGATGTCGATGGCAGCGTGGCCAAGGTGGAGTTCTATTCGAACGGGGCCTTGATCGCGACCGACACGACCACGCCTTACACCGCCAGCCTGAGCAGCCTGACCACCGGCAGTTATGCCTTCACCGCCAAGGCCACCGACAACCTCGGCCTGGCCACGACCTCGATCGCGGCCACCGTGTCGGTGACCTCGGCCGGCATGGTATCGGTGACGCGCACCTACGTTTACGACGCCAACGAGCGCCTGTGCAAGACGATCAACCCCGAGTCGGGGGCGACGCTGGTGGACTACGACGGCGCCGGCAATATCGCCTGGTCGGCGGACGGGCAGGCACTGCCGAGCGCGAGCTGCGACCGGGCCAGCGTGGCGGCCAACGCCAAAACCACACGCAGTTACGACCTGCGCAACCGGCTCCTGGCCCTGGCGACGCCCGGCGGCGTGGCCGATGTCACCGCCACCTATGCGCCCGACGGCCGGGTGGCGAGCCTGGTGGCAGTCAATGGCGCGCTCGGCGCCAACCCGGTGACCACGACCTACAGCTACAACAAGCGCCGGCTGTTGAGCCAGGAGACCTCGGCTCAGGCGGGTTACCTCTACACGCTGGGCTATGGCTACACCGGCAATGGCCACCTGGCCACGTTGACCTATCCGGACACGCAGGTCGTTGCCTACGCGCCGGACGCGCTGGGCCGGGCGACGCAGGTGGCGTCGCCCGGAGGCACGACCTACGCCAGCGGGATCAGCTATTACCCGAACGGGGCGATCCACAGCTTTATCTACGGCAACGGCATCGTTCACACGATGTTCCAGAACACGAGGCTGCTGCCGATGCGCAGCCTGGATGCGAACGGCGCGGCCAAGACCCTTGATGACAACTACGTGTTCGACGGCAACGGCAACGTAACCTTCATTACCGACAACGCGGTGACCAGCGGCACCAACAACCGCAACCGCAATCTGGGTTACGACGGCCGGGATCGCCTGCTGGTGGCCGATGCGCCGAACCAGTGGGGCCCGGCCAGCTACACCTACGATGCCTTCGACAATATCCGCACTGCCAACATGGCGTCACCGGCGCGCAGCTACCGCTACAGCTATGACGCCAACAACCGCCTGAGTCAGATCAACGATGGCAACGGCATCCCGCAGTTTGTCTTTGGCTATGACGCCCGCGGCAATGTCAGCAACAAGGGCGCGCAGGCCTACGCCTTCGACATCGCCAACCGACTGACGGCCGTCACCGGCCTGCAGAGCTACCGCTACGACGGCCAGGGCCGGCGGGTGCAGACGACCGATGCCGACAATGTGACCAAGGAGCTGTGGGTCTACAGTCAATCGGGCCAGGTGCTGTACACCTCGGAAGCCCGTCGCAACCAGAACCTGTCGTACTACTACCTCGGCAACACGCAGGTGGCGACGCGGGCGGTGGCGTGGGGCACGGGCACGGTGACGGTGAAGTACGAGCACACCGATGCGCTGGGCTCGCCGGTCGTGGAATCCAGCAGCACGGGTGTGGTGGCCAAGCGCAACACCTACGCCCCGTATGGCGAGGCCTACGCCCCGACCACGATCGACGGCACCGGCTACACCGGCCACGTCATGGACCAGGCCACGGGGCTGACGTACATGCAGCAGCGCTATTATGATCCGCAGACCGGAAGGTTCTTGTCCGTTGATCCTGTTGGTGTTAGCCCGGTAAATGGACTGAACTTCAATCGCTATTGGTACGCGTCGAATAATCCCTACACGAATAAGGATCCGGACGGTAGATGCGACGGTCCTTCGACTTGTGCAATTGATCGCGACATTGCTGCCATGAATAGCGGCGAGATGTCGCGCAGTGAGTTCATGGACCGATCAGAAGCGCGAGGAGCAGGCGCGATTCTTGGCGTGGCAATGATCGCTGCAGTTGTTTCTCCGAATGTTCGAAACGGCGTAATTACCGCTGGTCTAGAAACATCAATGCAAGCGGGCAAACAGATGGCGGTAGATGGGAAAGCTGCGAGCGAGGTGACCATCGACAAGAGTGACGTTGCAGTTGCCGGAGTAATTGGTGCCTTTGCGCCAGGAGCTATCACGACACTGAGCCAAGTAAGAACCAGTGTGAGCGCTATTCGCACCTTGGGGGCTCAGGCAACAAATACTGCAGCGAGAGCTGTGAAGATAGCTGGTCGGATTCAGGCGCACGTATCTTCCTTGAAAACGGCCGTCGGAGCGTGGGTCGCTTCGAAGATTGCTACCGCCTCTACACAAGAGGCCGTTAACAAAGCAGATGAACTGGAGACGAAAAAATGAATCCGGGTGTTGTCTACATTATTGCGGCCTTGCTTTTTGGCGCGATACTGCCGTTTATAAAAAATGTCTTTCACGAGTGGTGGCAGGTTGGTGCAGTTGCTGCTGTCTATTTTTCACTGACTCGGCTGATCATGTTTTTGGTCGAAAGAAAAATGAGAGGGAAAGCAGCAAGAACGAGGTAACGGGGTTAGCCTGACACTCGACAAACAACAAAGCCCGCGCACAGCGCGGGCTTTGTTGTTTTAGATGAGACAGCGATTACGGCTGGTTAGCGAGCATGGAATCGAGCACCTGCGCGATGGCGCGTTGCTTGGCCATCGGCAGGGCTTCGATTTGCTCGAGCTGCAGCCGGATCTTCTTCTGTGGCCCGCGCTTCTTGGGCGCGGCCGTCGCCGGCGACGCGTCGTGAGTCACCAGCGCATCGAGCGTGGTTTGCAGCGTGGTGGCGATCACCGGCAGCAGCGACACCGGCACGCGCCGCCGACCCTTCTCGAACGAGTTCATGGCCTGCTGGGAAATGCCCAGGCGCTCGGCCAGGTCCACTTGGGTGATGTCTTGAGTCTTGCGCTGGACTGCGATGCGCTTGCCCAGGGCGATGAAGAAGGCGCGTTCGTCGTCGGAGATGGCCATGCCGTGCAGGGGGTGGGAGCGGAAGGTGTGCATACGGTAGGCCTGGTTTTTGAGTGAGTTGCGTGGTATCTCCGAAACGGAGTATATTCGTTTTGAGGTTTTTCTTCAAAATACCTCTTGACACGTTTTGGAGACCCGACGATGGCCCTTGCCCCAGACGCGCCCGCCCTGTCCGCGCCACTGCTACCCGCCCACGCTCTGGAAACTGCGCTGATCGTCGGCGAGGACGACGTGCGATTTACGCGCGGCCCGCGCAGTTATCGGGTGCGCGGCCTGGCTCGGAACCTGAGCGCAGAATCGTTGAAGGTGACGTTGCGAGTCAGCGCCGGCGAGCATTTGCACGTCGATACGCTCGACCTGTACCAAGCGCGGGCGCGAGGCGCGTTCGTCAAAGCGGTCAGCCTGGAGCTGGGCACCACCGAATCGGTGATCGCCGGCGACGTGGCGGCGCTGATGCTCGCACTGGAGCCGTTGCAGGAAGCCGCGATCCGCGGCGCCTTGCAACCGGAAACGACGGAAGCGCCCCCGCTGAG
>JANXRY010000075.1 GCA_025356635.1 Gammaproteobacteria bacterium
CCGACTTTGCAGCAGGCTGGCCGGTTTGGTTCCGGCATAAAGCGTGCCGTGAGCGTGGTTCAGCGACCAGATTTGCGCAAAATCATCCGCGAAGGGCAGGGGTTCAGCGGTCCAGCCAAGCATCTTGGCCACGTTCGGGTCGGCGGCGGCCCATGCGTCCATCTTGCCTTTGGTCAGCCGGGTCAGTTGCCAACTTGCCCCCCCATCGTTCGATCGCCAGACCCCCGCGCCATGCCAGTCACCGCCACCGCCAGGCTTGCTCCCGAGGTGATCAGCGCGCCCGACACCATTTCCAACACTGTCTCCCGGCTGACCGCACCGAACTGCGTCAAGGTTTCCTGGCGCACACCCAGCAGCGCCTGTTTGGCTTCGTAGCTATACGCCGCCAAGCCGCAATCGAACCAGTCGGACGATCCGGGAATATCGGTGATGGTCTTGGCGATCCAGCCACCCGTGCAGCTTTCGGCGGTGCAGACCATGTGCCGGTGCAGTCGCAGGGTATCGCCCACTCGTTCCGCTAACTGGCGCAATGACGCATCGTCACAGGCGGTCGCGGTCGAACCAAGCGTGGGCATGTCCATAGCCTAGACTATAGGGCCATCTCCACCCCTGTCACGATGTCGTCCAGCGATTCCACCCAGCACACCCCCCTGATGCGCCAATACTTCGCCGCCAAGGCAGAGTATCCGGAACTCCTGCTGTTGTTCCGAATGGGCGATTTCTACGAGCTGTTCTACGACGATGCGCGCAAGGCCGCGCGTCTGCTCGACATCACCCTGACCCAGCGCGGGGCCTCCGCCGGCGCACCGATCCCGATGGCCGGCGTTCCGGTGCATTCCATTGAAGGCTATCTCGCACGATTGGTGCAGCAGGGCGAATCGGTGGCGATCTGCGAGCAGATCGGCGATCCGGCGCTGGCCAAGGGCCTGGTCGAACGCAAGGTGGTGCGCATTGTCACGCCCGGGACGGTCACAGATGAAGCTTTGCTGGACGAACGTCGTGACACTTTGCTGTTGGCGATCGCGCGCGGGAGACATGGCTTCGGCCTGGCCTGGGCAGATCTGTCGGCCGGGCGTTTCCTGGTCAGCGAAGTCACCAGCGAAGACATGCTGGCCGCCGAACTCGCGCGTCTTTCGCCTGCCGAAGTCTTGCTCGCCGACGAGGATGGCTGGCCGTCGTTCGTCTTGTCGATGTACGGTTTGCGTCGACGCGCGCCCTGGCAATTCGACGCCGATGCGTGTGGACGTCAGCTGCGGCAATTCTTCGGTCTGCATGACCTTAGCGGCTTTGGCATCGAAGACAAACCGCTCGCCGTTGCCGCCGCTGGTGCCTTGCTCGGCTATGTCGAGGAAACCCAGAAGCAGCGCCTGCCGCACCTCACTGCGATCTCGGTGGAATCGGCGGATGAAGCCATTGTCATGAACGCGGCGACGCGGCGGCACCTCGAACTCGATGCCCGACCCGATGGCCGCACCGAGCACACCCTGCTCGGAGTGTTGGACACAACGATCACGCCGATGGCCGGGCGGCTGTTGCGGCGTTGGTTGAACCGGCCATTGCGCGATCAGCGTGTGCTCGGCGAACGCCATCAGGCGGTGCAGGCCCTGATCGACAGCGATGACGTCGGCGGAAAACTGCGTGCTGCCTTCCGTAGCGTCGGCGACATCGAACGCATCCTCACCCGCGTCGCGTTGCGTTCGGCGCGGCCCCGGGATCTTTCCACCTTGCGCGACGGCCTGCTCGCCCTGCCGATGCTGCGAAGCTTGCTTGCCGCGCTGGATTCGCCGCGGATCCAGGCGCTGTGCTCCGAATTGGGCGAACACGCCGAGACTGCCGCCCTGCTCGCCCGGGCATTGGTCGAACAACCGCCCGCGCTGTTGCGCGACGGCGGGGTGATCGCGACGGGCCTTGATGCCGATCTCGATGAATTGCGACTGCTTTCGACCAATGCCGATCAATTCCTTGTCGATCTGGAGGCGCGAGAAAAAGCCGCGACCGGCATCGCCACGCTCAAAGTCGGCTACAACCGCGTCCATGGCTATTACATCGAGATCAGCAAAGGCCAGTCCGAGCGGGCACCAACCCACTACACCCGTCGCCAGACCTTGACCGGCGCCGAGCGCTACATTACCGAAGAACTCAAATCGTTCGAAGACAAAGTGCTGTCGGCACGCGAACGCTCGCTCACCCGCGAACGCTGGCTCTACGAATCTTTGCTCGACACGCTCAACGAACGCCTGGAGCCGCTCAAGCGCTGCGCTTTGGCGCTGTCTGAACTCGATGTGCTGGTTTGTTTTTCCGAACGCGCGCAGACGCTGGACTGGTCGCGGCCGCGCTTGTCCGATACGCCCGGTATTGGCATCGAGCGCGGCCGGCATCCGGTGGTGGAAGCGGTGCGCAGCGAGCCCTTCGAACCGAACGATCTTTTGCTCGATAAAGACCGCCGCATGCTGGTAATCACCGGCCCGAACATGGGCGGAAAATCCACTTTCATGCGCCAGAATGCGTTGATTGTGCTGCTCGCGCATATCGGCAGCTTCGTACCAGCGGCACGCGCAGAAATCGGGCCGATCGACCGCATCCTCACCCGCATCGGCGCCGGTGACGACCTGGCGCGCGGGCAGTCCACCTTCATGGTCGAGATGGCCGAGACCAGTTACATCCTGCACCACGCCACGGCGAATTCGCTGGTACTCATGGACGAAATCGGTCGCGGCACCTCGACTTACGACGGGCTGGCCCTGGCTGAGGCCTGCGCGCGGCACTTGGCCGAGAGCAATCGCGCCTACACGCTGTTCGCAACCCACTATTTCGAACTCACCGCCCTGGCCGAGCCTGGCAGCGGCATCGCCAATGTCCACCTCGATGCGGTCGAACATATCGATAAGAGCGGTGGCGACAAGCTGGTGTTCATGCACGCGGTGAAAGCCGGG
>JANXRY010000077.1 GCA_025356635.1 Gammaproteobacteria bacterium
CGAACAGGTTGCGCACCGATCCGTCTTTGTTTTCCGTGACCACTACCGACTCACCCCAGATCGGGACGCCACGGAAGGACTGCTGGTAGCGGTAGTGTCGGGTACCGTCGGTATCCCGCGAGCTGTCCAGCACGCTCAGGCGCGATTCGGAATCAAGGCCGATGAATTCGGCGTGGCGATCAGCCGGCTTGGCCGGCGCGCCCACTGCCTGGCTGACGAGCTTGTACTGGCTATTGAGCAGGGTGACGTTTTGTTCGTGCAAGTCGTTACGAGTCGCAGCACTGGCCGAAACGGCAGCAATCGCGAGCACCAACGGCGAGAGTACGATGGGATTGAAATTACGGATCACGTTGTGGTTTCCCCTGAGAAGTGGTTGGACGGCCAGGTCATGGCCGGAATGACTACTTGCCTCCCGGGTTCAAACACGTGTTCTTCCCTGCGGGGCCCTGAAGAGCCTCGAAATATTTGGAAAGCAGGAAAACCGTGCATTGCCCGGACAACGTGATGAGACTCACGAAATATCACGCCGCACGGACCCTAACGTGACATGAGTCACAGGTCACGCTGCACTGCAACAGGGAAGTTTCTGGCCTGCGCCGTGTTGAAAATGCTTGACGGCAGTGCCGCCGAAATACCCGTCAGTCGCGGCGACCGAAGCTTCGAATGGGCTTTTGCCGGGTCATCTGTAGCATCAGGCTCAACAGCCCGAGGATCGGTGCGGCGTAGTAGGCCAGCGCCCCGAACGACTTTTGCGCTGTTAAGACTTCGCTAAGGGCATGCCGGCGATCTGTTTCGCCCGGCGAAGGCATGCCGGGGAATCGGCTTTCAGCAAATCGGCGGGCGCTTTCGGCTTGTCCGGTCTTTACCACGACAAAGCGGCCGGCGGCCAAATAAGTCGCCGCAAGTGGACTGTGCAGGTCGGCATCGTGCTGCAGTTGTTCGCCGAGCTTCGGCACCAGTGCAAGACCGCCCCAGGCGAACAGGTCATAGGCAAAGAAAACCGCAGCAAGCAACCAGCAAACCGCCCGGACCTTGCTACTGGTATCCCCTTTAACGGACCTGCTCATTGTTCACCGCCTCACATCATGCCCGTTTCCAGTCGGGCGACATCGGACATCATGCTCTGGTTCCAGGGTGGATCAAACACCAGTTCGACATCGGCCTCGACCACGGTCGGCACTTGTTCGACCTTGCTGCAGACATCCTCGACCAGGATGTCGCCCATGCCGCAAGCAGGCGCAGTGAGGGTCATGCGAATAGCGACCTTGCGTTGCCCGCCGGTGAGTTGCTCGACCACGCAGTCGTAGACAAGCCCAAGTTCAACGATATTCACCGGTATTTCCGGATCGAAGCAGGTGCGCAGCTGTTTCCACACCAAGGCTTCGACCTCATCGTCGCCAGCGCCTTCAGGCAAATGCAGGGCGGTTGGCAGCTCCTTGCCCAGCGCGTCGGCGTCGTTGCCGGCGATACGAAAAAGGTTGCCGTCCACGAATACCGTGAATGAACCGCCAAGCGCCTGGGTGATGTAGCCGACCGTGCCCGCGGGCAAGTTGACCTTGTCGCCTTGCGGCACCATCACGGCAGGGCAATCACGGGAGAATTTGACCGGTTCGCTGGTACGGGAATAGGACACGGGGCCGCCTTGGTCGTTGCCCGCACATTTTAGCGGTTTCCCGACCCAACCAATGGCGCATGCGGCAATTTGGCCAGCTCGCGTACCATGAACGACCTTACGTGGAGCGACAACTTGGCAGCATTTTCCTGGTTCACGCGCTGGCTGCTGTCCGGTTTGGCCTTGGCGGTCGGAATCCTCGGCATCAGCGCAGTCTGGCTGGCGCTAGCCATGCTGTCGGGGTTGCCTTGCAGCTGGCTGGCGCTGTTCGCTGCTGCCGACATGGCACTGATGCTCCGGCTAACCCAGACACCGCCTGGATGGCCGAGGCGGCTCGCCGCGGCCCTTGCCACGGCGCTGGCAATTGCGATCAGCCAGTGGTTTATCGCCGCGACCTATATAGGGCAGTCCCTCGGGTTGGCCCCACTCGATTCGGCCTCGCGGCTCGGACCGGTACTCGCCTGGACGTTGACCGACCTGAACCTGCACGCCTCCGATTGGGCGTTGATCCTGCTATCACTGCCGCTGGCCGCCTGGTGGGCCGGCAATGGGCGCAAGTTCTAGCTTCAGGCTAGTGGCCGCCGTCGACGGCCTTGAGCTCCGACACCAGCTGGCTGACAGCCGCCGCACCATCGCCGTAAAGCATGCGCGTGTTGTCGGCATAGAACAGCGCATTCTCAATCCCGGCGAAGCCGGTGCCCTTGCCACGCTTGATCACCACCGTGTTCTTCGACTGCGACACATCCAGGATCGGCATGCCGTAGATCGGCGAGGCCGGATCGGTCTTGGCCACGGGATTGACCACGTCGTTGGCGCCGATCACCAGCGAGACGTCGGTGTTCGGGAATTCCGGATTGATGTCGTCCATGTCGGCGATCAGGTCGTAGGGCACTCCCGCCTCGGCCAGCAACACGTTCATGTGGCCCGGCATGCGACCGGCGACCGGGTGGATCGCGAACTTGACCTTGACGCCGCGCTTGATCAGCAACTGCGCGAGTTCCCAAACCTTGTGCTGGGCCTGGGCCACCGCCAGACCGTAGCCCGGGACGATCACCACGCGCTCGGCGTAAGCCATCATCGCGGCGACGTCGCCGGCTTCGATCGGTTTTTG
>JANXRY010000096.1 GCA_025356635.1 Gammaproteobacteria bacterium
CCTCGTAGGCGGCCTTGGCGGCGTCGAGCACCTGGAAGAAGACGATGCCGTCGACCTTGACCACCGCGTTGTCCTTGGTGATCACGTCCTGGCTGGGCACTTCCAGCACCTGCTCCATCATGTTGATCTTGCGACCGACGCCCTGGAAGCCGGGTACCAGGAAATGCAAGCCCGGGTCCATGGTGTGGGTGTACTTGCCGAATTTCTCGACCGTCCACTCGTAACCCTGGGGCACCATGCGTACGGCCTTGGCGACCAGGATCACGCCAGCGAACAACAGCACGAAAACAAGTATTCCACCCATGACCATTCCCCGTTGTCCGATTCAGGGTTCAGTATAAGCCCGCGTCCCGGCGCGATGATGCCGGGCTGCGACCCTTTTCCGCCTTGGCGCATCTGGATGGATGTGAGTCCGCCCTCGACCTTCGCGATCGACGTGCCCGACACGCTGCTCGCCCGCGCCCGGCGCGGCGAGGCGGCGGCGTTCGAGCAGTTGTACCGCTGGTTCGAACGGCCGGTGTTCACCTTGGCGTTGCGTCTGACCGGGCAGCGCGAGGAAGCCCAGGACGTATTACAGGACACCATGCTCAAACTGATCGACCGGTTTTGCGAATTCCGTGGCCAGTCTCCATTCTGGGGTTGGCTGCGGCAGATTGCGGTCAACGAAGCGTTGATGCGCCTGCGTCGGCGTGGTCGCGGAGCGGTCGAAGACACGCTTGATGAAGCGGAACTGCCGGCCTCGGAACTGATGCTGCCGCCGCGCGTGGCCGATGTCGCCGTGCTCGGCCAGGCGATGGCGCAATTGCCTGACGCGACCCGCAGCGTGCTTTGGCTCTACCACGGCGAAGGCTATACGCACGAAGAGATTGGCGCGGCGATGGGCAAGACGGCGTCGTACTCCAAATCGCAACTCGCGCGCGGCACCCGCCGCCTGCGGCAACTGCTGCACATCGACATCGAGCTGCTCGCACCCAAAGGCATTGCCCATGGCTGACGCCGCCACTCCCGCCCGGATGATCCCGCTAGTCGAAGCGCTGGCACGCCTGCCGCTGGAAGCCGCCGAACGCAGCGCCTGGCCGGTCATGACCGCACGATTCGCCGAGCGCCGGCGCCGCCCGCGCTGGCCATTGGCAATGGCGATAGCCGCCGCGCTCGTCCTGGCACTGTTTCCGCATTCCGTGCCGGTTGCTCCTGGAAAAGCCGCTGTCACGACAACGGATTCCGGCCTGTCGGCAATGATGGATGAATCAGCGCGTCTGGAGCGGCTACTTGGTGCCGTCCGCGATGACGGCGCCAGCAGCGCCAGCGCTGCGTCGATGAGCATCGCACTGGAAGATCGACTCTCGTCGCTGGATGCGGAATTACAAAGCGAGCGAGCGCCCGCCCGACAGCGCGACCTTTGGCAACAGCGGATCGTGCTCTTGCGCGAAGCCGCCAGTTTGGAAGCGTCCCGTCATTACCTTGCCGCCAATGGCCAAGGCTTCGATGTCGCCCTGGTGTCCGCTTATTGATTGCTTTTGCCCCGACCCTGAACGTCATGACCCGCACAAAAGGAGACACCATGAAACACACCACTCCCAGGACCAGACTCCTGCCCCTGCTGATCGCTGCGCTACTCAGTGCCGGCGTGGCGCATGCCGGCAGCCCACCACCGGCTGACGGCAGGCCGGCGCCAACCGTGCAGCAGCTGGCGGCGCGTGCCGAGATCCACCGGCTGACCCAGCGCATCGAAGAACTTTCGCAGCAACTTGGCGACGCAGGCGATGTCCGCGTGATCGTCCGTCGCGAAATGGGCGGCATGCCCGGTATGGGCGGAATGCACGAGGGCATGACACCGCCACCCATGCCGCCGGGTTGTCCGATGGCGGGACCCGATGAACGCCGGGGCGAACGAGTGATGATGGGCGACGGCCCGATGGCCGGACGGCCTGGCCTGGGTGTCGTACTGGCCGCCAATACCGCCGCCAAGGGCGTCCGTGTTGCGGCGGTGACGCCGGACAGCCCGGCGATGAAAGCCGGGTTGCACAGTGGCGACGTACTATTGAGCATTGATGGCAAGCAGATTCCCGGCAGTGGTGTCGAAGCCGTGGATTCGGCGCGCGCGCTGCTCGGCGATCTCAAGCAGGGCCAGTTGGTGCAGCTCGGCTATGCCCGCGCCGGCAAGACCGGCATTGCCAGCGTCAAGGCCGACAACATTGCCCGGATGATGGTCTTCAATCGCGGCGAAGACAGCGCGATGCCGGGAATGCACGGCCCTGGGGAAATGCATGAACACATGCGTGAAGGCATGCATTCGGGCATGGGCGACAACATGATGATGCTCCCACCCAACGTCGAATTGGAGATCGAACGGGCCGGGCCAATGCGGGATTGCGCACCTGGCAACGACGATTGCCAACTGCCCGCCCTGTACGAAGCATTCCGCTGGCAGGGCCTGAACCTGGCATCGGTGGATGTTTCATTGGGCCGCTATTTCGGCACCAGCAAGGGCGTATTGGTACTCAGCAGCAGTGACGAACTCAAGAGCCTGCAATCGGGCGACGTGATCCAGCGCGTGGCGGGAACCGAAGTCGGCTCGCCTCGCGAAGTGATGCGCGCCCTGCACGACAAGGATGCCGGCAGCCAGCTCAAGCTAGACGTCCTGCGCGATCGCAAGGTCGTGACCGTGGCCATCACGGTGCCGGAAGTCCGGCCGCTGCCGTTCATGGCGCCGCCACCTCCGCCACCACCGCCACCACCGCCGCGCCCACCGGCAACACCGCGGCCACCAGCGCCACCGACACCACCGACACCGCCATTGAGCTGAACACCGGTATCATTGCGGAACGGACACGCCGGGGCGACTCGGCGCGTTTTTTCTTCGGGTTGCCGATGCCAACACTGCTGATCGCCGCCGCCGTGATCGCCGACCCGGACATTCGGGTCGCCTGGCAGGCTGTGCCAGGATGAACGCGCTGCGCGACACCTTCGAGGACTTGCGGCGCATGCTGCGCGAGCCGCCCGACGCCGTGATGCAAGACATCGGCGCCAGCGGCGAGGTGCTGTGGGCGCAACTGCGACGGTTGATCTGCGCGATCTTGATGATCACGCCGTTGATCAACGCAGTGACCGGCGGCAGCCCCGCCGAGACCGCCATCGGCCTGGTCTTTACCGGCGGCGCCCTGCTCGCCAGCCACGGCTTCCTCGTGCTGGCGCGCCAGCATCGGCGCCTGACCTGGCTACCGTTCCTGTCGGCGATGTACGACATCAGCACGATCAGCGCGATGCTGCTGCTCCTGGCCTGGAACGAGCCGGCAGCGGGGCTGAACTCCATGGTGGTCTGGGCTTGCTATCCGCTGGCGATGCTGTCTTCGACGTTGCGCAATGACGTCCGGGTGACGCTGTTCGCCGGCGTGCTGGCGATCGGACAATTCGGCGCGATCGTGGCCTGGTACATGCTCGGCGAGAACACGCCGCCGGTCTCGGCCATCTACGGCACGGTCACTTGGGCAAACGAGCTGGAGCGGCTGGTGCTGTTGCTGGCCTCGGCCCTGCTGTGCGCGACGCTGGCACTGCGGATGCAGAAGATGGTGCTGATCTCGGGAACCGACGGGCTCACCGGCCTGCCGAACCGGAGTTACCTCAACCTGAGATTGCCCGGGCTTATCACCGATGCCCGCGCCGGCGATCACAGCCTGTGTCTGGCGCTGATCGACCTGGATCACTTCAAGCGGATCAATGAAGAATTTGGCTACCTGGTCGGCGACCGGGCCCTGCGCCATACGGCCGAGACGTTGCGCCTCGAGCTCAAGCGCAGCGAAGCGCTGATCCGCGTCGGTGGCGAAGAGTTCGTGCTCATCCTGGATCAGCCGATCGGATCTGCGTGGGAATACCTGGACTTGCTGCGGCGCAAGCTGGCGGCACGGCCTTTCGAAACCGAGCCCGGGATGGTGCCGCGGACGATCACTTTCAGCGCCGGACTCGCCGCCTGCCCGCAGGATGCCGTTGAACTGTCCGGACTACTGCGCTGTGCCGACCGCCGCCTGCGTGCTGCCAAGCTGGCAGGCCGCAACCGCGTGGCGGCCCGCGACGAGACCTGATCCGGTTCGCCTTGCCGGGCTTCGCCCCCTGCTCTACGCTGCCACTTCGCCCCAGGGAAGGCACCACCCATGAAGCAGATCCTGTTCGGCCTGTTCGGCCTCGCCGTGCTGGTCGGAATCGCCTGGCTGTTTTCGCGCGACAAGAAATCCGTGGATTGGAAACTCGTCGCCACCGGCGTCGGGTTGCAGGTGTTGTTCGCCATGTTCGTGCTGCTCACGCCGTGGGGCAGCCTCATCTTCGACACCCTGGCGAAACTGTTCGTCAAGCTGTCGAGTTTCACCATGCAGGGCTCGGCCATCGTGTTCGGCTCGCTCAGCGATCCGGGCAAGCTCGGTTTCATCTTCGCTTTCCAGGTGCTACCAACGGTCATTTTTTTCGCCGCCTTGATGAGCGTGCTCTATCACCTGGGCATCATGCAGTGGGTGGTGCGCGGCATGGCCTGGGCGATCACCCGGGTGATGCGCGTGTCCGGAGCCGAGACCACGTCGGTCTGCGCCAGCGTCTTCATCGGCCAGACCGAAGCACCGCTGACCGTGCGTCCTTATATAAGCAAGATGACCGACTCCGAATTGCTGACGATGATGATCGGCGGCATGGCGCACATCGCCGGCGGCGTGATGGCCGCCTACATCCAGATGCTCGGTGGCGGCGATCCGGTGTTGCAGGCGATTTATGCCAAGCATTTCCTGGCCGCTTCGATCATGGCCGCGCCGGCGACGCTGTTGATCGCCAAGATCCTGGTGCCGGAAACCGGTGAACCGCTGACCCGCGGCACGGTGCGGATGAACATCGAGCGGACCACCACCAATGTCATTGATGCCGCGGCCGCCGGTGCCGCCGACGGCATGCGCCTGGCGCTCAACATCGGCGCGATGCTGCTGGCTTTCATCGCCCTGATCGCCATGCTCAACGCCATGATCGCCTGGGGCGCCGATGCTTCCGGGTTTTCGCACTGGCTCAATGCCGGCCGCACGACGCCATTCGCCATCAACCTCGGCAGCCTGCTTGGCGTCGTGCTCTCGCCGATCGCGTGGCTGATCGGTATTCCCTGGCGCGACGCGGTGCTCGCCGGCGGTTTGATCGGGCAAAAAATCGTGTTGAACGAATTCGTCGCCTACCTGCAATTGTCGGCGACGCCGGTCGGCGACGGCGTCGGCCAGATCACCGCGCACACGCGGCTGATTCTGACTTACGCGCTGTCCGGTTTCGCCAATTTCAGTTCGATCGCCATCCAGATCGGCGGCATCGGCGGCCTCGCCCCGGAACGGCGTCACGACCTCGCCCGCTACGGCCTACTTGCCGTGCTCGGCGGCACGCTGGCCACGCTGATGACCGCAACCATCGCCGGCGTGCTCACGCAGTACGCCGGTTGAGCCATGCAGATCGGTCCCTACACGATCGAACCGAAGCTGGTACTGGCGCCGATGGCCGGCGTCACCGACAAGCCGTTCCGCATGCTGTGCAAGCGAATGGGCGCGGGCTTGTGCGTGTCGGAAATGACCACCGCCGATCCGCGTCTGTGGAACACCCGCAAATCCCTGCAGCGCATGGACCACGCCGACGAACCGGCGCCGATCAGCGTGCAGATTGCCGGCACTGACCCGGCGATCCTGGCCGAGGCCGCGCGCCACAATGTCGAACACGGCGCGCAGATCATCGATATCAACATGGGCTGCCCGGCCAAGAAAGTCTGCAACGTCTGGGCGGGTTCAGCGCTGATGCGTGATGAAGCCCTGGTCGCACGAATTCTTTCCGCCGTGGTCGCAGCCGTAGCCGTGCCGGTGACGCTGAAAATCCGCACCGGCTGGGATCGTGAGCACCGAAACGGCCCGGCGATCGCGCGCATCGCCGAGGACTGCGGCATTGCCGCGCTCGCCGTGCATGGCCGCACCCGCGCCGAACAGTACACGGGAGCGGCCGAATACGACACGGTTGCCACGATCAAGCAGAGCTTGCGAATTCCTGTGCTGGCCAACGGCGACATCGGCACACCGGAACAGGCCAAGTTTGTGCTCGATTACACGAAAGCCGACGGACTGCTTATTGGCCGCGCCGCCCAGGGCCGGCCGTGGATCTTTCGCGAGATCGGCCACTACCTCGCCACCGGCGAGTACTTGCCCGAGCCGACGCTGCCGGAAATCCGCGACATCCTGCTTGGCCACCTCGCCCACTTGCACGCGTTTTACGGCGAAGAATCCGGCGTGCGCATCGCCCGCAAGCACCTGGGCTGGTACGCCAAGGATCGGCCGGAGAACCGCGCGTTCCTCGCCGTCGTCAATCGCGCCGAGACTGCCGCCGAGCAGTTGTGTCTGACCCGGAACTACTTCGACGCGCTCGGCATCGGCGAGATGCGCGCCGCTGCTTGAGCTACCCGTACAAGTAGTACAGCGCGACGACCGCGGCAACCACCAGGCCGACCATGCCCAGCGACAGGTGCATGCGATCGCCCGGCATCACCGTGCGGCTGTACTGCCCGTGCACTGAAACAGGCCGGACAGCCTGCGCCCGCGTGACCGGCGTCGAGGCATCCTTGGCGCGATCGATGGCTTTTTGCAGGATGGGCGAACCACGTTCGAGCAATTGCTGACGCATTTCCGGCGAAAGTCGATCCAGCTGCGCCTGCAACTTGCTGCGCAACGGCTCTGGCAGCTTCGACAGGTCGAATCCCGGCGGCAGCGGCGAATTCATGGCGACTCCTTCCAGATCCGATGCCACACGTCGAACATTTGCTGCCGCGAAATATCCGGCCCATCCGGGCGCGTCACCGGCGTGGCACGCCAGCCCGCGCCGGTGCGTTCGGCGACCGCGAAGCGAAACACGTAGTCGTCCGGCTCGGCGCCCATGCGCAGGTCGGTCAGCACCAATCGGTCGCCGCGCACCTGCGCCTTCATGAAGTGGTGGTTGAACCAGAGCAGTTCCGCCACCGGCGGAAAGCCCGAGACTTCCGTCAGCGCCGCGTTGTCCGAAGGATAGGCGCGAAATTGCATCGGCCCCTTGTCTGCGATCAAGGAGCGCTCACCTTCCAGGAAACCGTCCGGCGTCATCACGACGACGCGCCAGAGCAAGGTGTTGAACGGCATCGGCACGGAAAAATGCGGTGCATCCTGCAGTCCGCGCGCAGCCAGGGCTTGGTCGGCGACGCGTTCCACTTGCCATTTCGCGAACACCGACCACGACAGGTACAGACCCGTCAGCAGCAGGCCGAGCTTGAGCGCCTTTTGCGCGCGCGCCTGCTCTTTCCATATCCACGCGAACAAGCAGGCTAGCACCAGCGGCAAGGTGAACAGCGGATCGGCGATGAACAGCGTTGACCACATCGCCGGCGACGTATGCAGCGGCCAGAACAGTTGCGTGCCGTAGACGGTGAAGGCGTCGATCAATGGATGCGCCAGCAAGGTGACCAGGATCAGCCAGAACCAGCGCCGCGGTTCTTCGCGCACTGGCGTCCAGCGCGATTTCAGCAACCACCACAGCGCCCAGGCCACGAACGGCAGCACCAGCAGCGAATGGGTGGCGGCGCGGTGCCAGGTCATGTGCACCACGAGGTCGCGCGAGAGTAGGAAGACCGGTAAAACGTCGAGGTCGGGCACGGTGTTGATTGCCGCGCCGGCCAGGATGGCGGTGCGCCGGAACTTCGCGGGCGCCATGGCGGCAGCGATAGCGCCGCCGAGAAACAGGTGGGTGATGGAGTCCATAGCCGGAGCATAATGCAGACTCGGGCCGTGGCGTGTATCATGCGCGTCCTGTTTTCCATCCTTTCATCCGAATCAAGGGATATTGACCAGCGATGAGCAGCCACCTCTTCACTTCCGAATCCGTTTCCGAAGGCCACCCGGACAAGATCGCCGACCAGATCTCCGATGCTGTCCTGGACGCGATCCTCGCGCAGGACAAGCGCGCCCGCGTGGCCTGCGAAACCATGGTGAAAACCGGCGCCGCGATCGTCGCCGGCGAAGTCACGACTTCGGCCTGGGTCGACATCGAGGCGCTGGCGCGCAAGGTCATCAACGACATCGGCTACAACAATTCCGAAGTTGGCTTCGATGGCCACACCTGCGCGATCATCAACATGCTCGGCAAGCAGTCGCCCGACATCAACCAGGGCGTGGACCGCAAGAAG
>JANXRY010000098.1 GCA_025356635.1 Gammaproteobacteria bacterium
CCGACCGCATGATCAAGGCGCGGATCGGCAACGAGATCGATGCCGAATCGGGGGTTTACCGTCGCGACATGATCGACCAGACCCTGACCAAAATGCAGGAAGTCGCTTTCCGGCAAGGCAAGCGCCTGTCGGTGCTGCACATTGGTATCGACCACCTCGACAATATCGTGCCCGAGCAATTGCCGGTGATCGCTCGCGCCCTGGCTGACCTGATCCGCGAAGAGGTTGACTATGGCGAAACGATTGGCCGCCTGTCGCCCGACCAGTTCATGGTGCTGGCGCCCGGCCGGGCGATCGGCGTTGCCCGGGAACTGGCCGAGCGCATCTGCGCAGAAGTGGGCAAGCAACACCTGGGCGGCGGCATCACGGTCAGCATCGGCGTATCGCAGATGATGCCCGGTGAGCGCAGTGCCCAGTTCATGCGGGTCCGGGCGATCAATGCCCTCGGCAAGGCTCGTCTGTACGGTGGCAACCAGGTGCAGGCGGTCGCCAGTGCCCAGGCGTGATTCCCGGCGGTCGGCATGACCGCTACCCTGGTGATCGGCAACAAGAACTATTCCTCCTGGTCATTGCGGCCGTGGTTGCTCTTGCGCCATCACGGTATCGCTTTCGAAGAAGTGCGTCTGCCTCTGGATACGCCGGAATTCCACGAACGCATCGCCGTGCTGTCGCCAACCGGGCGGGTGCCGGCGTTGCGCGTCGATGGCGAGGTGATCTGCGATTCCCTGGCGATCTGCGAGTACGCCAACGAGCGCTGGCTTGGCGGTCGCGGTTGGCCGGACGACCGAACGGTACGTGCCCTGGCGCGCAGTGCTGCAGCGGAGATGCACTCTGGGTTCGCGGCTTTGCGCAACCAGCTGCCGATGAATTGCCGCCGGCAGCCGCGTTCGCGGCATTGGGACGTCGCTGTGGACCGCGACATCGCGCGGATCCAGTGCTTGTGGCAGGAACTCCGCGGCCGGTTTGGGGAAGATGGCGAGTTCCTGTGCGGACGCTTCGGCATCGTCGATGCCATGTTCGCGCCGGTGTGCATGCGTTTCCACGGCTATGGCGTGCCGTTGAATGTTGCGGGACAAGCTTATGCGGATGCCATCCTGGCGTTACCGGCCATGCGCGAATGGCTAGCCGCCGCCAGCGCCGAGAGCGAGCGGGTAGAAGCCGACGAGTGCTGATTTTCCGGATTGCGTCAACGCCGTTCGATCGAGCAAACATAGACCAGTTCGCAGGCGCCATCGCCGCTATCGTCGCGGCTGAGCGAACTCTGCCAATGCCAGCCGTCGTCGCCATCGATGCGCACCAACCAGCCGGCCAGGCGCACGGTTTCACCGGTGCGGACATGGGCCAGGGAATCTGCTACGGCGGCGTCCGCCGGTACCATATGCATGTTCGAGCTGTGGCTGATGATGTCGGACAGCGGAACCGGAGGGCCCTCCGATCCCCAGCTGTAGTGAAACCAGCGACCGCTCTGCGATACGTCCAACTTGCGGGCGATGCCGATGTCCTTCATCGGGCCCCAGCCCAGGGCGAGATCCGTCGGCGAGTAGTCGGACTCACGGCCGAATGAATAGTTTTCTCGTGACAGAACCGTCGCCTGCAGGCTGAGCCCGGCTAATGGCGTTACCGTTGCATTGTCCAGCCGGAACGGCGACATCTGGCCGCTGACTGGCGATTGCAAGGGTAGGTCGGGATCGTCGAAAGCAGGCGGCGTTACGCAGACGACACTACTGCCGGAACGCGTCGCAACGGCCGGTGTGAAACTCCGGTGGCCGAACCACCACAGCAGGGCGAATATCGCCAGCAGGCCCAGCCATAGCCGGCGCGACATCGTTCAGTGCCCGAAGTCGGCGAGCAGCGCTTGCCGAGTCGCTTCTGCGACAACGACTCGTTCTGGCAAGCGCGGGTCTTCGATGCCGAAGTGCAGCGCAACGCCTTGGCACAGCGCCATGATCGCATCTGCGGGAAATTCAAAGCGCAAAAAATGCACTGCCGAAGTTTTATCTTCGCTGCTGCGATCGAGGTCTTCGTCGGCATGCGCGAAAATTTTCGGCAGGCCCGCGACTTCGGCATAGAAGCGATGCTCGATGCCGCCCAGTTGCCCCAGCCGTTCCGCGCGCACGTCGGCATCGGGAAATTCGATCAGCATCGTCGCCTTGAGATTGCCGCCATCCGGAATCAGCGGGTTGTAGGCGTCGATTTCGTCCTGGATGCCGGCGGTTTCGAAGATGCGCTCGATCCGCAGCATTTCCTGCACTTGATACTGCACAGTCAGCCGGTCTTCGAACAACAAGCTGATGTGCTCGCCAAGCTCGACCTTGCGCATTTTCTTGTGCGCGATCACCCGGTTGCGGAAGTCCTTGCGCTCGTCGGCGTAGCGCTCCAGTGGCCAGAGGTCGGCGCGGGTCAGTTTGTTCATGGTTGGGGTCACGTTCATGGAATTGCTCAGATGCCGTAGGCGTTGCGGATCAGGCTGATCGGATGCTCGGCGCTGGTGCCGTCGCCTAGGCCGTGGGCGATGTGCGCGCCAGCCATCACGCAGTCGGATGTGAAATGTTGCGGCGCAGCCTGCTTGACGCGCGTCTCGACCGGCTTGGCGATCTTGCGCGAGAGTTCGTAGGTCGCTTTCTTGACGCCGTAAGTACCGTCGTGGCCCGAGCAACGCTCGATGGTCACCACTTCAGTGTTGGGAACGAGATTGAGCACATCGCGGGTTTTCGGGCCGATATTCTGCACGCGCTGGTGGCAGGCGACCTGCCAGGCGATCTTGCCTAGTTCGTTCTTGAAGTCGGTCTTGAACAGGCCGGCGGCGTGCCGATGCATCAGGTATTCGAACGGATCGAAGAAAGCACGTTTGACCTTCTGCGCGGCCTCGTCGCCCGGGAACATCAGCGGGATTTCCTGTTTGAACATCAGCACGCAGGAAGGAACCGGCGCCATCAGGTCCCAGCCCTCGTTCACGGCTTCGATGAATTGCGGAAGATTGGCGTTCTTGTACTTCTCGACCGTGTCGAGGTCGCCGAGTTCGAGTTTGGGCATGCCGCAACAGGATTCGCGCGCCAACAGCTTCACCGCCACGCCGTTGTGGCGCAGCACGGCGACCAGATCCTCGACCATCTTCGGATGGTTGTGGTCGCCGTAGCAGGTGATGAAGATCGCCACCTTGCCGCTGGTCGGGCCGGCGGCGACGGCCTTGGCGCCGTCGTCCTGGTTGCCTTTCAGCCGCGAACGCGCCGACGGCGAATGATAGGTCGGCAATTGCGCGTCGTGATGCACATCGAGCGTTTTTTCGAGCAGGCCGCGCAGGGTGGGATTCTTGTTGCCCCAGTTCACTGTCTCGACCACGATCGGAATCGAAGCGAGTTTGCCAACCAGGCGCGTGTTCGAAATCAATTTCGACGAAATCTTGGCGCCGCCATTGCGGAAATCGACTGCCTTGGCACGCAGCATCAAGTGCGGAAAATCGATATTCCATTCATGCGGCGGAATGTACGGGCACTTGGTCTGGTAGCAAAGGTCGCACAGGTAGCACTGCTCCACGACTTTGCCGTAGTCGGCCTTGGCGACGCCGTCCACTTCCATGGTTGGTGAGTTGTCGACCAGGTCGAACAACACCGGGAAAGCCTGGCAGAGGCTGACGCAACGGCGGCAGCCGTGACAGAGGTCGAACACGCGCTCCAATTCGTGATTGAGCGAATCGATGTTCCAGAAGTCGTCGCTCTTCCAGTCGAGCGGGTGCCGGGTCGGGGCTTCCAGGCTGCCTTCGCGCATTGTGATTCCTTCGCTGTGACAAGCGCCTCCCCCAGGTAACCGGGGGAGGGCGCAGGCAATGTCAACCGAGCTCGTTGAGTGCCGTGGTGAAGCGGTTGGCGTGCGAACGCTCAGCCTTGGCGAGGGTTTCGAACCAGTCGGCGATTTCGTCAAAGCCTTCGCTGCGGGCTTCCTTCGCCATGCCTGGGTACATGTCGGTGTACTCGTGGGTCTCACCGGCGATGGCTGACTTCAGGTTGTTGCTGGTGCTGCCGAACGGCAGGCCAGTGGCCGGATCGCCGACGGCTTCGAGGTATTCAAGATGGCCGTGAGCGTGGCCGGTCTCGCCTTCGGCGGTCGAGCGGAACACGGCGGCGACGTCGTTATAACCCTCGACATCGGCTTTCTGCGCGAAATAAAGATAACGGCGATTGGCCTGGGATTCGCCGGCGAACGCGGCTTTGAGGTTGCCTTCGGTTTTGCTGCCTTTGAGTGACATGGGAGTCTCCGGTGGGTGCTATGACGGTCGTCCCCGGTACGGCCGGGACTGGGCGAGCATAGTCCCGGTAGAGCGCATGTGGAAATCAATAGTAATTATTGTTTCGATAGCTTTAACGTATCGTCATGGCGGACTCAAGACGGTGGCTCGGGCAGATCGAGCAGTCCGGGTGGCAAATCGCGCAACACTGCTGCCAGTTTGTGGAGGAAACCGCTCATGGCCGAACTCCGGCGCCATACCAGGGCCAGTTGTCTGGTGGGTGTCGGCTGTTTGAACGGGACCAGGTAGATGTTCGCTGACGGCGGGACCGGCGGTTTGACTGCAAGAATGGGCAGCAAAGTCATGCCGACGCCAGCGGCCACCATCTGCCGTAGGGTTTCCAGGCTGGTGGCGCGGAAGCCTTCCTTCTCGCCGGCACCAGCCAGCTGGCAGACGGCCAGGGCCTGGTCGCGCAGGCAGTGGCCATCTTCGAGCAAGAGCAAATGCTGGTCCGAGAGTTCGTCGAGCTTCAATTCACGATGCCGGGCCAAGGGATGGTCCTGCGGCATGGCCAGGATGAAGGGCTCTTCAAACAACAGCTCGCTATCGAGCCAGTCCTCGTGCAAGGGCAGTGCCAGCACGGCGGCATCGAGCCGGCCTTCGCGCAGCCGCTGCAGGATCACTGCGGTTTTTTCCTCGACCAGCAGCAATTCCAGGCGTGGAAAGCGTGCGCGAAGGTTCGGCACCACATGCGGCAACAGATACGGGGCAAGCGTCGGAAACAGACCGAGCCGGATGCTGCCCGCTTCCGGATCGGCGGTGCGGCGCGCGGTTTCGCGCATCTGCTCGACCTCGGCCACGACCCGGCGCGCCCGTTCGACGATATCCGCGCCGACCGGCGTCAGCATCACTTGCCGGGGCGCGCGTTCGATCAACTGCACGCCGAGTTCTTCCTCGAGCTTGCGTATCTGCGTGGACAGTGTCGGTTGGCTGACGTGACACGCCTCGGCGGCGCGGCCGAAATGGCGCAGGTCGGCGAGAGCGATCAGATAGCGAAGGTCGCGAAGGTTCATGCGGCAAGCATAGGCCAGCAGGTATGACTTTGGTCACAGGCGGGCAACGGTTTGCTCGGCTATCCTCCGCCAGTCCCTAGACGAGACCAGCTCATGCCATCGATTCCTGCCGCTGTCGTTGCGGCCGCCCTGCTGTTTTCCATGAATGCCTTGGCCGACGACAGCGTGCCGGTCGGTCGCTTGCCACGCACGGTCGTGCCCAGCCATGTGTCGCTGGAATTGAAGATCGATCCGGCGCTACCGCGATTCAGTGGCCATGTTGCGATCGAGGTCGACGTGGCCGAGGCGACCCGCACGATCTGGATGCATGGACGCGACTTGCAGATCACCCGCGCCACATTCATGTTGGCCAATGGCGCCAACCTCGACTTGCAGGTCGCTTCGGTCGATGTCTCCGGTGTCCTGAAACTGACCGCGCCAACGCCGTTGCCAACCGGCAGAGCGGTGCTGGTGTTCGACTACAGCGCGCCCTTCGGCGAGTTGCAGGGTGCTTACAAGGTCAAGCCCGATGGCCATGACTATGTCGTTACCCAGATGGAGCCGCTCGGGGCGCGCAATACATTTCCGAGTTTCGACGAGCCCAGCTTCAAGCAACCGTGGGATATCAGCATTGACGCACCGGACGGCCAGAAAGTCGTCGCCAATACCCGCGAGCTGCGCAGCGAACCATCGGGCGCCGGCTGGACCCGTCATGTCTTCGCCACGACCGAAAACCTGCCCAGCTATCTGATCGCTTTCGCGGTCGGACCCTGGGACATCGTCGATGGCCCGGACATGCCGGCCAACGCAGTCCGGAATTACCCGGTCAAATTGCGCGGAATCGCTGCCCAAGGCCAAGGCGCGCGGATGAATTACGCGCTCGCCAATACCGCCGCCATCGTCGCTGCCGAAGAACAGTACTTCGGCATCGCCTATCCGTTCGACAAGCTCGATCTGGTCGCCGCTCCGGATTTCTGGGCGGGTGCGATGGAGAACGCCGGCCTGATCGTCTATCGCGACAGCATCATGTTCGCCAACGAGCAATCGCAGGTACGCACGCGCCAGGGCTACTGGGTGACGCATGCGCATGAACTCGCGCACCAGTGGTTCGGGGATCTGGTGACCATGCCGTGGTGGGACGATGTCTGGCTCAACGAAGCCTTTGCCACCTGGATGGAAGCCAAGACCGTCGGGCAATTGCAGCCGGGCTTTCACAGCGACCGTAGCCTGATGGAAGGCGCGCTGGGCGCGATGGGCGAGGACAGCCTAGCCTCGACCCGCCGCGTGCACGAGCCGATCAACGAGTTCACCGATATCCAGTCCGCTTTCGACGGCATCACCTACCAGAAGGGCGGTGGCGTGCTGGCGATGTTCGAGCGCTACGTTGGCGAGGACAAGTTCCGGGCCGCCATTCGTAGTTACCTCGGTCAGCATTCCCGCGGCAATGCCACCAGCGCCGACCTGATCGATGCGATCGCTGCCGCCAGCAATGAGCCGGACGGCGTACGCCACGCTTTCAACGACTTCATCAACCAGCCGGGCGTGCCGATCGTGCATGTCGGTACGACATGCACGACGGGTAAAAAGCCGAGCTTGCAGGTCGAACAGGAACGCTTCCTGCCGGTCGGTTCCAGCGCCCCGGCCAAAGGCGAGTGGTTGTTGCCACTGTGCGTGCGCTACGGCGACGCCACTGGCCTGCACGAACAATGCGGATTGGTTGGCGGCCGGCAGGCAACAGTCGAATTGCAGACCGGGAGTTGCCCGAGTTTCGTGATGCCCAATGCTGACGGCGCCGGTTATTACCGTTTCGCCATGTCGCCTTCCGACCAGGCCAGGCTTGAGGCGAACTTCGACCAGTTGAACGAGCGCGAGCAGCGTGCGTTCGCCGATTCCATTTCGGCGGCATTTGAAGCCGGTGCGATCGACACCCGGGCGTTCCTGGGCGCGGCCTTGCGCCTGGCCAACGCGCCGGTGCGGCAGACTGCCTTGTCGCCACTGGGCAATATCGGCTGGATGATCGAAAACCTGGCCAGGAACGAAGCCGAGAAGCAGTCGTTGCGCGATTTCGTCGCCCAGGCCTACGGCCCACGCCTGGCCGAGATGGGTACGCAGCCAAAGCCGGGCGAAAGTGACGACGACCGTCTGCTGCGCAATTCCCTGATCAATACGCTGGCCAGCACTGCCAAGGAACCGAAACTGCGAGCCATGCTCGCGGCCCAGGGGCGCGCCGTCCTCGGGCTGGGCGGCGATGGCGGCCTGCACCTGGATGCGGCGGCCACCGATCAGCGCGGGCTGGCGTTGCGCGTTGCCATGGAAGATGGCGCTGCCGACGTTTTCGAAGCCTTGCTCAAGCAACTCACTGTGAGCCAGGACTCCGTGTTGCGTGGCCAGCTGTTGGGCGCGCTGAGCAGCGCGAAGGTACCTGAGCTCATAGCTCGGGTCCGTGCCATGGCATTCGAGCCGGGCAAGCTGCGTCGCAACGAATTGTATTCGGCCGTTTTCGCTGGCGACGATACTGAAGCCAGTCATCGCGCCACCAGCGAGTGGCTGGATGCGCACTTCAGTGAAATCGTCGCCAAGCTTGCTCCGGCGGGTGCCTCGCTGGTCTCCGGGTTCAGCATCGGAATGTGCAGCGTCGAAGCCGCCGACACACTCACCCCGAAGCTCGTCGAGCGCATGAGCACGATCGAAGGTGGGCCGCGCGCGCTCGCCCAGACAGTGGAAGAGGTCAAGCTATGTGCTGCACTGAAAGCACGGCAGAGTCAGAGCGGCATGACCTTGCCGCCGACCGGCAAGGCCGCGCACTGACGCAGTCGCCGAGCAGGCAAGGGCCGGTTTCGACGGGCTATCATGGCTGCCTGAGCGTCAGGAGCTGTCATGAACCCGAACGAACCCATTGACCTTGCCCGGCGCTACGCCGCGATCCCCGAACGCAATACCGGCGACAACCTGTTGCGCACGATGCAGCAACATCATGTGCAGCTATCGGTGATGGCCGACACCAAGGCCAACATCCTGATCACGGTCTCGTCGATCGTGCTGACCCTGGTGTTGGGCAAGATGAACGATCCTTCCCTGCGTGCGGCCATGCTGACCCTGGCCGCGTTCGTGCTGGTGGCATTGCTGCTGGCGGTGATCGCGGTCCTGCCGAAATACCGGCCTTTGCGGCTGCCGCCGGGCGCGGCGCTACCGCCGCATTTCAACCTGCTGTTCTTCGGGCATTTTGCCGAGTTGCCGCGCGATCGATTCCTTGCCGAAGTTGCTGACGCATTGCAGCCTGATGGCTCGGTCTATGCGGCGATGGCGCGCGACGTCTATGCCATCGGTTATTACCTTGCCCATTACAAGTATCGTTTCCTGCGCCTGTCCTATCTGTTCTTCCTGGGTGGTTTCGTCTGTGCCTGCATGGTTGAGGCGGGCAAGCTGCTCGCGCAGTGATGACCACGGTTGCCCATGCCCTGCAGGAGGCAACTATGGAATTGGCCAGGGACGATGGCCGGACCGAGGCCGAGCTACTGCTGGCGCAGCTACTGCAATGTCCGAGGGCGTGGCTGGTTGCGCACGATCATGATGTGCTTGAAATCGAAGCGAGGACGAAATTCTTCGCGTGGGTCGATCGTCGTTGTCGTGGCGAACCGGTCGCGCATATCCTGGGTCGTCGTGGCTTCTGGACGCTCGACCTGGTGGTGACGTCGGATACCCTGATTCCGCGACCGGAAACCGAGCGCCTGGTTGAACTGGCCCTCGACCAATTGCCGATGATCCATCCAGCCCGGGTACTCGATCTGGGCACCGGCACCGGTGCGATCGCCCTGGCCATCGCCAGCGAGCGAGCGCACGCCGTGGTGACTGCGGTGGACGCGGATGCGCGGGCCTTGGCGATTGCCCGGAAAAACGCCGCACGCCTCGGGCTGGAGCGGGTTCGTTTCCTGCGCAGCGACTGGTTTTCCGCGATTGCCGGCGAAACCTTCAATCTGATCGCAACCAACCCGCCCTACCTCGCCGAAGATGATACGCACTTGGCCGAGGGCGATCTTCGTTTCGAGCCCAGGCATGCACTGGCATCGGGGCCGGACGGGCTGGACGCGATCCGCAGCATCGTCGCTACAGCGCCGTTCCATCTATCCGCAAACGGAGCATTGCTGATCGAACACGGATGGGCGCAGGGCGATGCCGTACGTACGTTCATGACAACAGCCGGTTTTGCTGAAGTAGGCACAGCCACTGATCTGGAAGGCCGCGAGCGCGTGACCACGGGGTGCTGGCCGGGCTGATTGCGGCCAAGTCAGCGCAGCGGAATCTCCAACGCCACCCCGGGTTTGCCATGGACATCGAAACTCAGGCGTCGTCCGTTGGGCTCATCCCAGACTCTTGCCGTAAGGTTATCGCAGAATCGTTTGTAACCGCGGGTGACACTGCTGGCGATCGAGCCCTGGCGCGGGATGCGCAAACCCGACACGGCATGTGCGGGTGCGTTGAAGTCGATCGGAACCGTCCCGGACAAATTTGTCGCCATGGCGCTCATGCGGATATTGGCAGACATGGTCAGGGCAGAATCCGGAAGTCTGTCCAAGGGGTTCTGGTGGATATGCTGATATTGGGAGGAGGCGTTGCTGTTTCGTGCGGCGCGCCGACCGTGGCCAGCCGCGTCCGCATCAGGCGCGAGCATCAGCCCTGCGATTGCCACTGCGACGATGGGATGGAATCCGCGCAAGCACGACCTCCAGACGCCTTATGCAGGACCGGGCCGAGGGCGCCGGTAAATGCGAACGCTATCACCTTTCGGTGATAGCAGCAGGGCCGCCCACTGCGAGGGTCAGCCAGCGGCGCTACGCGGGCCGGCCTTGCCCAGATCCGGCCAGCGGGCCAACACGGCCTTGCGGATTGCGGGTGCGTCCAAGCCCGCTTCAGAGAGCAATTGCTCCCGGCTGGCGTGCTCCTGGAAACTGTCCGGCAGGCCCAGGTGCAGGACGGGCAGGCTGAGGCGTTCACCGGCAAGCAATTCCGCCACGGCCGAGCCGGCGCCGCCCATAATCACGTTGTCTTCGACGGTAACGAAGCCTTCGTGCGAATCCGCCAGTTCCAGGATAAGCGTGCGGTCCAGCGGCTTGACGAAGCGCATGTTGACCAGGGTCAGGGCGAATTCGTCCGCAACCTGTTGCGCCGCAGGCAATACCGTGCCGAACGAAAGTAGGGCGAGTTTGCCGCCGCGTCGGCGCAGGTCCGCCTTGCCGATCGGCAAGGTGTCCAGCGTCGGCTGCACGGCGACGCCAGGGCCGGTGCCGCGCGGATAGCGCACCGCGGCAGGGCCGGAATGCTTGAAGCCGGTGCTCAGCATTTGCCGGCATTCGCTTTCGTCGCTTGGCGCCATCACCAGCATGTTCGGGATGCAGCGCAGGTAACTCAGGTCGAAGCTGCCTGCATGGGTGGCGCCGTCCGGGCCGACCACGCCGGCGCGATCGATTGCGAACAGCACATCAAGATCCTGCAAGGCGACGTCGTGGATCAACTGGTCGTAACCGCGTTGCAGGAAAGTGGAGTAAATAGCGACCACCGGTTTGGCGCCCTCGCAGGCCATGCCGGCGGCGAGCGTCACCGCATGCTGCTCGGCGATGGCGACGTCAAAATAGCGCGCCGGAAATTCCTGCGAAAAGCGAACCATGCCGGAGCCTTCGCGCATCGCCGGAGTGATGCCCATGAGCTTGTCGTCGGTCGCCGCCATGTCGCATAGCCAGTCGCCGAACACCTGCGTGTAGGTCGGTTTGACCGGGCCGGTTTTCTTGACCACGCCAACGTCCGGATCAAAGGGCGAGACCGCGTGGTATTCGATCTGGTCACCCTCGGCGAGGCTGAAGCCCTTTCCCTTGGTGGTGATCACATGCAGCAGCTGCGGGCCTTTCAGGGTCTTGAGTGTTTTCAGCGAACTGACCAGCGCGTTCATGTCGTGGCCGTCGATCGGGCCGGAGTAATGGAAGCCCATTTCCTCGAACAGGGTCGAAGGCACGAACATGCCTTTCCAGTGCTCTTCCCAGCGGCGCACGAAGCGTGCGGTCGGTTTCTTCTTGTCGCCGAGCAGCTTCTTGCCGCCTTCGCGCATGGCGTTCATGGTGCGGCTGGACATCATCCGGCCGAGCATCTTGGTCAGGCCGCCGACATTCTCGGAAATCGACATCCGATTGTCGTTGAGCACAACCAGCAGGTTCGGCTCCGGATCCATGCCGCCGGCGTGGTTAAGCGCTTCGTAGGCCATGCCGGCGGTCATCGCGCCGTCGCCAATCACCGCTACGACCCGACGTTCGTCGCCAGCACGTTGCAGGGCAATGGCCATGCCCAGCGCCGCCGAGATCGAGGTTGAGGAGTGGCCGACGCCGAAGGTGTCGTACTCGCTTTCGTCGCGCTTCGGGAATGGCGCCAGGCCGCCTTTTTTCTTGACGGTGTGGATGCGGTCGCGGCGACCGGTGAGGATCTTGTGCGGGTAGCACTGGTGGCCAACATCCCAGACCAGGCGGTCGTTGGGCGTGTCGTAAAGATAATGCAGGGCGACGGTCAGTTCGATCACGCCCAGGCCGGCACCGAAATGGCCGCCGACCTGGCTGACGGTTTCGATCAGGTAGGCACGCAACTCTTCTGCAACGGCCGGCAGTTCCGTTTCAGGGAACTGGCGCAGATCGGCGGGAAGGGCAATGCGGGAAAGGCGCGGGTAGCGCTGGCTGTCCATCGGGACTCGACTACGGAACTCAGGCGCGAATTGTCCGGCAGCCCGGCAAGCTGGGCAAGCCTCGAAGCGTTCCGGGCAGGACTAACCGATCCTTGCGAGCAGGGCAGCAGCCCTGGCAACAGTAGCCTCGGACGCTGGCGCGCCGTCGGCAAGTACTACCCCGGTGAGCAGGCCGGCATTCACGTAGTCGATCACCTCGGCCAGGCTGGCTCCGGATTGGTCGGACAGGTCGGTCAGCGAGGCAGGACCTTTCATCATCACCGTTGCGATCCGGAAATGCTTCGGATATTCGCGTTCGGTCTGAGGCCACTTGCTCAATTTGAAACGGGAGTTCGGGTTGAAGTCGGGCAGCAGCAGGCCGCGTCCGGCGTAAAGGCCGCATAGCCAGAGCAGACGCAGGTAGGGTTGCGGGCCGCCGTTTGCGGCGGCAATCCGGTCAAATTGGTCGCTGCTGATCGCCACCCAATCACCATCGCCGACTTCGCCTTCGACCAGTGGCAGTAGAGGCTTGAGCAGCGCCGAACCGGAGTAAATTTCCCGGCCTGGATCCAGCACAAGTTCCGGTGCTCCCTCCCGGCTGAAGCGGACCGGGCTGACCAGGCGCCCCGGCGTCATGACGTCGGACAGCCGGGAAATTCGCGGCGCGGCGCCCATGGCGGGCTGGGTTCCGGTGGTGCGACCGGTGAACGCCGGTTGTTGGCCGGTACTGCGCACCGACATGACCGGCAGCGCCGGTTGTTTGCCGGTGGTTCGCGCCGCGATGACATCGGCAGCCGTGATCAGGGATTCAAGCTCGGCCTGCGGTTCCTGGTCCAATCGGCTGGCAATCTGGGTCAGGACATCGAACAGGGCGCCGGCGTCGAGTGGGCGGGTGAGCGTGAAATCGGCTTCCGAACGCATTCCCGCAGTCAAGCCGACAGTCAATTTTCCCGTACCTTGGGCTTTGAGCCAGCCCATGTGCCCGTACATCGAGTCCATGTCGATGATCAGCACATGCGCTTCGTTTTCCGGAACCTGTCGCCACGCCGGCTTGAGCCGGGCATTGGCCTGGTCGAATTGCGCCTGCGCTTCGGCGGCATCCTCTCGCGAGAACCCGGAAAAACTTAGAGTGGCTTGGGCCATCTTCTTGGAACTCCCCGTGCCCGGACGCGTGGCCCGGGGTGTTTGAAGTGTGCTGGTCGCGACCGGCCGGCGTCAACGCGCAGCGCAGAAAGTCCCTGCGCCATGTCTCAATTTGCCGTCCGCGCGCGCTTGGGCAGGTGCTGCTTCAGGAATGCCATCTGGTCGGCCAGGATGTGTCGATTGGACAGGATCAGGTGTTCGACCCAACTGGGGCGGTAGGGAATTGCCAACAGGGGCATGCCAGCCTGCTGCGGGGTACGCCCGCCTTTGTGCGAATTGCAGTGGAAGCAGGCGCTCACCACGTTTTCCCAGACATCACGGCCGCCCTTGGAAATCGGCACGACGTGGTCGCGGGTCAGGGTATGCCGACCGTATTCATGGCCGCAGTAAAGACAAAGGTGGGCATCTCGGGCGAACAGCGCGGCATTGGTCAGCGCCGGAGAGGGATCGAGCGCCTTCGGATGGGCATGGCTGCGGGCCGCGACGATCGGGTGCAGATCAAGCAGGCTCTGGCGACCGCTCAGGCGATTGGTGCCGCCATGCACCGTCATGCACGGATCGCCGAGGGTCCATGCCACGGCGCCGCGTACATACAGGCAAGCCGCGTCCTGCCAGTGCATCCAATCGAGGATTCGGCCGCGCGCGTCGAGCGAGAGAACTCGTGGCAGCGGCATTTTCTGGGGAGGATGCAGCCCGGCCGGGGGGCTTGGATTCCCGGCGCCCACCAGGAACAGTCGCGGCGTGGGCACAATCATATGCACCGAGCATAGCGCAGCCGCATGCCAGTGCAAGCTAAGATTCCCACTCGCCCCCGGAGCTCTCTCATGCGCGACTTGTATCCCGAGATCGAACCCTACGACAGCGGAACCCTGTCCGTGGATGCCCGGCACACGATCTACTACGAACAATGCGGAAATCCCGCCGGCAAGCCCGTGGTGATGCTGCACGGCGGGCCCGGCGCCGGCTGCGGCGCCAAGATGCGGCGATTCCATGACCCGGCGCATTACCGGATCGTGTTGTTCGACCAACGCGGTTCCGGCCGATCGACGCCGCATGCCGATCTGGTCGACAACACCACCTGGGATCTGGTCGCCGATATAGAACGCCTGCGCGAGCACCTTGGCATCGAGCGCTGGCAAGTATTCGGCGGCAGCTGGGGCTCGACCCTGGCCCTGGCCTATGCCGAGGCGCACCCGGGCCGGGTCACGGAAATGGTGTTGCGCGGCATCTTCATGTTGCGGCGCTGGGAACTGGAATGGTTCTACCAGGAAGGAACCTCGCGCTTGTTCCCCGACGCCTGGGACAAATACCTGGAACCGATCCCGACCGTGGAGCGCGGCGACCTGATTTCCTCTTACCATCGGCGCTTGACCTCGCCAGACGAAGCGACCCGGCTGGCCGCTGCGCGCGCCTGGTCGGTGTGGGAAGCTTCGACCAGTTTGTTGCTCCAGGACGAAGGCTTCATCAAAGGCCACGAAGATCCGCACTTCGCGCTCAGTTTCGCCCGCATCGAGAGCCACTACTTCGTGCACGGCGGATTCCTGGATGTCGAAGACCAACTGCTGCGCGATGCCCATCGCCTGCACGGCATCCCCGGCGTGATCGTGCATGGCCGCTACGACGTGGTCTGCCCGCTGCAAAACGCCTGGGATCTGAAGAAGGCCTGGCCGGAAGCGAAACTGCTTATCAGTCCCGGCGCCGGGCACTCCGCCTTCGAGCCCGAAAACGCCGCTGCGCTGGTCGAGGCGACGGATTCGTTTCGGTAGTCAGTTCCGGATCACGCCAGCGATCCATCCGGGTTACGTTCGAGCAACCACAACCCCGCCCAGAGTTTCGGATCGAGCGAATAGCCGGCGGCCATTTTCTGCGCCAGCCAGCGCGGCACTTCGGTGCGCGGAACTTCATGTACGATAATATTTTCGGAAGCATCGCCACCGCCATCGCTGACCTTGGTCAGACCACTGGCACGGACGAAGGCGATGATCTCGTTGCTCATGCCCGCCGACGAGGGGCCGGCGACCAACACCTGCACGTGATCGGCCTGCCAGCCGGTTTCTTCGATCAGTTCGCGCCGCGCCGCCGATTCCATGGTGTCGTGGGCGTCGAGATCGCCGACCAAGCCGGCTGGCATCTCGATGCAGTTGGCATTCATCGGCACGCGGAATTGTTCGACGAACAGTAGTTTGTCGTCCGGCGTGACGGCAATCATGATCACCGCGCAACTGGCGTTGACGCGCTCGGCGTATTCCCAGCGATCGCGGCGCACCAGACGCAGATAGCGGCCTTCGGCGAGTACCTTGATGTCAGAAGTCGGTTTGTCTTGGATGTCCATACTGGGATGCTAACCCGCTGTCGTGACTTGCTGTAACCGGCGGCGGGTCATCGGGCCGAAGCGCAGGCGTTCGCTCAGCGCATCGAGTGCCGCGCTATCGACCTGGCCGCGTTCGCCGGTACCGAAATCTTCAGGCAGTGGCGCATCGCGGGCGATGGTGGCGAGCCGGCGCGAGAGCAGGGCGATGTCGCGGTGTTCGCGCAGACGTTCGGCATGCTGGGCACTGCCGCGCAGGCGCAGGAAAGGCACTTCGGCCACGCGTTCGAGCAGGACATCGAGCGAGCCGAAATGTTCGAGCAGCGCAGCCGCTGTCTTGGCGCCGACGCCGGGTACGCCCGGAATGTTGTCGATGGCATCGCCGGTCAAACCAAGATAATCGGCGATCTGATGGGCATGCACGCCGTAGCGTTCCTTCACGCCGGTAACGTCCCAACGTTGGTTGCGGCCGTAATCCCATTGCGCATCACCGGCGTCGAGCAATTGCGACATGTCCTTGTCGGCCGACAGAATGAGGCTGGCGTGGCCTTGCCGGCGCACATGCGCGAGCGCGGTGCCGATCAGGTCGTCGGCTTCGTAGCGACCGTCGGCGAGCACGCGCAAGCCAAGTGCACGGCAAACCTCTTGGCACATCACGAACTGGCGCTTGAGTTCGATCGGCGCCGGATCGCGGTTGGCTTTGTAGGCCGGATACAGGCTGTTGCGGAAGTTCGATTCCAGCGATTCGTCGAAGGCCATGGCAATACGCATTGGCTTGTGTCGCTCAAGTACTTCCAGGACAAACCGGGTGAAGCCATGCACGGCATTCACCGATTGGCCGTCGATATCGCGGAATTCGTCCGGCATCGAATGCCAGGCGCGGAACACATACATGCTGGCATCGACCAGCCAGACCGTTCGGCTCATAGCGAGAGGTCGCTGAACAGGCTATCGCGGTCCGGGCGTTCGCGCTCTGAAACTACTTCGGTCGCCGTACCGATATGGATGAATCCGAGGATGCGCTCGTGCTCGCCAAGACCGAGCCAGCGGGTAACTTCAGGATCGTAGGCCGGCCAACCGGTGAGCCATTGCGCACCGAAGCCAAGTGCCTGCGCGCCCAACAAGAGCGCGAAACAAACCGACCCGCCGGACAGGAGCTGCTCTTGTTCGGGAACCTTGTGTTCCGGTTGCGTCCGGGCGATCACGGTCAGAATGAGTGGTGCGTGAGCGAACCGGCAGCGATCTTTTTCCAGACTGGCTTCGCTGGCACCGGGATCACGCTCACGTGCACGGATGGCAAGGCGCTCGCCCAAGCGTTGCCGGGTCTCGCCCCGGATACAGAGGAAGCGCCACGGCGCGAGGCGTCCGTGGTCTGGCACCCGCACTGCCCAGGTGAGCAACTGGCGTAGCTGGGCTTCATCCGGGCCAGGTGAAGATAGAGATCTAGCGGGCACGGAGCGACGAGTCGTGAGAAGTGGGAATTGGGACGTGAAATCTGTCATGGCCTGACTCTAGCATTGCCGCTGCTTGTTCCAGTGGCCACGCCCGCAGTGGCGGAAATGCAAGCCATTTCACATAATGCTAGGCAGCGATGGCTTAAATTCGCCATCAGGCAAACTCCATCCCCCCGTAGAGTCCCCCGCCGAGAGATGCAATGAATCCTCCGAACTTTTCAATACCGGGACGCTGGGTGAACCAGAACGATCCTCAGCTTTTCGAAACTCTGCGCAAGCTTACCCTGACGCACTTGCAGGCCAACCTGTCACGGGTGCTCGGCAAAGCCGATGACTGGTTGTTCGATCTGGCCCAGAAGGAAGGCGCTTCTGCCGGCGCTCCGTCGCTCGAGGCGATGCGCGTGCTTCGGCTTTCGCGCAGCCCGCTCGAGCAAGCCTATACCAAGCACTTTGATTCCGGTTTCGATGCGTTGCTCAAGCAGGTCAGGCCGGAAACGCCGACCAGCCAACCCTTGAGTTTGCTGGAGGCTGATCAACTCGAAGCGCAACTCGCTTCCGAGGTCGTGGTCGAGGCGATCATCCGTGCCCACGGGCCGGCGTTGGAGGCGATCGAGCACCGTTTCGCATGCATGGTCGGGGTCATCAAACTCGACAACCGATTCAATCCGTTAAGCGCTTCGGGCTTGGCCAATGGCCTGCAATTGGCGCAGAGCGACATGCTGCTGCCTGACAACCTGCGGGTGGTGCTGTTCAAGATTTATGAACGCGAGATGGTCCAGACGCTGGGCATCCTGCTCACTGAATTGAATGCCCGCATGGCGGCCGCCGGCGTGCTGCCGCAGCTGGGCAACCCGCGTCCTGCCGAAGCCCATCTGCCGTATGTCGCCACGGGCGGTGCGTCCGCTGCGGCTGCGATGCGTGCCGATGCCCTGGCCGACGATCGCGCTACTTTCGATGCGCTTTGCCAATTACTCCACAGCTGGCGACCGATCGCCGGCGGCTCGGCCTTCCAGGGCGGTGCCGGATCGGCAACCGCTGGCAACCGTCGCCCAATGGCGATCAATGAAATGGTTTCCGTGCTTTCCCTGCTGCAGCCGCAGGTGCCCAGTGCGGTCAGTGATGCAATGGCCAACCCCGAGCTTTCGCTCGCCCAGCTGATCAAGCAGGAGATGCTGCAGAACGCCTCCCGGATAGGTTTGCCGCCGGATCAGGTGCGGATGGCCCCCGAGCATGAAGATGCCGTTGACCTGGTGGGTATGTTGTTCGACGTCCTGTTCGACGAACGCGATTTCGAAGCGCAGGGGCGGACGATGATCTCCCGTCTGGTTGTGCCCTACGTGAAGGCGGCCGTGATTGATCGCCGGCTGTTCCAGTTCAAGACCCATCCGGCCCGGCGCCTGCTCAATTCCCTGTCCGAAGCGGTTGAAGGCAATCGGGGCGAAGGTCCGCAAGAGCGTGAGTTGCTTGACAAGGCTGAGGAGACAGTGGATCGCCTGGTCGTCGAATTCAACGAAGATATCGCCATTTTCGAGACCCTCGAGCAGGAGCTGCGCTCCTTCCTCGAACAGCATCATCGCCGGATTGATCTGGCCGAGCGTCGTGCCACTGAAGCGCAACGTGGCCAGGAACGCCTAGAGCAGGCGCGTGGCCAGGCAGCGAGCGAACTGGAAAATCGTTTGAGTGGGAAGGCAATGCCGCCGGCGTTGCATGAATTCCTCTCCCGCGGCTGGTCGCACCATCTATCGATGATTGCCCTGCGCGAAGGCCCGGAATGCCAGGCATGGAACGCGGCCTTGGGTGTCGCCGACAGCTTGATTGAGCTCCTGCCCACCGCAGGCCGACCAGTACGCCTGGCGACCACGGCCCTGCAGAATCTACGTGAACCCATCGAAAGCGTCCTCGCCAGTTCCGGCATTACTGGCGAAACCGCCGACCAGGTACTCCGCGACCTGGCGCGGGATATTGAGCAAATGTCGCCAATTCCCGCGGCCGATAGCGAGGAAATCGGGTCCGCAACGCCCATGCCCGAGCGTCGCGCCGAGGACAAGCCGCCCGGCCTGCTGCTGGTCGCAAGCAAGGAGAACCTGGATTTCGACGAAGCCGATGTGCCGGCCATTCGTGCCCTCAAGATTGGCACCTGGGTGGACATGGCTGGCGATGATGAAAAGTTGCATCCAGCCAAGTTGTCCTGGGTCAGCCCGATCTCGTCGCGACTCATGTTCGTCAACCGGCGTGGCGTGCGCATCCTGGTTGCCTCGGTCGAAGAGCTGGCGGCGATGAAGAAGCAGTCCAAGCTGACCTTGCGCCAACAGGATCAGGTCTTCGATCAGGCCCTGCACCGCGTCATGGGCAAGCTGCAAAGCGAAATCGGCTGACACCAGGCTCGGCGAAGGCGCGCTTATCCGGTAGCATCCTTCCCAGTGCTTTGGGGAGGACTCGCCGATATGCCGGTCAACATTACCTTCGTTTGCGAAACCGCTCCCGGCGAACGCCGCGCTGCGTTGACGCCGGAAACCTGCAAAAAACTTTTGGCGCTCAAAGCGAGCGTTCGGATCGAGCGTGGTGCCGGCTTGCCAGCGCATTTCCCGGACGATGCGTATCTCGGCGCTGAAATCAGCGACGACCGTGCTGCGCTGCTCGCTCAAGCCGATGTCTTGGTCTGCGTGCAGCCTCCTGTGAATACCGAGCTCGCCGCGATCAAGGAAGGCGCAGTAGTCATTGGCCTGATGGCCGTGCATGCCGATCCGGATCGGATCGAGACCTTGGTCCGTCGTCACTTGACCTCGTTCTCGCTCGAACGCCTGCCGCGCACCACCCGCGCGCAGGCGATGGATGTGCTCAGTTCGCAAGCGGGCATGGCCGGTTACAAGGCGGTGCTGATCGCGGCGCAATTGGCGCCGAGGTTTTTCCCGATGCTGACCACGGCGGCCGGCACCATTCGCCCGTCCAAGGTGCTGATCGTTGGCGCCGGTGTGGCGGGCTTGCAGGCCATCGCCACTGCGCGCCGCCTTGGCGCGCAGGTTGAAGGCTTTGATGTGCGCCCCGAAACCCGCGAGCAGATCGAATCGCTGGGCGGCAAATTCCTGGATCTCGGCGTCTCAGCGAAAGGCGAGGGTGGTTATGCACGCGAGCTCACCGCGGAAGAGCGCGTCGAGCAACAACGCCGGCTTGGCGAGCATCTGAAGAATATCGATGTGATCGTCACCACCGCTGCTGTGCCAGGGCGGGCTGCACCGAAGATCGTGACGGCCGCGATGGTCGCTGGCATGAAACCGGGTAGCGTGATCGTTGATCTTGCCGCCGAGACCGGCGGCAACTGCGAAGCGACGCGCCCGGGCGAAACCTATGAAACCGGTGGCGTCACCATCGCTGGGCCGCTCAATTTGGCCAGCCTTGGCGCGCTGCATGCCAGCGAGATGTATGCGCGCAACATCTACAACTTCCTTGCTCTGTCGTTGGACAAGGAAGGCCAGCTCACGCTCGATTGGAACGACGAATTGATCGCCAAGACCTGCCTCGCGCATGCAGGTGAACGCAGGGTCTAGACGGCTCAGGGTGGCGGTACGATACCCGGGCCGCCCGCCTTGAGCCAGGCGCGGCGCTGTTCTGGCGTCAGTGCCCGCCACTGTTCGCGCAGACGCTGCTTTTCTTCGGGCGGCAAGTTGTGCACCGAGCGCACGCTGCGTCGCATCTGCTGCTTTTGCTCCGGGCTCATCTCGCGAAAATTCTCGATGCCGTCGCGTAGCTGCTCGCGCCGCTCGGGCGGAAGTTCCTGCCAGCGTCGGTAGCGTTGCAGCAACTGCGCCCGGCGGGCCGGCGGCATTCGATCCCAGCGTTCGGCGAAGAGCGCCAGTGTCTCGCGCTGGCGGGTGTCGAGCTGGTTCCAGCGTGGCGGGTCTGCCGTTGCTGGTCGTGCCTGCGAATCCGTCGATGCGCAGCCCAGCAGCAGCAAACCAACAAACAGTGCGGATCTCACAGGGCACCTCCCGATGCCGTATCGGGCGCGACCGGCGCGTCGCCGAGCCAGGAGTAAAGCTCGCTGTCTTCATCGGATTCAATCCAGGCGGAGTCCACGGCCTCGGATTGTTTTACCGGAAGCGGAACAGATCGAGGCTGCCACCAAGCCAATGCCAGTGCCAGCAACGAGGCGGTCGCCAGCAATGGCACCAGCCGGCGCATGGCTCGATTGGGCGCAGACAATGCCTCGCGACGCAGCAGGCGCAGGCGGTTCGACATTACGGCATCCACACGCCCACTTGCCCGCTCGAACAGCGCGCGTGCCAATTCTTCGCTTGATTTGTGCTGACTCATCGCCAGTCCTCCAGTTGCTCGCGCAGGCTTGCCAGCGCCCGCGACAAATGCGTTTTCACCGATCCTTCCGAACAACCCATCGCCATGGCGGTTTCAGCCACGCTCAGGCCCTGCATTTCTCTGAGTAGGAAACATTCGCGCTGGCGGCGCGGCAGTGTGCGCAGTGCCTTGCCCAGCGCCCGCCAGGCAACACCATCGGCGTGGCGCTTGGCTGGATCCTCGAGTGGATCGGGCAACATCTCCAGTGGATCCTCGCCCTCTTCGTCCCCGGCGCGGCCGAGGAAAGCCAATACACGCCGTTTGACCGCGTTGCGACGGTGCCGATCGGTGAGCTCCCGGCGCAAGATGCGCCAGAACAACGGGTTCCATTCCGATGGCGCACGTAGCCGGTAGCGCACCAGCGCGATCATCGCTTCCTGCACGGCGTCGAGCGCGTCTTCGCGATGGCCCAATGCGAGCTCAGCCAGGCGAAATGCTCGTCGCTCGACGCCGGCCAGGAAACCGTCGAGGCTGTTTGCCGACAGTCCGTCCAGGCTCCTGGCGGCAAACGTCAACGGTGCTGGAAGGTCAGCCATGAAGTCAGTGGTGGCGGTCGTAACGGGCATCAATGCGAGCCCCGAACCGGTGCAGGCGACGGTCGATGCGGTCGCCGCGACGATCCAGTTGTGCGGCCCGGCGCAGGTGGCCGAGGGTGAACTGGTGCGCGGCGCGACGATCCAGTCGCCGGTCGATGCGGTCGCCACGAATATCCAGGCGATGCTCGATGCGGTCGCCACGATCGTAATGCAAGCGCGCTTGGGTGGGGGTCGCGGACAGGCTCATGGCCAAGGTCAAGGGCAGGGCAAGCCAGATCATGGGTTTTGATAGCAGGGACTTCATCGTGCCGTCTCCTTCGATGTTGGGCAATGACGAGAACGCCCCGGCGCAGAAACGGTTGACGCTGGTCATGACGCCGGGACCTGCGGTTATGATGGGCCTGCCTTTGCAATGGGGAGTTCGGGCCGATGGATGGTTTTCTGGCGCTGTACGTGTTCATGCTGGCCGCGTTCACCGGCTACGAAATCATCGGCCGGGTCCCGGTCATCCTGCACACGCCACTGATGTCCGGTTCCAACTTCGTGCACGGCATCGTCCTGGTCGGCGCGATGGTGGTGCTCGGTCATGCCGACGGTAATTTCGAGAAAGCCATCGGTTTCCTGGCCGTCCTGCTCGGTGCTGGCAATGCCGCCGGCGGTTACGTGGTAACCGAGCGCATGCTCGAGATGTTCAAGCCCAGTGCCAAGAAAGAGGTGACGAAATGATCGCCGCCTGGCTGCCGCTGTTGGTGAAGACCAGCTATATCGCTGCGGCACTGTTGTTCATCCTTGGCATCAAGCGCATGGCCTCGCCCTTGACGGCGCGAAGTGGCATCCAGTGGGCTGGTGTCGGCATGCTGTTGGCGACTTTCGCCACGTTTTTCTATCCGGGCATGCACAACCTCGGGCTGATCGCCTTGGCGCTGGCGCTGGCTACTGCCGCCGCCTGGGTCTCTGGCAAGCGCGTCGCGATGACCGACATGCCGCAGATGGTCGCGCTCTACAACGGCATGGGTGGTGGTTCGGCAGCGGCGATCGGAGCGGTCGAGCTGTTCGAATTCGCCGCCGGCAAGCCTTCGACCAGTACGCAGTTGGTCTTGGGAACGGTCGGCGCGCTGATTGGATCGATCTCGCTAACCGGTTCGATCATCGCCTGGGCCAAGCTCGATGGCCGCATGGACCGGCGTTTCACCTTCCCGGGCCAGCAGTGGTTCAACGGCCTGGTGTTCCTGACCGCGGTCGCGCTGGGCGTGGCATCGGTCGTGTTGCTGCAACAGCCGGTGATAGTTGGCTTCTTCGTCGCCGCGCTCGCGGTCGGCATATTGATGACGCTGCCCATCGGCGGCGCCGACATGCCGGTGGTGATCTCCCTCTACAACGCCTTGACCGGCTTGGCCGTGGCTTTCGAAGGTTACGTGCTTGGCATCGAGGCGCTGATCATCGCCGGCATGGTGGTGGGCGCAGCCGGCACAATGCTGACCCAGTTGATGGCGAAAGCAATGAATCGCTCGATCGCCAGCGTGTTGTTCGGCAGTTTTGGCCAGACCGGGGAAGCGGCGGAAATCACTGGCGCGCAAAAACCCATAGAAGCCGGCGACGTCGCCGCGATGATGGCCTACGCCGAGCGCGTGGTGATCGTTCCCGGCTATGGTCTGGCGGTGGCGCAGGCGCAGCACAAGGTCTGGGAACTCGCGCAATTGCTGATCAAGCGCGGCGTCAAGGTGAGGTTTGCG
>JANXRY010000113.1 GCA_025356635.1 Gammaproteobacteria bacterium
CAAGCTTGACCCAATCGCGGATCGGCGCGTCCTTGGCCTGACACATGCGCCAGATATCGCCGGCCTCGACCTTGTGCTGCATCAACACCGCGCCGGTTTCGTCGAACACGCGCACGCTGCCATCGGCCGGGATCTGGAAGGTCTTGTCGTGCGAGCCATATTCTTCGGCGGCTTGCGCCATCAGGCCGACGTTGGGCACGCTGCCCAGGGTCGCCGGATCGAACGCACCATGGGTTTTGCAATCATCGATCACGACTTGGTAGATGCCCGCGTAGCAACGATCCGGGATCACCGCCTTGGTGTCTTGCAACTTGCCCGCAGCGTTCCACATGCGGCCGGAGTCGCGGATCATCGCCGGCATCGAGGCATCGACGATCACATCGCTGGGCACGTGCAGGTTGGTGATGCCCTTGTCGGAATTGACCATGGCCAGGCCCGGTCGCTGAGTGTATTCGGCGGCGAGATCGGCCTCGATCGCAGCACGTACATCCGCCGGCAATGACGGCAGTCGTTCGGCCAAATCACCAATGCCGTTGTTGGCATCGAAACCGGCCTGATCGAGCACGGCGGCGTGCTTGGCCAGCACATCGCGGTAGAAGCGTTTAACCGTGATGCCGAACATGATCGGATCCGAGACCTTCATCATGGTCGCCTTCAGGTGCAGCGAGAACAGCACGCCCTTGACTCGCGCATCTTCGATCTGCACGTCGATGAAACTGGCCAGCGCCTTCGCACTCATCACCGAGGCATCGATCAGCTCGCCAGCGAGCACCTTCACCGAGGAACGCAACGGAAAGCTGCTGCCATTGGCGGCGGTGAATTCGATGCGCACGCTGCCGTCCTTCGGCACCTGCACCGATTGTTCGCTGCCGTAGAAATCGCCGCTGTCCATGTGCACGACGTGCGTCTTCGAATCGGCGCTCCAGGCACCCATCTTGTGCGGATGCTTGCGCGCGTACTGCTTCACCGACAATGCGGCGCGGCGGTCGGAATTGCCTTCGCGCAACACCGGGTTGACCGCACTGCCCTTGCCGCGGTCGTAGCGCGCCTTGATGCTTTTCTGCTCATCGTCGCCCGGCTCTTCCGGGTAATCGGGCAAGTCGAAGCCCTGCTGCTGGAGTTCGGCGATCGCCGCCTTGAGTTGCGGCACCGACGCACTGATGTTCGGCAACTTGATGATGTTGGCCTCGGGGCGAGTCGCCAGTTGGCCAAGTTCGGCCAGATCGTCGGGCAAGCGCTGCGTGGCCGGCAAGCGATCCGCGAACTGCGCGACGATCCGGGACGCCAACGAAATGTCGCGCGTTTCGACCGCGATGCCGGCGGCGGCGGTGAACGCCTGCACGATCGGCAAAAACGAATGCGTGGCAAGGAACGGCGCTTCGTCGGTCAGGGTGTAGATGATCTTGGCAGAGTCGGACATGGGGTTTCCCGGTCGGTCATGCGTACAACGAAGCCGCCATTGTCGCGGTTTGCCCGGCACGGGGGAAGCCGCGAGCGCTGGTAGACTCGTCGGGACTGCGCTAGCCGCGCAGCGGACACGGGAGAAAACCGGCATGCCGACGTGGTCGACGGGTTTGATGCGCCAGTGGCACGAGCTGCGCCGGCGCCGGGTGATCCGCTCCGTGGTCGGTTACCTGGTCGCGGGTTGGCTGCTGCTGCAGGTTGCCGACGTCACGTTTGCGCCACTTGGATTTCCGCTATGGGCGCAGCGTGGTTTGATCATCGCGGTCGCGGTCGGATTTGTGCCTTTTTGCATCCTGGCCTGGATCTACGACGTCCGCGCCGGCCGAATTGTACGTACGGAGCCTGTGGCGAACGCAGCTATAAAACCCGTGCCGGTCTCAAACATCGCCTCGATCGCCATCCTCCCGTTCACCGACTTGAGCCAGGCGCACGACCAGGACTGGTTCTGCGACGGCTTGGCCGAAGAAATCATCGACTCGCTGTGCTGCGTGCGCGGCCTGCGCGTGGCCTCGCGCACCGCCTCGTTCCGCTTCCGCGACGGCAGCGTCGATCCACGCGAAATCGGCCGCCTGCTCAGCGTCGACGCCATCCTCGAAGGCAGCGTGCGCAAGGCCGGCGAGCGCCTGAAGATTGTCGCGCAACTGATCGACACCACCGACGGCTACCACCTGTGGTCGGAAAGTTTCGAGCGCGGCATGGAGGATGTGTTCGCCATCCAGGCCGAGATCGCCAAGAGCGTTGCCCAAGCCCTGAAGTTGTCATTGTCGGGATCAGCGGTGGGGCGCTTCCAACGTTACGCGCCAGGCAATCTGGCCGCATACGAGTTCTACCTACGCGGTCGGCAGCTGGTCGGCGCCACCAGCGCAACTGCCTGGCAGGAAGCGCCAAAGATGTTCCGTCGTGCGATCGAGCACGATCCGAATTATGCGCAGGCTCATGCCGGCCTGGCCGATAGTCTGGCGCAGCAGATCCTCTGGCGGTTCCAAACGGCGCAAGCCTTGCTTCCGGAAGCTACTGAGGCAGCGGCACGCGCGCTGGAACTGGCGCCGGACCTCGCCGAGGCGCTCGTCGCCCAGGGCCATCTGCGCTCCATCGCTGGCGACCACGACGGCGCGGTCACGGCGTTCGAGCGCGCGGTCACGCTCAACCCCAACCTGCATGAAGCCTGGTACTACTACGCCCGGCATTGCTATGCGCACGGCGACTACGCCCATGCCGCCACCCTGTTCCAGACGGCCTACCGGATCCGGCCGGACGAATACGTGGTGCTGGCGCTGGAAGTGGGCGCGCTCGATGCCATCGGCGACCGCGCCCGCGCCGACGCCATTGCCAAGCAGGCGCTGGCGGGCCTGCTGCACCAGAGCGAACTGGAACCCGACAACGCCCGTCTGCTCTACATGGCCGCCGGCCTGCAACAACGCCTGGGCCATACCGAAGCCGGGCGCGTCCTCGCCGAGAAAGCGCTGGCAATGCACCCGAACGAATTCGCCGTGCTCTACAACGTCGCCTGCTTCTACAGCCTGGCCGGCGATTGCGAGCGCGCGCTCGAACTGCTCGAACAGGCGATCCGGCTCGGCGGCGGTTATGCCGACTGGATGGAACACGACTCCGATCTGAAAGCCGTGCGCGAACATCCGCGCTTCCGCGAAATCCTGGCCACCCTCAAGAACGCCTAGCGGACGTCGGATTCGCCGGCTATGGCAATGTGGTTGTCTAGGGCTTGCTGGCCAGGTGACGCTTGACGTCGGCTCGACGCGCCGCGATATCCGGCGGCACGTCCTTGCCTTTCCAGGACGCGTAGAGTTTGTCGAGTACTTCCCACACGCGGGTCTGCAGGATCCCGGGTGAGGTGCGATCGGCGGCAAGCGCGACGCTGAGTGTTTTCAATTCCTCTTCTGCCTCGCGATAGCGACCCAGGGCGAGTAGAGAATTGGCCAGCGGCCACCGCGGTTCATCTGCGGTCCAACCCTTGGTACCCGCCCGCTTGTGCGCCGAGAGCAAGGCTCGCGCCATGACCATGGCTTTCTCGGACTCGCCGGCGGCGACCAGGGCACGCGCCAGATCACTGCCGTAGCCAATGGTCGTTTCGTCAGTCGGGCCGCGTTTGCCACGCATGCGCTCGTAGGCCTGGCTGAAAAAAGGAATCGCCATCTGCGGACGTTTGGAAAATAGATAGACGAAGCCAAGATTGTCCCGGGCTTCCAAGGCCTCCGGACTATCTGGGCCATGAATGCGTTCCTGCCGATCTATCAGGTCTTGCAGAATCGAAATGGCCTCGTTCCAGCGCTCGAGCGTCCTTAGCACCGTGCCCATGCTGTACTGCGATCCCAATGTGTCGGGATGGTCTAGGCCGAGCACCCGTGACCGCCCTTGCCAGGCCGTCCGGTAGAGATCGAACGCCAAGAGGTATTTATCCTGCTGGAAGCGCAGGAAGGCGAGGTTGTTGAGCGCAATCAGGGTCACCGGATGGTCCGGGCCCAGGACCGAACGTCGCCGCTCGTAGGCCTCCAGATAGTACGGTTCGGCCGCCGCATAGTCGCCGCGCTTCCCGAGTGCCGCCGCCAGGTTGGCCACCGCGGTGAGCGTGTCCGGATGATTGTTGCCCAGCAACCGGCGGTCTCGTGCCAGTGCCTCGCGGTGCAGAGACAGGGCCTCGTCGTCGCGGCCAAGATCTTCCAGCACCACCGCGAGATTGCCAATCGAGGTCAACGTCAGCGGGTCGTCGTCACCGAGTACCTTCCTGGAACGGCCCAGCACCTCGCGCCAGATGCGCTCGGCCGTCACGAATTTCCCCATCTCCCAATTGAATTCACCAAGGTCCGACTTCAGATTCAAGGTGTCTTTGTGGTCTGGTCCGAGGATTCGGTTGCGCAGCGCCAACGCCTCGGTCGCCCGATCAATGGCGCCACGGTAATCTGCACGTTGCGCCAACAAACGGGCCAGGCTGCCCAGAGCGGCGGCCCGTTCTTCGCCAAAATCACCCTCGGTATCCTTCAGGCGAGCCAGCAGACCGTCGACCCGACGGCGCGCGTTCGGCAGATCTCCAGCCTCGATCAACAACGTCACCAATTGGTTTTCCACTTGCACGGTCTCGAGCGCATCCGGGCCGAGTTGCTGGCGGCGCTGCGACAGCGCCTGCTCGAGCAGCGCCCGCCCTTCGGGGTATCGGCCCAGGTCCTCGTAGACCTTGCCCAGGCTCGCCCGCAACGTGGCCTGCACCAGCGGCTGAGCGGGAAACCGATCGGTCACTTCTTTCTTCGCCGGTTGCAGGACGAGGCTGTCGAGGAATCCGACCGCCGCATCCGGCGCATTGAGCTGTTGCCATTGCTCGGTGAAGCCGTCAAGACGTGCGCGCCGCTCGATGCCGCTCACGTGCTTTCCATCAAGTGATATCCCGTACTGGGCGCGGACGTTATCGGACAGGCGCAATCCCGCCACGACCGGCTTGACCGAGCCAAGCATGTCGGCCTGGAACCGCGCGACCTGTTCGAGCTCATCGGCGCGCTGGCGAGCGATCTTCGCCTGCCAGGCGAAGGCCACGATGCCCACGACCAGTGATGCCGCCACCAAGGATGCCGCCAGTACCGGCAGCCGGTGCCGACGCAGGAACTTGCGTGCCCGGTAGCTTCGGCTCGGTGGTGCCGCCTGCACCGGCTCGCCGGCAAGATGCCGGCGAACGTCGGCCGCGAACTCGGCTGCCGACTCGTAACGGCGGGCGCGCTCCTTCTCCAGCGCCTTGAGCGCGATCCAGTCCAATTCGCCATGCAGGCTGCGTCGCAAGCCGGCGGCACCAGCACTGCGGCATTCGGCAATGGCGTCCGCCGTGATCTCGGGTTGGGCCACGCGCGCACTCGGCGCGGGCGGCTCGACCTCCCGGATCAATCGCTGCATCTCGGCATAGCCCGCCGCGCGCAGGCTGTCGGCCCGGATTGGCGTGGTCCCCGTCAGCAATTCGTAGAAGATCGCTCCCAGTGCGTAGACATCGGTGCGGGTGTCGATGTCAGGATTGCCGTCCGCCTGCTCCGGGCTCATGTAGAGCGGAGTGCCGATTATCTGGTTCACTTCGGTCAGTCGAGTCCGGTCGCCCTGCCCGGTAGCCAGCGCCTTGGCGATGCCGAAGTCGATGACGTGCGCGAACGGCTGGCCATCCTGGTCGCTGACCAGGATGTTCCCGGGCTTGAGGTCGCGGTGGATGATGCCCTTGGTGTGCGCATGCTGGACCGCCGCGCATACCTGATCGAACAGTACCAGGCGTTGGTTCAAGTCGAGTCGATGCTGATCGCAGTAGTCGGTTATCGGCTTGCCAGCAACCAGTTCCATGACGAAGTACGGTCGGCCCGCGTCGGTGGTTCCGGCGTCCAGCACACTCGCAATATGCGGGTGGTCCATCAGTGCCAAAGTCTGGCGTTCGGCCTCGAATCTCGCCAGCACTTCGTGGCTGTCCATGCCCGCCTTGATGAGTTTCAGGGCGACCTTTCGCTTCACTGGATACTGTTGCTCGGCCTCATAGACCGAACCGAACCCTCCCTCGCCCAGCGGCGCAAGCAGCCTATAACGGCCGATGAATTCCGGCGCGGATTCGCTGCCCGCGGCGGCGCCGGGCGGCGCGGCCGTCGCCTGTGGGTCGACAGGCGTCATTTCACCGAACCTCGAATTCCTTGCTCTGCATCGACTGCCCGTCGAGGGCGATTTCCAGCTTGAAATGGCCCTTGGGCCAGCCACTCGGCGGGTTGAGGTGGAAGGTCGCCAGCATCGGGCCGTCAGGCACCAGGCGCTGGTCGTTCTGGGCAAGCAATTTGCCGCTGCTATCGAACCAGCGCGCCGACAGCATCAGGCCTTGGTGCATGCCGGCGGTGACCACGGCAGCGTAGACCGGGTCCCGGGGCGCGAACACGTTGCGTTCCTCGGCAATGTCGTTGCCGATGTCCAGGGAACGCCCAAGCGAGACACGCACGATCTTGAAGTCGCCGAGCGCTGGCGTGGGCGGCGGCGACTCCGGCGCAGACTCCGCGGGCATCGCAGTGGCGATCGTGGCTGGCACTGCCGGCACCATCGTTGCGGGCACTTCCGGAGTTTTCGGCTTGCAGGCGGCGAGCGCGATCAGCGCCGTCGAAAGCAGCAGTGTGCGAATAAGCGAGCATGGCATCGGCTGCATTCGAACCTCTTTACTGGCGCGCGGTACGGGTGTTGTCGGGCAGCAGGCCACCCGGGGTGCAGCGGAACGGATTGATGTCCAAGCCGCCACGGCGAGTGTAGCGCGCATAGACAGACAAGCGCGAAGGCTGGCACTGACGCAGCAAGTCGTTGAATATCCGCTCGACGCATTGTTCATGGAATTCGGCATGCTCGCGGAACGAAACCAGGTAGCGCAGCAGGCCATCGCGACCCAGGCGCGGGCCCTGGTAGGCAATCTGCACGCTGGCCCAATCCGGTTGTCCGGTGACCGGGCAGTTCGACTTCAATAAATGCGACACCAGTATTTCTTCGGCCACCGCATCCGGATTGCCGTACAACAACGACGGATCAGGCGGACCGTAATTGCGAAACTCGATCGGCAGATCGTCGATGACTTCGCCAGCGAGGTTGGCGATGATCGCCGATTGCGGCGAGGTCAGGGTCGACAGTTGCACACTAACCGGCGCGCCGGCAGCGGCCGATAAATCATGCACGAGCATGGTGCGCAAAGTGTCGGTGTCCGGCACGCGCGCCTGATTGAAACCATTGAGGTAGAGCTTGCAACTCTTGGACTCGATCAGATTCGGCGATTCGGCCGGCACGCGGAATTCCGCCATCACCGCGCGCGGTTTGCCGCGTGCATCAAGCCACGAAAGCTCGTAGGCGTTCCAGACATCCACGCCGATAAACGGCACTTCCGCGCCAAAGCCAAGCGCGCTGCGCCCGTTCGCGCGCGGGATCGGATCAAGCAGGCCGGCGTCGTATCCGCCCGGATAATCGGTCGGCTTGCCGAGATGGGTGGGGTCACGCGGTTCCATGGTCGAATTCTCGCACGACTCAGTGGGATGGGCCGTTGAGGTAATCCAGCGCCACCTGCAGCATCGCGCGCGTCCCCACGGGCAGCGCGCCTTCGTCGAGGTAGAACTTCGGCGAATGGTTGGACGGCGCGGTCGTAGCATCCTGGCCGACCGGCGTCGCCCCGACGAAGAAATAGAAGCCCGGCACCTGGTTGGCGAAATAGGAAAAATCCTCGGACGCGGTGATCGGCGCCAGCTCTACAACGTTGGCGGCGCCAGCGATGCGCTGCAGGCTGACTAGGCTGCGCGCGCTCAGCACCGGATCGTTCACCGTCGCCGGATTGCCTTCGATGTCGGGAATCTCGGAGACGACGCTGGCACCGTTGGCGGCGGCGACATGCTCGGCCACCGATTTCAGATCATCGAAGATCTGCTGGCGCATGCCCGGGTCGAAAGTGCGGATGGTGCCGATCAGGTCGACGTTGTCAGGAATGATGTTGTAACGGATGCCGCCCTTTATCGCGCCGAACGTAAGCACTGCCGGCTGTTTGCTGATATCCAGCCGCCGGCTGACGATATTCTGCGCGGTAACCACCAGATCGGCGGCGGTGACGATCGGATCGATGCCGCCCCAGGGCCGCGCGCCGTGCGTTTGCACGCCCTTGACCACGATGTGGAAACGGTCCGAGGCGGCCATGAACGGGCCGCTGCGATAGCCGATCTGACCCACGTTCAGCGCGCTCCAGACATGCATGCCGAAGATCGCTTCCGGCTTGAACTCCTTGAAGATACCTTCGGCCAGCATTTGCGGAGCGCCGCCGGTTTCGTTGTCGGGCGCGCCTTCCTCGGCTGGCTGGAAAATGAACATCACATCCCCGGGCAAATCGGCTTTCATCGATGCCATTGCCTGGGCGATTCCCATCAGCATCGCGGTGTGTGAATCGTGGCCGCAGGCGTGCATCACGCCCACGGTTTCGCCACGAAAAATGCTGGTCGCTTTCGAGGCGAACGGCAGTTCGTTGTGTTCGGTCACCGGCAGCGCGTCCATGTCGGCGCGAATGGCAATGCGCGGGCCGGGCTTGCCGCCGTGCAAAATGCCGATCACGCCGGTGTGCGCCACTCCGGTTTTCACATCCAGGCCGAGGCTGCGCAGTTCATCAGCGACCAGCTTCGAGGTGCGGAATTCGCGGTTGCCCAATTCCGGGTGCTGGTGTATGTCGCGGCGCCAGGCGAGCACGTCGGCGTCGACGGATTTTTCCAGCGCGGCAACATCATGTGTCGCAGCAACAACCGGAGCTGTCGCGAGCAGCAAGACTGGTAGCAAAGTCAGACGCATGTTCAGCTTCCCCGGAAACTTGCCGAAGATGCTAACACGCACTCAGATCGCGACCTGGGTGCCGAGTTCGACCAGGCGGTTGCCGGGGATGCCAAAGAATTCCGTCGCCGGCGTGGCGTTGCGCGACATGTACAGGAACAGCTTGTCGCGCCACTGCGCCATGCCCTCGCCCTTGCGCGCGGTCAGCGATTCGCGACTGGCGAAGAAGGTCGTGCGCATCGGATCCAGTGGCGGTCCGGGAATGCTCCAGTGCTTGAGTGCATCTGGCACGTTCGGATCTTCCATGTAGCCGAAGCGCAGGCTCAGGCGCGCGAAACCATGGCCAAGATCGGTGTAGGCCAGGCGTTCGGATGTTTCCGCGCGCGGCACCGCCAGCGTCTCCACGCTGAGCAGGACATTGCGTTCGTGCAGCACCATGTTGTGCTTGAGGTTGTGCAGCAGGGCCGGCGGCAGATAGTCGTTGGACGGCGTCATGAACACCGCGGTGCCGTGCACGCGCACCGGCGGATCGACCAACACCGACTCGATGAAATGCTCGATGCGCAGGCTGTCGCGATTGACCTGGCGACGGACCAGGTCGCGACCATGCCGCCAGGTGCGCATGATGGTGAAAGCGACAACGCCGACCAGCAGCGGGAACCAGGCGCCTTCGAAGAACTTCACCATGTTCGCGCTCAGGAAGGCCAGATCGATGCCGATGAACAGCGTCGCCATCGGCCACAGTATCCAGGGCCGCACTCGCCAGCGTTCCGCCGCGAGGATGGTGATAAGTATCCCGCTGATCAGCATGGTGCCCGTCACCGACACGCCATAAGCAATACCCAGCGCGGCCGACGAGCCAAAACCGATGACCACCATGATCACCGCGATAAACAGGGCGCGATTCACCCAGGGCACGTAGACGTGGGAAATTTCGTCGGACGAGGTATGCACGATCAGCATGCGCGGCAGGTAACCGAGCTGAATGGCTTGACGGGTCACCGAGAAGCTGCCCGAGATCACCGCCTGCGAAGCGATCACCGTGGCCATCGTCGCCAGCGCGATCATCGGATAGCGCGCCCAATGCGGTACCAGCAGGTAGAACGGGTTGCTCACCGCATTCGGGTCCGCCAGGATCAGTGCGCCCTGGCCGAAATAATTCAGCAGCAGGCAAGGCAGCACCAGGCCCAGCCAAGCCAGTCGGATCGGATAGCGGCCGAAGTGGCCCATGTCGGCGTACAACGCTTCGCCACCGGTGATCGCCAGCACGATCGCCCCCAGCCCAGCCAGGCCTTGACGCCGTGGTGGAAGAAGAATGCGGCCGCCCAGCCAGGATTGAGTGCCTGCAACACGGCCGGATTGCCGGCGATCGCGACCGCACCGAAAGCACCGATGGCCACGAACCACAGCGCCGTGACCGGCCCGACCAACTTGCCTACACCGGCCACACCCCGGCGCTGGATCGAGAACAGCAGCATCAACACGACGATCGTGGCCGGCACGACGAAACGCGCCAACGATGGCGCCACCACCTCCACGCCTTCGACCGCCGATAGCACCGAGATCGCCGGGGTCAGCACACCGTCGCCAAAAAATAGCGCCGTGCCGAAGATGCCCATGATCCCAACTGCATAGGCCAGTGGCGAAGCGATCGGCAGGCTGCGCTGGACCACCGCCATCAGCGCGAGCACGCCGCCTTCACCGCGGTTGTCGGCGCGCAGGATGATCGTGACGTACTTGACCGTGACCACCAGGATCAGCGACCAGAACACGAGTGAGAGTACGCCGAGCACATTGCCGGCGTCGGGCACGAGCCCGTAGGCCGGACTGAAGGCCTGCTGG